>JAGHAM010000026.1 GCA_021161465.1 Candidatus Iainarchaeum sp. | reverse complement strand
GGTCATCAACACATCCACAGGAACCATCACAGTAGCCATATGCATCCCTGTATTGGGTCTTGTTGGTTCCAGGTGCACATTGCTCTGTGGATTGGTCACAGTAGGTGTTGTTGTCAGTATCAGGTAATTCGCATTCCTCATCCTGGCCAACATAGCCATCACCACAGCTTGTGTAAATACATTCTGGATATTGAGGGTTCTCATCCTCATAGAAGGAGATTATCCTCTCTGCAACAGTAGCAGCATCAGTAAGTTCACCACTGGTGTGGCTACCGTTTAAAATTATTTCCTCTACTGCAAGCATTGCATCTTCTATAGTGGAAGAGGGCCCTAAACCTAAATTATCGAAAGCTTCATCGCCATTATCGGAACCTGCCAGTGAAGCACCTAAAGTAAGTCTTCCGCTAACAAGATTAGATTCAACTGCAAGTGCCTGGGCCTTTGCCCTGCAGAGTTTTCCTTCCAACTGATTAGCTGACGGACAATTTGAGATATCTGTCGTTTCACAGATCTCTTCTCCAGATATGTCATGGAAAGCCCCATGGAAGTAATTATTTGACAACTCACTTATTTCGTCTGCCCAGTAACTAGAATCTGGACAACCTTCGTTGTTGCTCCAGTATCCAACTGACCGAGCATCACATGCTATCTCCTTGTGCTCACATGTACATTCCCTACATGAATCAACAGTGTTTGAATTGCCATCATCACAATCAGCATCTGCTTCACATTCCTCGCCTTCTTCTATGATACCGTTTCCACAGACTGGTTGTGGTTCACAAACAACCGCAGTTATTTTCACAAGATCGTAATAAGTATGTCCTCCAGTATACCCATCATGGGCTTGGAATTTTATTTTAACGTTATTTAGGTCATCTGGGGACGTTATATATGATCTTAAATCAATGACATCCAGTCTATCTGTCTTGGAAGGAGTTGGTAAATTGTGTGTTACCCACTCGTTTGCGCTCTCGTCCCAAACTAGGACTCTTGCATAATGTACGTTGTAACAACCAGTTTTCCACTCCATGTAAAGTGTTACATCGTGAACAGTGTTATCAGAAGGGATATTGGGGGAAAAATCAAACAACATATATCTATTACTATAATAGCTTGAAATCCAGTAATTCCGAGTCTTATACCAAGTATCGTCACTAGTAGAAACTTTCTGTAAGTCGGAGGAGGTCAATATATATGTATTTGGATTATCAGTAGTGTCTTCACCATAATCCGGCGTGAACTCCAAGGTAGTACACTCTGTTGGAGTATCTCCACAGGTACATGTGTTCAAGTTGCATACTTCTTGGCCACATTGACTATCTGCATAACACTCTGCTCCGTTGGTCAACTCATGCGTACAGTGGCCACTGCTACAGACATCAATAGTGCATGGATTCCCATCATCACAGTCCGATGAGTGATAACCCTCACAAACACGAGCACTCGCTACTGATGCTATCAAAACGAATGACAACAAAACTAATATAGATATCACTAAAAATCTACTTCGCATAATATTGGCCCCCAATTTCAACTATTTTGTGGTAACAACTCTTTATAATGGTTTGTGTGTCCAGCACTAAAAAAGAGAAGGAGGTTGGCAGAAGCCAACCAGCAATCCTCATAATTTAATTCTGTGTTTACTCTTGTGTATCTTACCGGGCTTTCCTGGTTTTATGTAGGTGGCCATAAACACCACAAACAAAGCTATAACTATCAGCATAACCAGAACACCAAGAGTCATTATGAGCGATATGCCTCCGGTTTCAACTTCCTCCTCTTGTTGTTCCTGCTGCTGTTGTGGCGGAACTGTAATGTTCTGTGGTGTTTCCTCAATTGGAACCAAAGTACAATTATCGGTGCACTTGTAACCATCAGGCACACCATCCGTACCATCACACTCCTCACCTTCCTCTTTTACACTGTTTCCACAAACAGCTCCAGTTGTTTCTGACGGCTCTGGTTGCGTAGCGTAACCTTGCACCAACATTGTTGGCTCCTGCAAATCTGATTTGACTGTGTCCCTATTGACTATCTTGTCAACCTGGAATGATACATTGAACGCCGTACCAGCATCAAACTCATCCACGGCTATTGAGTATACTGGGTCAGATTGTATCACCACTATGTTGCTGGATGGAATTGATGGCTCTGTAACCACGGTAATTTCATCAGAGGACTGAGCAAAGCTCTTTGGCACACTAAACACCAGCACAACCCCTGTTAAGTTCTTATCTCCTGTGTAATCAACGGTTAGCGTCAACTTAGACTTACCATTGACGTGTTCAACTGACGTGCTGATTGCTGCATGCTTGGCAACCTCTGCGGAAACATTGGCAATCGCTGAGATAGTGTCATTATCCAGCTCTTCAACACCAAGGGCCTCCTTTAAGGCATCCTGCACATTCTCATCTGAGTTAATCAAATCCACAATATCCGATTCATTTGTCAACGAAGGTTCATATGTTTCTTGGAACGGATTCACCGGTGTTGTCGTTACAACACCGCCAGTTGTGCCTCCATTCCCCTGGTTTGAAGATGTTGTTATCGTAAAGCTCCAGGTAGCTGACTGTCCTGAGTTACTACCACTATCATAACATTTAATGTACCAGCTGTGAGAACCTGTAGTTAGGGCACTTGATGAGACTATTGATGTCGTTGATGTGCCATCCGCTGGAGTTGCTGAGTTGTTGCCAACCACCGAACCGTCAACATACACTGAACAATTCACCGTAGAGTCATCAGTATCACTCACTTTAAATGAGAAAGTCGGTGTTGTGTCTGTAGTGCTTGCCCCATCAGTCGGGCTTGACTGTGTAATCTGTGGAGTACCAATTGGTGTTGAATTCGTCATTGGGCCAAGCCCTGAGAAGTGAGGTATTTTGAACCAGACATAGTTGTTAGTCTTATCCCAGTAGCAAAGCGAACTTGTGAGATTTTCATCACTGGCGTTACACGTCACACCAGTACCATTTATGTATGCCTGATAAGTGGATGAGTTGTAATCTAGGTAGTAGGTAGGCACATCAGCTAGGGTATCGGTCGTCATATTCCAGATTATATTCCAATCCTCATCATAGAACACTGGGATGGATATTGTCATTGGGAAACTCTCATTTATAGCACTGCCATCGTAAGGTATCCCAACTATTGCATAATCGTATACCCGCGGTGCCATTGAACCCAGTTTCCATGCTTGCATAAGCGTGCTGCCTGATGTAAGGTCAACAGACTGGTTGCTCATCTGGGCATCCGGTGGACCAGATGAAACCATATCCACTCCTATATAATACACCGTAACCCCAGAGGACTGGTTCATTCTCACATTAACCTTCCCTGCCATCATCGCCTGCATCGGGTCGAAACCACCCTGCACATCAAACTGTTCAATCAAGCAACTAGCAGATGGATTTGGAACCTTACATGCATCAAGATAGGTGTAGAACCCAATAGTTATATTCTGGAACTGTAGACCGCTATTTGGGTCCTCCAACTTGAAGTCCTCGACTGGTATATAGATTGTATAATTGTTGGAGGCATTAGCACTCCCCGTTATGTCGCTCCAAGCATAAGTGTACTGCCTGGGCGAGAATCTTGGGGACATCATCATCAAACTAACTGAACTGTTTACTGGAAGCCTCAGGTCAAAGTAAGGTGTGTCCTGTGCCTGATGATGTATCATAACAGAGTCACCATCAGGATACGTTATGTTGGCCATCGCAAAGACGCCAGTCACGTTCTCAAACGAATCATACTGGCTGTTGTTGTTTGTATCTTCATACACAAAGAACCTAACCTTGCTGGTATTGACAACATTATCTGTCCTATAATCACCATACAACGGACGCAAAGTTATATTCTTCTCGGTAGGCCCTGTTAGGTGTACACTATCCCTGCCCATACAATAATGGCCATTGTTATCATGGCCATAGGCACTTATCTCATAAGTTGAGCCCGATGGAAGCATTGCCTCATAATACCCTGTTGTTGAATTGAGGGTTATATTGGTCCACATTATTGCATCATAGGGCACATTCCCATCCATAACATACAGGTGCACCACAATATCAGTAAAGTTCGTACAGTTAGTAGTTCCATTCGAAACTGTGCCATTAATGGTTACAGGAACCCAGCTCAAGTTGATAGGATCGCCGGAAGAACCACCATACACTGGCCCAGCATATGAAGAGTTATCGTATATAGCCATAGGCGTAGATGCGTCTATCTGGAAGTACCCTGGTGGAGACTGCATTGTCCAGTAATTTACTGTGTAATTCCTTCCAGTCGGAACCACAATATTGACAATGTTCCCAGCATCACTGGATGTCTGCTGGAACGAAGCAACTGGCATAACCATACTGAAGCCAGCAATGCTCGACTGCACGAAAACCATTCCGCTTATGGATGCATTCTGCCCATTCCTGACTGCACTAAGCTTTATCGTCGACGCATTCACTAAATAGAAGGTAAGATTGGTCATATTGTTAAATGGCATCGGCATTGGTGGGATTATCGGGCTTGTGTACTCTGCAACTCCGCTGCCATTGTATTTAACAGCTTGTATGAGATATTCGCCTGGTGTAGTGTCATTGAAATATATCGAAAACTGCCCACCAGAACTGCTGTTAACCGTTCTTGTCCACGGGGATAAACCAAACGCCTCCATACCCGGATCAGAGTTCTCTGTAACGGTTATAGTGACATTTGGAACTGTAGCCCCATTCAAATACTTCACTGTTCCATTCATCCATCTTGGTGCAACTAGAAATGCCGTGCGGTCCCCCTGGAGGCTCTCGTATGATGCGTTTGAACAGTTTATAACATAATGGAGCGGGTAGGCTGGCATTTCAGAAGCATTGAAATTGATGCCAGATGTATTCGTGTAGTTGTACACCGTCCCATTGAAAGTCATTGGTTGATTGATAATGTTCATCTGGTTGTCAAAGATTGAAATGTTGCAGCTACCATTGATGTATTCAATCATGTTGCTGCTGTTCACGTGTGAATAGTTCGCGTAGAAAGTTATGGTTTGATTTGGGCCAACGATAACCGAATCTGTGTTTGCTGAAGGTATTAATCTATCGTTGTCAACCATAAATGGGCCCACTGGTGCGTGAACTACAAACCCAACGTAGTCTGTGATGTTGAACCAGAGTTGGTAGGAATCATCAGAAACATTGGTTGAATCCCAGTATATTGACCAGTTGCCCTGATTTGCATCGCCAGCGTAGAGGGTCATATTCCATGGCCCATCAGCCAAGGTGCCATTATCGTACGTAACGTAGAACGTTATGAACCTCACTCCTGTAATGTTATCATAGGCTGAGATGTTTACAGAAGTATTTCCTCTGAAAACATCACTCATGGCCGGGGCAATCAAAGGCCAGCTCGGAGACGCCTGGGTGAAATTAGGTGGTGTGTTGTCGATTGTGAAGACCACCACAGCAGTATTGGGGTTTCCAAGCTTGTCAGTAGCATTGATTAGTATGGCATAAGTGCCCTCAGCAAGATCAGATTGGTTTAAGAACGCCCAATTAGTTAGGTTACCACTATTTACAGTATAGTTCACATCGCTGGTGGTACCATTTGTGGTAACGTTAGACATCCCAACCCCAGTGTCAAAGGCACTACCGTTTATCCAGAAACTACCATTTGTTTGGTAAACGCTCATATTTGCATTCTGTTGGGGTAAGATAACACTCAGGTTTGGTGGAGTTGTATCAAGAGATATATTAACAGCCATTGAGCTATTGGTGATATTAGCTCCTATATCTATGGTATCATTTGCTAAAATCCTGATAGTGTAGTTTCCATCAGGGAAGGAACTAATGCTAGCAGTCGCGTTCCAGTAGTCTCCCGCTGAATTGGACATTGATATCCAATCAGTAAGATTGGTGGTTGCATTTTCCCATCTATAATACACTGCTGAAACACCTGAACCTGAGTCTGTCACAGTTGCATTTACCACGAAATCAGAGTTGTACCAGTCTGGTGTTGGTGTATTTATGGCGACTGAAGGGGGGGTTGTATCGATATTCAAAATCTTCGTGGCAGATGTGTTAGTGTAAAACCCACCGCCAGTTGCGTTCGTACATGTGATATTCCACAAATATGCTCCATCACCAGTGTATCCAGAGGTATTTGCGTTGATTGAAAAACCTGTGTTATTTGCTATGCTCGTCGAATTATCACCGCTTGCTGTCCCGTTCATGAGGACATAGCACTTTGTTGGCATTGAACCATAGCAAGTTATATTAGAAACATTAAATGATGGTGTGGTATCATTCGTCCATGCGTCATCAGCTGGTGAACCCAAGGTTATATTACAGCCCACATCTGCCCCTGCTGTCACAGTGAACAGCACGAACAAAACACTTAAAAGAATTCCGAACAAAATTTTATTTTTCATTTAACCCACCCTCATAATTAATTATAGCATAATGGTAATGGATAATTACCACTAATCCCATTCTTAAAAATCAAATGAACTATAAAAGGATAACGTAACCACTAAAAGATTGTTATGCCAATTAGCACGCATTGTAGCACGCCTTTAACTCTGCCATACCAATATGAAAAGAACTAAAAGATTGATGCCAACTAGCAATTCATTGCAGCCCTTGGCCACTGCTACTTCAGTAGCTGTAAGTATTCCTTTATCTCTCCCTTAGTTATCGCACAACCAGAGTATTTCAAGGCATAAAGGCTAGCGTGGAGCAAGTGCCCATCCCCAAGGTTGTTGAGTAAACCTTTCTCATAGGCCACAGCAATCAACTCCGTGGAGCGCAGTACAGTCACATCTGAGAACCTCTCCTGCAGTGCCATTGCCTTTTCCCTATCCATCCTTAGCTTGAACGAAGCCCTGCTTTGTATAAAATTTCCAAGTGCAATTATATCCTCAATTATCAGCCGTGTGGTCCTTTCATCAACCAAAAGTGTGTTTACATCGGTCAATTCAAGCATTGCCATACACTCAGCCTCACCTTCATGTAGTATCTTGATTCTCGGTGTAAACAATGAATTGGCCTCAGCAAGTATCTGCTCTGCCCTTTTATGGACCCCGGGCACATCCTTAACCTGGATTATACCCTCATTTATAGCTTCTCTAAGCCTAAGCGCCTTAAACTCAAACTCATCAACCCTCAGCGGCTTATCAACCAGCTCTTTCTCAACGCTTCTCGGGACAACAAAATCCACTTTGAATCTCGGCAAAAGGTTAAGCAAGCAGTTCTCAGAAAGCGAGATTATGGAGCTGGAGTCACACACAATCTGGCTCATCCTAACACTTCCTTGGCGCGCTCATACCTGTCCCTCACGCTTCTCGCTGGTATTTCTTCATGTATCCTAGTCCGACCTATGTAAGCATAAAGCCTAAATCTATCCGCCCCTGTCAGCTCAGCAGCTGAATCCAATGAAAGACCCATGGCATAGGCTCTTGACGCCTGCTTGACCCGGGCTCGCTCTATTAAATCCCCCATGAACCTCCCATGGAGCTTGTCCATCTTTGCTATGTCCTCGATTAGTCTTTTTCCAAGTGCCTCCTGTATTGCCCGTGGGTCTTTTATGCAAAGCTCAAGGTGGCTTACGACCTCCTTCACAAAATCACTCCACCCGGGAGCATAATGATAATGCGGTTTCGTTAGCATCTTATAGAGGGCATACGAAACCAGGGAGATTAAGACCATCTCCTTGTCCCTAGACAGAACAGCCTGTTCCGCAGACTCATTGCTTATCTCCTTAAGCCCCCTTGCATCTCCGTGCAGGAAGGCTTTCTTCAATTTTTCAACAAATTCCTTTTTCATATCCTCACCTCAAAAAAACTGGTCAAGCCTGGACTGTGTTCCCTTAATGTTTAAATGTTGGTTGAGCCGGTCGATAGCCTTTTCCACCCTCTCTTTGGAGAACTCATACTTTCCACAGAGCAGGTCAAAGAGTCTCCCCTCATCTGGCTTCCCCCATTTAATCGAATAGTCTTCAACAACCTCTGGCTTAAGGAACAAAGACCGCAATACAGGTATGTCCGGCAGTTCCCCGCCTGCTTCCTCATAGACCTCCTCCGCTGTTTTTCCCTTCTTGACCAAATCAAGCGCCTTTTTTGGACCAATGCCCTTTATGCCCTCGTTGTAATCCGTGCCTATTATAATACCTATATCCACCAGCTGTTCCCTGGTGATGCCCAAATGCTCTAAAGCCTCGTCCAGACGAAGCAGTTCCGGTTTCACAGTTATGTAAATATCCTTCTTAGGAAGCTTTCTTTTCCCTGTTATAGCAAGATTTCTAACAAGGATGGGCGCGCCGAAAAGCAGTGAGTCAAAATCCTGTGAGCCAACTGCCCATACGCTACCTTTAGCAGCCATATAAGAGGCTTGGGCTTCTCCTTCACTTGGAGCTTCAACGTATGGTATCCCTAGCGCGTCAAGCAACTCCTTTGACTGGTTAACCATCTCGTGTGTAAGCCGGGTAGCCTGCTGGGCGTACTTAAAGGCCTCCCTCTCAGCACCAGCCTTTATTGCCTCCTCCCATTTCTTTCTAGCGGTTTCTCTAACCTTCTGGCGCTCAAGGATTGTCTTGTGTTTCTGCTCTGGAGGGACACCATCAAAAACAAAGCAGGGCTTTATCCCCTTCTCGACCATTCGAACGGTTCTGTAAAGCAAGCCAGTTAAATGAGAAGTAATTATCCCGGAAGAAGTTTTTAGCGGGCTTCCATCTGGCTGCCTTATGATTGAGAGGAATTGGTATAAGGTATTATAAGCATCTATAGCTAGGACCCTACCAGTCAAGTGTTCCAGCTCAATTGTTTTGCTAGGGACTATATCGCTTATGTCGACTCCCATAGTGGCAATTAAAAGAAGGCTTAGAATTTAAAGATTTTGTGTAAATCAAAGCTTTGTCCTTCTCATCGCTCTAACTTTATCAGAGAACACTATGTACACTAGGAACAACGTAATGGCCAGCACTGCCACCATTGCGAGTGCACTGAACCCCCAAGTGAAAGTTGCAAGACCACTGAAACTCCCGCCCTTGCTCTGGCAATCCGCGCAGTTGTGAGCATCCTCTATATTGGTGCAGATTCCATCATTGACGCACCAATTCTTTCCTGGGGCATGCGCCCTGCAGTCAATGCAACTAGTGCCATACTCACCTTTGGTGCATATGTGGTCCCCGCATACAGCTAAAACCGGGGAGATGGCAAACACAAGCATCAACAAGACCGGAAGTTTATTCATGGAAAACACCACTATGGTTTACTCATCCGTTATTTAAATGATTTTGCATTGAATGCTAGTCTTCTAGGATATTGGGATTTCCCCACGGGCAAGCTTCATGGTGAACTTGTCTATGTTTGCAAGTTCATCATCAACCTCATGGAAAACATCCTTCTCAACAGAGCTCAGAGATACCCCATCCTTCAGTGCAACCTGCGCAGCTGCTATCGCTGGCTGGTCGATTGGATTGCCAATCTGGCTTAAAAGCCAGATGTAAACCTCCCCAACATCGTCAACGTTCTCAACCACCTTGTTGGCAATCTTATGCGCGAGGACATTGTATATCTTTCCCACGTGAGAGACTGGATTCTTGCCAGCAGCTGCCTCCATCGTCGACGGCCTGTTGAAAGCTATTATACCATTGGTCCTATTGCCTCTTCCTACCTGTCCAGAGTCAGCATCCTCCAGCGAAGTGCCAGTAACAGTCAGGTAAACCCCATGGATTCCCCTACCCTTAACATCAAGGGTGTTTATGTTCACATCCGCACTTGAGAAGTCGTTCCCGTGGTTCTCTTTAACGAATTCCATAACACGCTCAGTTATCTCGCTCTTCTTCCTAAAATAGTCAGCCTCGTCCTTTACGAACCTGTCAACGAAAGCAAGCGCTATGGTCACAAGCAAATCATTGTTTTGCCTCATGGCCATGACTTTCACGTCCTCACCCGCCTCAGGGAACTCCTCCTTGAATTTTTTTGAGTTGATGAACTTCTCGGTCTCCAATGCAACGCGCTCTGTTGGAGTCAATGGTGCATACCCCACTCCTGCTGAGGTATCATTAGCTCCAAGCACCCCATTATCCTGCCTGTTAAAGATATCCGTTAACTCAGCCGAGCCTGGTTTGAGCTCAACCTGGTATCTTACGTGCTCTGGGTCAAGGAACCTTATGTTCTCATGGAGCCACTCTTTAGCTGTATTTATCGCTATCTCATCTACAGGTATGGTTTCCCCATCACACTCGTAGGTAGCCCTGTCACCAAAGATGAAAAGCATTGGTTCCTCTACCTTGCCACCCCCAAACTGGACTTTAACTGAACCAGAGGAGAGCAAACCCTTGTCAACATTATGGTGCATTATCCTCCCACATTTCTTCAAATATTCTTTGCAAAGCGCTACACTGACTTTATCCATAATACTGTCACAAATCTGGTCAGGATGACCAGTTCCTTTTCTCTCGACGATTTCGATTTTTTGGTCGGTTACCGGCCTTTGGTAATGCTCTATTGTTATGTTCCTCATGAAAACACCTTGATAATATCAGTCCCAAAACAGACGGATAAATTATAAGAATCCCTCTGCGTATTCGTGCGTACCCTCCACTATCACCCTAATTACATTCCAGACTTTGCGCCAGGAATGTGTGCACTTCCTGTATATTCGATACCCCAAATACTTCAGCAGTCGTCCATGGGAATTATACAGGGTGCAACCCTATGATGGGCCTGCCCGGATTCTCCACCCCAAAGTGGATTGCGAAGCAATCCCTGCAGGTTTAGAAAGGGTGCAACCCTTCTTTTTGAACCGGGGACCTTTCGATTATCAGTCGAACGCTCTAACCAAGCTGAGCCACAGGCCCGCTAACCAGAAATTTTACCTTTACTTCTTTTTAAGTTTTTTTCTATTTGCACTAAAGAAATAGGCAATTGTAGGTATGAGCACCAGAACAAAGAGTATGGCCATTGGTGGGTATTCAGCTGCTGAAAAAGTTTGCTGCCCCTCAACATAAAAGCTGGTAGTAGTAGTGTTGGTATCGCCAGTAAGGCCATCTGTGACTGTAACCTTAAATGTGTAGAAACCGGGTTCAGTTGGTATCCAGAAACTGAATGCCTTTCTTGACTTCCCTCCTGGAAGAGCAGGGTTTCCTGCTGCGATGCTGCTGTTAATCACGTCACCCGTGCTGTTTATTATCTCGTATTTAACTGTATAGCTCCCACTTTGCGTATTCCCCTCATTGCTTACAGTTATAGTGAACGTTGACTTAGAGCCTGTTTTGAATGGCGGGATTTTTTGTATGTTGGAAACCACAAGGTTAGTGTGTGTTGGTGTCGGCGCGCAATCTGCATGAGTTAATTCCACACTGGAGGGGTAGCCAGTGCAAGGTCCCTTACCGCAGCCTCCTGAACAACTTGAGAGGAGCTTCCTCACGGGGTTATTGGCTGAATCACAACCCCAACAATAACATGTAGTGTCAGAAGCACAATCAGGGTCGGCGCAATCGACTTTACCATCGCAATCATTGTCTTTTCCATCATGGCAGTTGCCTGCACCAATGCTCTCAACACCAGCTACGCATGAGCCGCTGCTGCAATGTGTATTCGCACCACAGTTGGCATAGTCCCATTGAGTGGGACCATCAGTATAGGTACACGAACCACTGCTGCAATGATAATCTCTCCATTGCTTGCTCGTTTTAATCTGGCATTCACCATTGCACTGTGGGCTTCCATAAATCCATTTATCCGTTCCACAGTCTCCAGCAATACAATTTCCTCCAGAGCAATGTTCATCAGCACCGCAGAATCCATTCGATGAATCTGTGCATATATTCTTACACGAAGGTGTCACATAATGACAATTGCTATCACAATTCCCTGTTCCGGGCATAACACCATCACACTGGGAATCAGCACCACAGGACGCTTCACATGGGCCAGTGCAACTAGAAAACCTAAAACGGTTTACACAACTTCTAGGCCCACAGCTGATTGTATCATCACTTATAAGAGTCCTATAACACGTAGAACTCAAGAAAGCGTCCGGCCCAGCGAAAAACACAGAAGGGGATGTTCCATCATGATTTCCAGACGCTACCACATAAGGAACATTACAGGACATTTGGTACGTTTCAACTTTCGCGTGGCAAGTGTCCTCGCAAGAGGATATTGTAAGAATGCCCTTACACTTATTGGGATCACAAATCCTACCAGGTCCACAATCGCAATGGCAATTTCCTGCACAGTCGCACACACACGAACAGCCAGATCCACACCCACCACCACAGGGATTCATTACTCTAACACAGGCAGAAGTGAGAGGAAGAAGAACCAAAAGGAAAAGAGCTAATAAAATGACTATTAGAGCTGTTTTTCTCATTTACTCACCTCAGAAGTTATGTTGAATAGATACTTGTGTCCCTCTAAGGTTGCATTGAATACAACTTGCTGTGTTTCGTTGCTCTCAGTAAGTCCCAAGAATGTGAAGTTGTAGTCTCCAGCAACTATTGAAGTCCCATATTCCAAATCTTTTGAGTAAAGCTTACCGTTATCAAGCACCATAAAAACAGGATTATTTCCAGTCCCTGGTGAAGTAACGACCATCCTAACATCAGTACCATTAATCTTGATAGGGTCAAGGAAACCAACTGCTAGGAATCCTGGTTCCACCTCTCTAGATGCATCAGAAACTTCAAATGAAACGCCATTATCTGAAGCCTTCTTTATGTCTACATTAAAAAAGTCTATCACAAAAGAGCCTTCCTTTAGTGTATAGTTTGAAACATAATCATTTATAGAGAACTCTAATACTGGCTCCTCCCCTACTTTAGCAACATTCACTATGCAATCCTTAAACAACACATCCTGACCTTCCTCGGCAATAACTGTTTTGTTGTAATCCGCTGACAAAACTTCCGGCACTGTTGGCTCAGAACCCTGGGACGTATTTGCTATTGTATTGCCAGACTCATTAACCGGTGTCTCACCATAAGTTGGCTGCCCTGTGCCACTGGTTGTGTTGTCGGTTCCTAAGCCACTAGTAGGATTAGGCACAGAGGTTTCCATACTAGTGTTAGTAGAGAGATTTCCCAAATCTTGTGGCTGGGACAGAAAGACAACTGCAACTATGGCAACCAAAAGGAGGATTCCAACCAGCGAAAGTTTTGTAATCAAACTAACCTCTGACACAATTATGGATACTCGTCACTTATTTAAAAAGTTATGCTTCTCTGTGCTACTTTTCTTCTCTAGCTGCTGGTTTCCTGGTAACTGAAAGTATTCCTCAAATTTCCTTGTGGTTTCAAGAAGGAATGTGTGCCCCTTCTTGGATTTCTTTATGAATCCCTGTTGCTCAAGCTCATCTATCTGCTCGTAAGCCTTATTGCCCCTGAGCTTCACCACATCGCTTTGCTTTATAGGCTGTTTAAACGCTATCAATGAGAGAGTTCGTATGAGCGCTTTTGGTAAATCCACACTAACAGCAAGGTCCTTTACTTTGGGTAAAAATTCCTGCCTAACCTGCATCCTGTAAAGGCCTTCAGCAGTTTTCACAATCTCTAGGGATGAATTGCGCGAGTTAAACTCGCTCCTGAGCTCATCCATGGCTGCCATTGCATCAGCTAAATGCACCCCCATTATCTTAGACAGCCTAGTTGCAGACAATGGTTCTGTACTCATGAACAACGCTGCCTCTGCAATGTGCTTTGGATTCATCAACTATCCCTCAATGAAATGAATATATCCCCAAAGACCTTCTCCTGCCAGACGCTTAGCTTCCCATCATTAGCCAGATGCAACAAAGAAAGCAGTGTCCTGACGACCTCTGGACGTGTTTTCTCAACAAGCAAGTCCGAAAACAAGACCATGCCCTGGGAGTCCACCCTCTCCAAAACACGGCTGTAAACCTGGTTTACCACTTTCTGGAAATCCTCTTTTTTTCCTATGGTTATTTCCATTGCCTTCACTGGAACACGTTGCCTACTTGCCTTTTTCCTGGTCTTGTCCATAACATGCTCCACTGCCTGTATAAGCTCATCCAGAGTTACTCTTCTGGTGGTCACTCTTTGGGCCACCTCAAGCTCTGGTATCCCATCAAACAACCCAATAGACTGGTAGTCCTCCAGAGGTTCATCAGCAATAGCCCCCTGCTCCGGCAGAAGCTGCCATGAGTCAGACTTAAGCCTAACAAGAATCGCACTCGCGAGAACCGCATTCGCAGGAATTCTAAAGTCCCTGAGACGCATCTGCCTTATCCTATCTGAGTACTTTGAGGCCAGCATGGTGACGTCAATATCCCATGGATCCATCCCCTCAGACTTAACCGTGTTAACCAGAAGTGCCTTCCAAGTTGGCTTTTCAATCATGTCGACGAGTTCGTCAAGTTCCATACAAAACACTTAAATATTAGTAGTTGGTTATAGATAACAAGGATTTGAATTTAAAACTAACGCTTTTAATGGTGAGTTTATGGATAGGGTTCCAACTGGTATAACTGGTCTTGACGAGTTGCTTGGTGGCGGTTTTCTGCCCGGTAGCTCAATATTAGTTACTGGAGGTAGCGGCGCTGGGAAGACTATATTCTCAACACAGTTCATTTACAAAGGCGCGGAGCAGTACAAGGACCCTGGCATATATATAACCTTGGAAGAGGGTTCAAAGAACATCTGGTGGAATATGAAGAGCTTCCACTGGAACATAACCAAGATGCAGCAGGACAACCTGATTAAAATCTATCGGTTTGGAATGTTCAGCCCAAAAGAATTTGCCTTGAAGTTTGATGAAGAAGTTGAGAAGATTAAAAGAATGGTTCAAGAGATGGGTGCAAAGAGACTGGTGATTGACTCGACCACTGCTATTGGTATGTTCATGGAAAGCGAAGCTGAGATAAGGTACAACATTTTCAAGCTGATAGATGAGATGAAGAAGCTTGACTGCACGACAATCCTGATAACTGAAACAGAGGGCAAGCGCGATGAGTTCTCAAGATTTGGTGTCGAGGAATTCGTCGTTGATGGTGTGATAGCCCTGTATTTCATCCCGCCGGTTAGATGTATGCTGATTAAGAAGATGCGTGGAATAAACCATAACAAGCAGGTGCACCCATTTGAGATAACCGATCGCGGAATCGAAGTCAACCCATCAGAACAGATATTGTGGGAAAGCCTGGCCAAATAGGGGCAACTGTAAAACAAACTAACCTAGACTACATAGCTACTTCTTTCCCTTGAACACAGAGGCAAGAACCTCGTCGATTTCTGGCTCGGTGTATCCCGATTTGACCATAGCACGGGTGATATCTCCCACTGACACGCCTCTGGCCAATTGCTTCTTGGCCCACGCAAGAACCTTCTTATCAACCATTAATTAGAAATAAACAACAACTATTTAAAAAGTTTGGCCCTTCTTAGGTCTTCAACTTTGTTGGATCCATAACTTTTCCCATAAACAAAATGTTCCCTGTGCTCTTCTCCTGGATTATGAAGATAAATGGATGATCAGCCCTAAACTTCTCTGGCACTGCAACCATGGCAACTAGAACGGCAGTTGCCGCGGCTGCTTCAGTGCCCTCCTCATCGACTTTGACATACGCCTTGTGTAAAACATCACGTAGGTAGAGCCCCTTCGTTCCATCCATTCCAGAGAAGTCTGCACCAGACAAGGAGAAGGGCTTTTTCATACCCATGCTCTTCAAGTAATCTACAAGTGAATAAGACGTTTCAAAGGTATACTTAGGTATGTACACGAGAAGCTCTCTTTTCCTAAGTTTTCCCCTCCACTCCTGGAGTTTCTCTTCTGTCAGGATGGATTCTAGATAGGATATATTGAAAGAGGTGTCACCAACACGACGGTGCATACTGTACATATTTTCTTTTAGGGGTAAGAGAACGAGCATCGATATCTTCCCGCCCTGATAGTCCATCTCGAGTATCTGAATTCCATCTGCCTCCGCATAGTTAAAGTCATCATCAACTGACATCATCGGAACTTCCACTTTCTCCCCGGATTCGAGTGTGAAATCATCCATCCGCGTATCTGCCTTGTCAAACTGATGCGCCCATTTCCCTTTGAAGTACATGGCGTTTGTAATCACGGCACGAATATCCTCAGTTTCAAACAGGTCAGGGGAAACTATGTCTTGTATTTTGTTATTCGTGTGTCCCGCCACCCAGTTGTTTATCTCCTGGCTCGAGCCATATGGGTTGTGCACAAAGTCCAGGTTCCTTACTTCACCTAAGTAATGTCTGCTCACCACATTCTTGTAACTCTCCAAGAACGGATAATCCTTCTGCAACCACAAGGCATTCGCTGTGTGGAGTTCGTACTTGCCTCCGCCTTTGTTGATTGTGTTCAACATCCTTGCAAATGATGACCTTCTCACCTTATCATCCTCAGGGAAATAGAAAACAGAGTGAATCTCATCTGCCGTCTGTCCACGGGCACCTTCGTATGCCATGACCATCGCACTTGAGATACTCCACGGGGAGAAGAAAACGTTCTTATCCTTGTTACGCGGGTCCTTGATTATCTCAGAGTAAAGATTGACAGCAAACTGGTTGTTTGCCTTGACCACGGATGCAACTCCCTCGGGTGTTGCCCCACTGTCATCGGCAGCCGGGATGAAGATATCACCAAACCCAAGAGCTGAAAATCCATAGAGTACCAAACCCAGCATTACTACAGCACCTAACACAGCAACCCTTCTTGGAGTCCACCTTATGGAAACTATCCATTTACCCACATACACTAAGACACAGGAAACAAGATATAACCAAAGAATAGTTAATATGAGAGACACTACTATCAAGATTGGCGAAACAGAAGAGCCAAACAAAGATACCAAGACAACTGGTAGTCCAAGCACTTTCAGGACCAACAAGCCGTGAGGTATCGGGATACCTATGAGGAGCATAACGAAAGCCAAAAGGAAAGCCAGAAGAAACAGGAGTAGAGTTAAAACGCCTTTGCTTGCTGTTGGCTTCAGATATTGTTTGATTCTATCCAACACCATGTCATTAAGTATGCAGCATCTGTTTAAATAATTTTCACTTTTTTTAGATGAAAACCTCATTCAACCTCAAAATCGATTACTACCTGGCTAACTCTAGGTGCATATGGTCTAACTACCTTCTTGTTGAGAACCTTAACGCGCCTTCTGGCGCGCTTAGCAGCCTCCTTGATTTTGCCCAGCGCGCCCGAGTACAGGTCGCTGTCTGGGGCAAACTGGTAGAAGTGGATAACACCACCTGGCTTGCAAACTAAGAACGCGCTATCAAGGAAATCCTCGCCACCTTTTGGCAACGGCATGAGCACTCTATCGCACTGCGGGAGCTGCCTAGCAACCTCTCGCACATCTCCATGAATTGGGATGATACGGCCTTTCAAAACACGTGAATTCAGCTCCACATTCTTTTCAAGGTATTCAAAAGCAATGGGATTCAGTTCCACAGCATAAGCAGTGCATTTCCTCTGCCTTGCAATCACCAGTGGAAACGGCCCAACTCCTGCGAAAAGACCGGCTATCATTTCACCATCGCGCACCAGAGAAGCTATCCGCCTCCTCTCCTCGCTCAACCTTGGCGAGAAGTAGGTTTTGCTAACATCAAGTTCCATCCTCACACCGTGCTCCTTGTAGATGGTTTCAGTAGTATTTTCACCAGCAATTAGCTCGAGTGGAGCAATGCGGTAAACACCCTGCCGGCCTCCTTTTTTGCGGAACACTGTCCTTATGCTCTTGTGGATTTCTATTATTGCCCTGCCGATGAGCCTTTTCTTGGACTCAAGCTCAGGCGGGACTTCGATTATAGCAATGCTGCCTATTGTATCAAAGCTGTTCACAAGCTTCCCAAACTCCGAGTCAGAGAGCTCCTTCGCTAGGGCTTCCTTAAGTGAGCGCGGCTTAACAGGATTCTCATGAGCCTCTGCCCTAACTGTCTTAAAGCCCGGGACGGCTTTCTTAACTGGGAAAAGTATGAAGTCCCCTTCCCTCTTAACATTAAAACGTGAATCCAGTAGCTGCTTCTCTCTAAGTTTTTCCTTAACCTCCTGGGCTTTCTCTTTAGGTGCCCTGACAAAAACTGCTTTCACCATCCATAGTTATTTAAAACAAAATCAAATAAAAACGCATGGACTTGTTTGGTGGGTTGGTATGGTTTTTGAATTATTATTTTGTTAGGCCCCTCTTTGACTGCTCTGGCTACAACATAGTGAACACGTTGGGGTTCATAGTTATCCTTGCAATAATCGCTATCGCGCTCAAGCGCGTCTTTGAGGATAAAGACGTCAAATTCAATAAAAAGATGTTCTGGGCTCTCGTGCCTTTCGTGTTCTTCGGGGGCGCGCTCAGGGCTCTGGAAGACCTGATGGAAGCGCCGCTAGGATGTGCGGCAAGGCAGGCGAATCCCTGGCTTCTGCTTCTGATAACGCCTTTCATTTACCTGGTGCTTCTGGTTATCGTGCTCGCACTCATGCTTGCTGCCATGAGATTCTCAAAAGACTGGACCAAAACCGTTAGAAATGTAGGTATAATTTTAGCCTCGCTTAGTTGGCTACTAGCTTTGGTAAATGGGAAGAACTGGGTCGAGTTTTTCAGTATAATAGCTCTTGCGCTGATTGTAGGAGGACTAACGGTGCTTGCCTTGAAATTGGCCAAGCGGTATTCACAGGCTGGCGCGCTTGTTGTGTTTGGCCAATCTTTAGATGCATCTGCAACTGCTTTAGCTGTTGGTTTGCTTGGCTATGGGGAACAGCATGTGTTCACCAATATGGTAGTTGGAGTAAGCCCTTATTTGTTTATACCGCTAAAAGCAATGCTTGCGTTTCTAGTGGTTTACGCTGTTGACAAAGAAAAAAGCAACTGGAAATGGCTGTTCCTTTTCCTGGTCCTGATGATTGGGCTTGCTCCTGGTTCGAGGGACCTGCTTAGAATATTGATGGGTGTGTAACATGCTTTATCTGATTGGGCTTGGGCTCTGGGATGAGAAAGACATAACTCTAAGGGGTTTGGAAGCCGTGAGGAATTGTGACAAAGCATACCTCGAGTGCTACACATGCGTTCTCGCCGGCACAACCAAGGAGAAACTGGAGGAAACCATAGGCAAAAAGATAATCGAGCTTGACAGAAAGGCTGTGGAAGAAAAGGCTGAATTCCTAACTGAAGCCAGAGAGAAAAACATTGCCTTGCTGGTTGCTGGCGACCCACTGGTTGCGACCACTCACTGGGACTTGCTGCTCCGCGCCAGGGAGAAGAACATTAGCTATAAGGTAATCCACAACGCATCCATTTATTCGGCTGTGGCTGAAACTGGACTCCAGATATACAAATTCGGCAGGACTGCAACAGTTGTATTCTGGGAAGACAATTACAAGCCAACAAGCTTTTTTGATGTTGTCAGGGAAAACAAGGAAAGAGGCCTGCATACTCTCCTTCTCCTGGACATAAGACCGGAAAAACTTATGACACCAAACCATGCGATAGAAACCTTAATGAAGATAAGCCCGGCATTCAAAACCGAGAAATTAGTCGTGCTCTCGCGAGCTGGGAGCCAAGAGCCTAGCATAGCGTACGGCAAAGCAGATGAGCTTCTGAAGCGGGACTTTGGCGATGGCCCTCATGTGCTTATAGTTACAGGAAATTTGCATCCCATGGAAAAAGAAGCCCTTGAACGGCTGAATATAAGGGAAAATCCGAAAGGCTTAAATAATAGAAGTGGTTAAAGAGGGATTACAACACCTTTTTGGGGGGTGTATATAAATGAACAAAGGCGAACTTATTGAAAGAATTGCAAGAGAGCAAAAAATAACAAAGAAGAAAGCAGCTGAAGTAGTTGATAGCGTGCTAAGCACAATCGTCAGCTCAGTCAAGAAGGGAGACGAAGTTAGATTAGTTGGTTTTGGTACTTTCTACAGGGCCAAGAGGAACGCTAGAACTGGTGTCAACCCACAGACTGGCGCGAGAATGAAGATTCCAGCAAAAAAGGTACCAAAATTCAGAGCTGGAGCTGCATTCAAGAGTGCTGTTAGTTAAGATGCTCTCAAACCAAGGCGGGATAAAACCCGCCTTTACCTTTTTTCTGTCAGAAAATAACATGCAGTATGGGTAACCATCTTGGATACCCTCCATTCCACTGTTTGCTATATGCCTTAGGAGTGAGGAGACAACATACAGCATAGGGGACTATCTTGGTCGCTATTATACAAGCCTCTTTTTCCTATATCAGAAAGCAATATTTAAGCTAAAACGTATAAACTAAGCTATGGGCCAGAGCTGTGAGGAGAAGTACACGCAGTGCCTTGCGTATACGGAAGAGGCACTCGGAAAGCTTAAGGTTGTAAGTGACAGCCTCGCCTCGGAAGCGCTCCTTAAATTCGCACGGGACTACTACAACGATGCAAAACACTACGCCGAAAAGGGGAACTATACCACAGCACTGGAGGCCGTGGCATACGCTCATGGTTTCATTGATGCTGGTGTTCTATCGGGCTACTTCAAGATTAAGGGATACCATTTAAAAGGAATTAAAGAGTAAGTGAGAGTATGGAACTTGAAAAGGATGAAGAAATCATAACAAGTACTGTTGCTAGCATAGAGGCTCAGCTCATTCAAGGAGTGGACATGGGTATTGTAGGGAAATCCTTCGGGTGGACAAAATTGTACCTCACCAATAAGAGGCTCATAATAGGAGAAAGCAGAGGCAGCTCGCCAATTGTTCTCCCATTAGGTAAGATCCAGCAATTTAGAATTGACGAAGCTTGGTTACGTGGTATTTACAACAAAATTCAAGGGAGAGAAACTATCAGGATAAAGTACGTTGACAAAAACGGGACAAAGGAAATGCGCATAACTGCTGATAAAGGAGAGATTGCTACACTACTTGAAAAGTTGAGGGAACTTTGCCCTAGTATGCCAATAGATTATACAGAGGAAACAAAACCAAAGCTGGTCCAAGCCCATAAGGGAGAAAGACAAAAACCAACAAGGCCAGGATGGTAAAAACTATGGAGAAGTTTGTTGTTACGCCGTGGGAAGTGAAGGGTGAAGTCAACTACGACAAGTTGGTGAAAGATTTTGGTACCAAGAAGATTGATGAAAAACTACTGAAGCGCGTTGAACGCCTTACAGGCAAACTGCACTATATGCTGAGGAGAGGCCTCTTCTTCTCCCACCGTGATTTTGATATAATTCTAAACGAGTATGAGAAAGGCCAGCAATTTGCACTCTACACTGGCAGAGGGCCATCAGGACAAGTACACCTTGGGCACTTGATGCCATGGATATTTACGAAGTACCTGCAGGACAAGTTTGGTACTGAGCTTTACTTCCAGATGACGGATGATGAAAAGTTTCTCTTTGGGCAGAAGGAAAAACTGGAAGAAACAAATAAGCTAGCCTATGAAAACGCACTAGATGTTATAGCTGTGGGATTTGACCCCAAAAAGACATTCATATTCGCCGACACGGACTACGCTAAAACGCTTTATCCAATAGCTATAAAGGTTGCAAGGCTTACTACTTTCTCCACTGCAAAAGCTGTCTTTGGATTCAAGAACGAAAGCAACATAGGCTCGATATTTTATCCAGCAATGCAGGCTGCACCATGCTTCCTCCCAAGCATACTTAAAGGCAGAAACACCCGCGTACTTATACCAGCTGCAATAGATCAGGACCCCTACTGGAGAATCACACGGGATGTTGCTCCAAAGCTAGGATTCCCAAAGCCGGCTGCCATACACTCCAAATTCATACCCGGGCTAGCCGAAGGGGGCAAGATGAGCGCGAGCATACCAGACAGCTGCATCTTCACCACGGATAAGCCGGAAGATGCCAAGCGCAAGGTGATGAAAGCCTTCACTGGCGGAGCTGCCACTGTCGAGGAGCAAAGAAAGCACGGCGGCAAACCTGAAATCTGCAGTGTATTCCAGTACTATGCATTCCTGTTTGAGGACGATGATAAGAAACTGGAAGAGCGCAGGAATGCCTGTAAAAGCGGTGCGCTCCTGTGCGGTGAGTGCAAGAAAGAACTTGCCGAGCGCGTTGCTAAATTCTTAAAGGAGCACCAGAAGAAGCGCGAGCAGGCAAAAAAGCAGCTTGATAAGTTTGTCGTGAAGGACTAGTTTTTATTCCATGATGTACAAAATTAACATATGCGCTGGATAAAAGACTCGCTCCATGGTGATATCGGCCTAACGCCCCTAGCCAACGCGCTGATTGACACGCCTGAGATGCAAAGGCTTCGTCGTATTGGCCAGACTGCGTTCTGCAACCTACTTTACCCAGGGGCAAACCATACGCGATTTGAGCACTCGGTGGGGGTTTACCACCTGACGCGCAAGGCCTGCCAAATCCATGGGATTAGCGATGAGCTACTTGAAGCTGCCGGCCTTTTGCATGATGTCGGCCACTCCTGCTTCTCGCACACTCTTGAGGGGATAGTCAAAGAGAAAACTGGAAAAGACCATGAGGGGCACTCGCGCGAGAAGATAATGACCGGGAACCTGGCTGATGTACTGGTTGAAAATGGCTACTCACCAAAGAAGCTTGTGAAGCTGATGAACTCGCCAGAGTATGAGCTTGTGCACAGCTATCTTGGAACAGACAAGATTGACTACCTGTTGAGGGACTCAAAATATACTGGGGTTGCCTATGGCAGTGTCGACGCTGACAGGATAATAAGAAAAACCAAACTGGTCGATGGCAAGCTAGTGATAGACGAAAAAGGCCTAAGTGTCGCAGAGTCAATGCTGATTGCAAGGTTTATGATGTTCTCCGGTGTTTACACACACCACGTCCCATACTCCGCTGAAGAACTATTGGTAAGGGCTGTGGAGAGGGCAATTGAAGAAAAACTTTTGAATGCAAAGGACCTGGTGACTATGGATGACTGGACACTCATGAGCTTTTTGAACAAGCAGGAAGGATTCATCGGTGAGATGGCATCCAGGCTTATGAACAGGGAGTTATTCAAGGAGGCCATCAAGAAGCCTTTAAAAAGCTTTGATAACTGGCATGAGCTGACAAATTTATCCAGGGAGAGGAGAAAGGAGCTGGAGGGGAACATAGCAGTAAACTGTGGAATCGAGCCAGAACAGGTTATGTTGTATTTACCATCCCCATGGTTTGAGGGAAGCAAGATAAACGTCAAGCGCGGGGACAAAATAGTCGATATGGGTGAAGTTTCAATAATCTCCAGGGTGCTCAAGGAAGCACAATGGGACTACTCCTACATAAGCATTTTATGTTCAAAAGAGATTATGAATAAGATAAAGAAGGATTCGCTTAAAGTTCTTGAAAGTGTTTAAAGTATTAAATGCAATGATACAAAATTAAGAGGAGGTTTTAAAATGGCTTTGCTTACTGAAGGAAGGATATGGGTAACAGATGAGAAAGTTATCCAAGAACTTTTGGAGCGGGGCTTCGGTGAGGACCATGGTGGAAAGGTCTTGCTGTCGCCTGAAGAAACCCTGTTCCTCAAGGAAAAACGAAAGAATTTCGTGATTGAAGACCCAAAGGGGAAGAAGCTGGAATTTAAGGACCTTATGAAGCTCTTTACCAAAAAAGACAAGGTATTCCCGCTGAAGTATATTGTATACAGGGACATAAGGGCCAGAGGGTTCATAGTCAAAACCGGCTTCAAATTCGGGACACACTACAGGATTTATGGTAGGGGTGTCAGGCCGGGGGAAGGGCACGCCATATGGCTAGTTCATGCCGTCCCCGAAGAATACAAATGTGACTTCCAGGACTTTTCAAGGTCTGTCAGGCTGGCACAAAATGTGAGAAAAAAGATGATTTATGCACTGGTGGACAAAGAGGGGGACATAACTTACTACAAGATAGAGCGATTCAGGCCTTAGAGGATAAACGTCTCATCAGCTTTTCCCTATGCAGGTAGATTAGGTAGGCCACTCCAGCCAGAAGCAGGAAGAACAAACCCCAGCTTAATGCAGTTCCCTTTAAGAACAATCCTGTAATCCCATGGAGCCTTGCCTGGTTTATCTCAAGCCCTTCCTCATAAACCAGAGAAAGGCCAGAGTACACAGAAATGGTCACATTGGCGTTTGGCTGGTCACCGTGCTTTAAAACCAGCTCAACTGATGTGGACTCATTGGGCTTAAGGTCAAATGGGGGTGGTGATATGACTTCCCAATCTGATGGGGCATCCTCAATGGTTACAAACACATCCTTAAGCTCCTTATCCGCATTGTTTGTTATGGTATACTCAACAACATACCCATCGCTGGTTTCCCTTAGATTTATGATAGTTGAAACAGGAACATAAGTCGGCTCTTCCTTAACAGTAACTACCCTTGTGGTTGATATGTCACCTGTGAATGCCTTCACAGTGAAGTCATACACCCCAAGCTTCAAATCTCCAAGGTTAAGCTTGACAGCTTTCCTCTCCCCTGGTTGCAGGCTGAGTGGGGTATCGTAAAAGCCCTTCCGTCCATCCCTCTCGAACATCACAACCACGTTGCTTAAGGTAGTGTTGCCCTTGTTTTCGACGACAACCCAAAATGAGACTTTCTCCCCTTCCCTAAAAGATATGCTAGTTGGCGCGTGTAAAACAAGTGGATTTCCTCCTTTCAGTACTTTCACGAATATGCTCTTTTCCTCGCCGTTTGATGATAGTATCTTAACCTCGTGAATCCCTGGACTGGTCCCACCAGGTGATAAACTTAAAATCAACTCCTGTGTCCCCCTCTCCCTCAGCCGAAAGTGGTTTGGTTCTATCGAAGCAGGAAAATCAGAATTAACAGATATATTAAAGTCTGCTGAATCGCAGATATTTGTCACACCGACCCTGACACCGGCAACAGAATTCTGGCTAACCACAACAGGCTCACCGGACTGAACGAAAAAGTTCAGGCATGAGCCAGCCGCCATAGATGCAATAGCTACTATTGCCAATGATATTGCAATAACCCATCTCATGTAATAATTTTTGCACACACATGTTTATAAACCTTTTCGTACCCAATTAGTTGTGAAAACGCTCTTTTCCTTGTTGTTTAATCAGGGGCAAACCTTATAAAGGAGCAGTGAGTTATGGTTCACGTGGACAAAGAAGCACTTTCCTTATTGAAGAGAATAGGCCTAAACCAGTACGAATCAAGGACTTATCTAGCTTTAGTCGGCTCTGGGCCAAATACTGCAACCAAGCTGTCCGACATGGCAGAGATACCAAGACCAAGGGTTTACGATGTTCTCTCGAAACTTCTGAAGAAGGGATTCGTTGCTGAAAAACCAACCAGGCCAACCACATACATCGCCATGCCTCTAAACGCTGCGATGGAATCCTTAAAAAGACAGAAGATTGAGGAGCATACCAAGGAGCTTGAAGAGCTTGAGGAAATGAAAGGACGGCTCGCCAAGAACCTTGAGGGCAAGACTCCAACAGTGTTAAGCGAAGAGGATGTTTACATACTGAAAGGTAGAAAAGGCATATACTCTCTCCTTGGAGAACTGATAAAAAATGCAAATCAACACATAGTTATAACTAGCAACCAGAAAGGGCTTGCAAGGAAGAAGAGGGAATACAACTCCCTGCTTAAGAGGGCCGAAAGTCGTGGTATTAAAGTGACTTTGAAAGAAAGCCCACACAGGATTGCAATAGTGGACAACAATGCGCTGGTTTTCTTATCGAATTCCAAGGCACCAAAAAACGAGGAAGCAGCATGGATAAAAAGTGACTTTGTAGCAAACTCGTTTAAGGACTTGTTATCCAAGAGTTGAGTTATGCAGAGAGTTATCCTTCTGATTTAATAGAAAACTTTTAATTGTTCAACTGCTTTTCTTAGTCTATGACCTTTGATGAAACCATAGCCAAGATAAAGAACCTGGAGATACAGTCAGGCACGAATGTTGCCATAGAGGGACTAAAAGCCCTTGAAAGAGAGGTAATGCAAAGCAAGGCAAAAAACATAGATGAACTGATTAAGGAGATTAAGGATAAATCAACGCGCCTAGCCTCCATACGCTCGACCGAGCCAGCACTTAGGAACGGGCTGAAACTTGTTGATGCAAGTATTTCCAGTGCATCTAGCACACGCGACGCCAGAGAGCTGGTATCCGGCACTGTGAAAAAATACATAACTGAGATAGAGCATGCCGAGGAAAGAATATGGGAGATAGGGGAAAGGAGAATAATGGATGGCTACACTGTCCTGACTCATTGCCATTCAACTGCCGTTGTTGGCATATTGAAGAAAGCATCTGAAAATGGGAAGGAATTCAAGGCCATATGCACAGAAACCCGGCCATTGTTTCAGGGAAGGATAACGGCCCGGGAGCTTGTTGAAGCGAAGATACCAACCACTATGATAGTTGACTCTGCAGCAAGGAAGATAATGAATGACATAGACCTGTTCATGTTCGGGGCTGATGCAGTGACATCAGATGGATTCGTGGTGAATAAGATAGGTACCTCACTGATAGCACTGGCTGCCAAAGAAGCCCGGACCATGACATGCACAGCCTGTGAGACGTTCAAATTTGACCCTGATACACTTGCTGGCGAATGGGAACCAATAGAAAAAAGAGACCCATCTGAGGTATGGGAATCCCCGCCTAAAGGCTTAAGCATATACAACCCAGCATTTGACTTCACCCCGCCCGAGCTTGTTGATTTCCTGATATGCGAAGAAGGGATAATAAACACTGAAGAGGCAAGTAGGATTATGAGAGAGAAATGGGGGATGACAAAATGATTCAAACAGATATAATAGAAACAGCCAAAGGTGCAGCTATTGGGTTTAGGATTGACCTTGATTATAGGCCTCCACCCCTGCTGATAATCCAGGCAGAGCATGGCTATCTAGCGTGCAGTTATATAAGCAAGGAGACCGTTGCAAAGACGGAAGACTGCATGGCGATAATAACTGGCGTCAACTCATTCGAGGACATGTTGAAGGAGCGAGTTATCTGGGCTAGTGAGAAGGCCATACAGAAGGGAGTGCATGTGGGCATGCACGGCGAGGATGCCTTGAACAAGTTTATGGAGTAGATATTTAATGCAATTCCAGATGAAAACAAGATTAACTGATTTAGAAACAAACGGTGTTAAGGTAGCCGTGCTTAACAAGGAGGACGCAGCAGACTTAGACCTTGATGCCCTTGATAGGATATCCCTTGAAAAGGCAGGTGGCCGCTCAGTGACTGCAATAGTTGACCTTACAAGCACCTTCGTAAAGCCGGGAGAGATAGGCTTATTCAGGGAAACCAGCAAGGCGCTGAAAGTAGCAGAAGGTGAAAAGTTATCTCTACAACCAAAAGACAAGCCAGATTCTATTTTGTACATAAAGAACAAACTGGATGGAAAAAACCTAAGCCCCCAGCAGATAAATGCGATAATAGAAGACCTCATGAATGAGGAGCTAACTGATGTGGAGCTAACTGCATGGGTCACAGGCACTTACATACGGGGGATGGACGACAAGGAAGTTACCGCACTAACGGAGGCAATAGTGAAATCAGGCTCAACTTTATCTCTCTCAAGCGAAAGGGTCTTTGATAAGCACTGTATTGGTGGTGTTGCTGGCAACAGGACAACCATGCTTCTTGTTCCCATAGTTGCAGCAGCTGGGCTCACCATACCAAAAACCAGCTCCAGGGCCATAACAAGCCCTGCAGGGACTGCAGATTGCATGGAAGTTATTGCTCCGGTTTCATTAAAGAAAGAAGAGCTTGAAACTATAGTTGACCGCGTTGGAGCCTGCATTGCATGGGGAGGTGCTGTAAACCTCGCTGCTGCAGACGACAAGCTAATAAAAGTTAGGCACCCACTGCGCCTGGATCCACAGGGAATGCTACTTGCCTCCATACTTGCAAAGAAAAAAGCAGTTGGTGCGACTGATGTGATAATTGACATTCCAATAGGTGATGGTACAAAAGTCCTCAACAAGAAAATAGCAGTGAGCCTGGCGAAGAAGTTTGATGACATAGGTGGAAAACTAGGCATGACTGTCCATTCTTTGATTACAGATGGGGACCACCCAATAGGCATGGCAATTGGCCCGGCAATAGAAGCAAGGGAAATCCTGAAGATATTATCCGGTGATGCTGTCTCACAGGAGCTTAAGGAAAAGGCCTGTGAGCTTGCAGGTGTGCTGCTTGAGCTTGGTGGGAAGGCTGAAAGGGGCAATGGCAAGGTAGTTGCTATGGATCTCATAGCAAATGGAAAAGCTGAAAAGAAGTTCAGAGAGATAATAGAAGCCCAAGGAGGGGATGCAAAAGTAAAGCCAGATGACATAGAGATTGGCAGCTACACACACACTGTAACCTCACCAACGAAGGGCAAGATAGACCAATTGAACAATAGGGCCATATCTGCGGTGGTTAGAGCCGCTGGCGCGCCGCAGGACAAGGAAGCTGGGATGT
This sequence comes from Candidatus Iainarchaeum sp., assembly GCA_021161465.1. Classification (GTDB taxonomy): domain Archaea; phylum B1Sed10-29; class B1Sed10-29; order WALL01; family JAGHAM01; genus JAGHAM01. The sequence continues at coordinate 10,605 of JAGHAM010000026.1, read as the reverse complement.
ACTTACATGTTGAAGAGGGGACCAAAGTCAAAAAGGGCGACAAGCTATTCACGCTTTATGCAAGAAGTGAAAGGAAGATAGACCAGGCTCTTGATGTATATAAGGAAAGGAATCCAGTGCGCTTCTCAAAAATAATTCTGGAAGAAATTGACTAGTGCTAATGGTAGGGCGGCTTATTCTAGGGATGATATAAGCTTCCTACTCTCCTTCTCTGCCTTTTCCATAATTTTCTCCTCGTTTATCCTAGTGAATTTTCCATCAGCTAAAACTGGCTCACCATTTATCAGCACGTGCACAATTTTCGGTGAGTCCATTATGAACTGCTGGATGGTTTCCAGTACCGGTTTTCTTAAGTCAGCTACAATTACATCTGCAGCAGCCCCAGCTGACAGCGAATTCCCACCAAATGCCATTCCAAGGAGCCGCTCGGCTGGCAGGTTGAAGCCGCGTGTCCTCTGTAAGACCCAGGCTGTGTAAAGCTCCCTCAACAGGTCATCATTTATCGTGGCAACTGGATCGTCAACACCTATGCCAAGCCTGACACCATTGTCAAGCATTTCCTCAACCGGCGCGATGCCTGCATCCAAAGCTATGTTCGCACTTGGACAGTGAACAACGAAGGCTTTCGATTTTCCAAGCAGGCGGATATCATTTGAGGAAACATTTACAGCGTGCACTGCTATAGTCTTCTCGCTTAAGACTCCAAGGTCGTAGAGGTACCTGACGCTGCTTTTTCCTGTACTCTGCATGATAAAGCCCCTCTCAACCACAGACTCAGCAACATGCAAATGAACACCAGTGCTATACCTTGATGCAGCAAGCTTGATATCATTTATCAAACTCTGGGAAGCTTCTATTTCATTTGCAAGACCGAAAAGGCCTTTAACGCGCGGGTTTTTTCTTAGCTCCTTGACGAGCCACTCGTTTTCTTTCATATATTCGCACTCTGTCCTCTCCTTTGTTTTAAGGTCAATATCCTTCAGAGCTAGAGCCATCGTTCCCTTAAGGCCAAGCTCGTTCATGACCCTTAGGACTGGTTTTGACCAGGTCTTGTCAAGGTTGTTGACACTCGTGCATCCAGAGCGGATAAACTCGATACCGCAAACCATAGCCCCAAGGTAGGCCTGCTCGTCGGTCATGGCATCCTCTATCGGAAACAAGACCTTCTTGAACATCTCGGTTACAGGAATTCCAACGCCTAAGCCCTTTGCCAGTCCAATGGCCATATGTACATGCGCGTTCAGCATCCCAGGCAGGACAAGCTTGCCCCTCGCATCTATCTTCTCATATCCAACAATGCCTGTAGAGTCAAACCCGGTAATCTTTCCATCGTCTATCACAACGTCCTGCTTCTTCAAAGAAAAATCAGGCTGCAACACCAGGCCGTCCTTTATCACAACTTCCATGAGGAGTATTAGGCAGGGGATATTAAAATGTTTTCCAATCTCTCAAAAATAATAACTCCTGTAGGAAAAGATGGAGGAGGAAGCACACAGTGCAGGATAACTGACACCAAAAAATAGTAGCATACAGGCTTCAACACTGGTTACAACTGCGCAGGGGGAAAGTAAGATTTATATGTATCATGAGCCTTAATAAGGATGCAACTGAGGGATTTTTATGAAAGAGATTCGTTTTCATGGCCGTGGAGGCCAGGGCGCGGTTACCGCTGCTGAGGTTCTTGCCGTGGCTGCATTCAAGGAAGGCAAATACTCGCAGGCATTCCCGTTCTTTGGTGTTGAAAGGAGAGGCGCACCGGTAATGGCCTTTACGAGGATAGATGATGAGTTCATAAGGTTAAGGGAACAGGTTTACAAGCCTAACTATATTGTGGTGCTAGACCCAACCCTCATGGAAGTCGTAAATGTTTTTGAAGGTATGAGGGAAGGAGGGGTTGTTGTAGTCAACACGGCACAGATGCCGGACCTGCCTGAAGGTGTTGATGTCAGGATAGTTGATGCAACTAAAATAGCCCTAGAAGAGATTGGAAAGCCATTTGTGAACACGCCAATGCTGGGGGCATTAATTGGGGTCACTGGACTTGTAAATATAGATAGCCTGGTTTCAACGATAAAAGAGAGGTATCCAGGTGAGGTTGGCGAAAAGAACGCCAGAGCAATAAAAAGGACTTATGAGGAGATAAAGGAGGGATAAGAATGGGAGAGAAAGTCACCATTGGTGGTATAATCTATGATGTTGGAAACTCAACTGCTACTAAAACAGGTACCTGGAGGGTATTCAAGCCTGTATTTGATAGTGACAAATGCAAGAGATGTGGTATCTGCGCGAAGTTCTGCCCCGAGGGAATAATAGAGATAACCCAGGAGAAGGGGGCACAAGCTAACATGGACTATTGTAAGGGATGTGGTATCTGCGCTGAAGAGTGTCCATTCGACGCAATAAAAATGGAGGTTGAGAAGAAATGAAAACGGTTATGGAGGGCTCAAACGCTGTTGCCCATGCTATCAGGCTATGCAAGCCAGAAGTCATGGCTATGTTCCCAATAACACCATCAACACACATACCAGAGAACCTAGCCCAGATGGTGGCCGATGGGGACCTAGATGCCAAGCTAATCACTGTCGAATCTGAATTCAGTGCAATGAGTGCCACAGTTGGTGCTTCCGCTACTGGAGTCAGGGCCTTCACTGCCACGAGCAGCCAGGGTCTTGCACTAATGCATGAAGTTGTTTACGCAGCTGCGGGCATGAGGTTGCCAATAGTCACTACAATAGTCAACAGAGCGTTATCAGCTCCAATTAACATATGGAACGACCAGCAGGATACTATATCCGAACGGGACTCGGGTTGGTTGCAGATTTACTGTGAAACAAACCAGGAAGCAGTTGACACTATGATTCAAGCATACAAGATAGCAGAGGACAAAAGAGTTTTGCTGCCTGTATTCGTGTGCATGGATGGATTCATACTAAGCCACACCTACGAGCCAGTAGACATCCCCGAACAAAAGGATGTTGATGAGTTCCTCCCGCCATACAAACCAGAGCATGCGTTCCTTGACCCAGACAAGCCAATGACGATGGGGCCTTTTGCATACCCGAAGCCATACGCTGCCATGAGGAAGGAACTAAGCAAGGACGTCATGAAAGCAAAAGCTGTGGTTAAGGAAGTGCATGACGAGTTTGCAAAGAAGTTTGGCAGGAGTTATGGTAATGGGATAATTGAGGAATACAAAAATGACCGGCCAATAGCCATAGTCGCGATGGGTTCTGTGTGCGGAACCATAAAGGAAGTCGTGGATAAGAGGGACGATGTTGGTCTTGTAAGAGTAAGGTGTTATAGACCTTTCCCAAAGGAGGAACTAGCTAAAGCCCTCAAAGACAAAGAGAATGTGATAGTGTTTGAGAAGAACGTTGCACTTGGCCTCAACTCAGGAGCTATGTACCCAGAGATTAAGGATGTCCTTTACTCTGCCGGGTCAAAGGCACGAGTGAACAACGTCATAGGTGGTATAGGTGGTATTGATGTCACCAAGGAAAACGTGGAAAACTTCATAGAGAGGCTGAAGGACAAGGAGGGAGTAGTTGAATTCCTGGGAGGTGACCCAAATGAGTGAAATAACAAAGCTTAACGATCCTGAAAAGGAGCTAATTGCCCCGGGGCACAGAAGCTGTGCTGGCTGTGGCGCAATTATTGCGATAAGGGAGATGCTTAGGGCTACAGGGAAAAACGTAGTCATCTGTGAGGCAACTGGTTGCATGGAAGTTACAACCACACCATATCCAGAAACCTCATGGAAGGTCCCATGGATTCACGTGCTGTTTGAAAACGCAGCATCCGTGGCATCTGGTGTCAGGGAAGCCCTTGATAAGAAAGGCAGAAAGGATGTTACTGTTATTGCCCTTGGTGGAGATGGGGGCACCGTGGATATCGGGTTCAGAGCAATGAGTGGTGCTATGGAAAGAGGCCACAATATACTTTACATATGCTATGACAACGAAGCATACATGAACACAGGTGTTCAGAGAAGTGGGGCTACTCCATTCGGTGCCTCAACCACAACGAGTCCTGCAGGAAAAGTCTCCTTCGGTAAGTCAGAGTGGAAGAAGAACGTGCCAATGATTGCAGTTGCCCACGGATTGAAATATGTAGCAACAGCATCGATAGCATATCCTGAAGATTTCCAAAACAAGATAAAGAAAGCACTAACATTCAAGGGCGGGAAATATATTCACGTGCACGCACCGTGTCCAGTAGGATGGGGATTTGAATCATCTAAAACCATAAAGGTAGCAAAAGCAGCTGTTGAAACTGGTATGTGGGCGCTGTATGAGGTTGAAAACGGCAACTTCAAGCTTACAATGAAACCAAACCGCAAGCCAGTGAAAGAATATTTGACAGGCCAGAAGAGGTTCAAGCAGCTAAAAGATGAGCAAATCTCTGAGATACAAGAACACATAGACAGGACATGGAAAGAACTTGAAAAATTAGAGAGCTCGGATGTAAATCTGCTTTCAATCCTTTAATCTCGCCTTCAGCTCGGCGATTCTTTCAACGAGCTCGGTGACTTTCCTCAGGTTTTTCTTAGCAAAAGCATTATCGAGAGAAATAGACATAAGCTCCATTTTAGTTACCAGCAGGCGCCTTCTTGAGTTTTCCTTCTTTTCAAGGCCTTTCTTCTCCTTGTCTACAATCTTCTCAATCATCTGCTTTGCCTTTTTCCTGTAATCTGACCATAGCTTGTCCTGCTCGCCTTTCTTTGCCTTGGCAAGCTTGGTGGTAAACTCTTTTAGCATATAGTTGAAGTTAGTGGCCTTCCTCTTTGACGCTAGCTTGAGCGCTTCTCTTTTCACCTTTGATAACTCACTTGGTGGAACTACTTTCTTTTTCATCCTCTTCAGCTTGTCAAACTGGTCCTCAAGCTCCTTTTTCGAGATGTCCTCACGAAGTGCCTTTTGGACCATAGACTCTATCTTGTCATCAAACGCAACCATTTCCTTTTGCTTCTGCTTCAGGACCATTTGCTCCTCCTCAAGTTTCCTTATTTCATCAGCAAGTTCCTGAAGCTCATTTGAAAGAGAAGGTATGCCTTCCTTGCCAACAACCCTCTTGGCAAGCTTATCAAGCCTATCAGCAAGAGAACGCGTTCGCTTCACACTCGTGTTTGAAAGCTCCTCAAGGGATTTCATCTTTCTTTTGAAGTCTGCTATGCTACCATCAATTTTAGCCCCTAACTGCTTGACATCTGTTCTTTCCATGGTAACCAAAGACTGCATCTCTTTCAATTCTTCAGCATGCTTGACTATGGCAGCCCTCAGGCTCTGGAAGCTTTTTATATTGTCAGTCATGGCAGACAAGGTATCCTGCAACTCGTGAATCTCAGCCCGTATCTCCCGTGTCTCCTCCAGCCTCTTCCTTAACTCCTCTATCTCTGATTCCATATCCTCTAAGCGCTTCTCTTCCTTCTTAAGCCGCTCTATATCTTTTGAAATACCCTCAAGCTCCTTAACCACCACTGGGAGCCCCTTCTTGCCAGAAACTTTTTTCTTTAGGCCTTCAAGCTTTGCCTGCAGCAATTTGCTCTGGGTGATACTCTCCTCATTAAGGCTGTGCCATTCCCTGAGTGTTTTTCTCAACTTTTTCACCTTGAAATCCATTTTCTCCATCTCAAGCTCTTCCTTGCCTATGAGGGAATAGACACTTTCAAACTCTTCCCCATGCTTAAGTATCGCCTGCTTCAGCTCATCAAACTTTGAGATTGTATCATTTATGCTCTGGCTCAGCTCATTCTTGAGCTCACCAACTTCTCCTTTAAGCTTAACCGCGCTTTGTATCTTGGCCCTCAGCTTATTGATAGTCTTGCGCATATCAGAAAGCCTGGATGCGTTCTGTTTGGTTTCCTTCCTCCACTCATCAAGCTCCTTTTTCATATCCTTAAAGAATTTGGGCCCCATCTCGCCAAGTTCCGAGACCTTCCCAATCACAACCGCAAACTCATCCATCTTAGCTTTTATCTCGTTTATCTCTGAGGAGGATAACTTTTCCTTATTCCTCATCCTCTTCAGTTTCTCTTCAAGCTCCTTAGTTTCCTTAAGCTTTTTGCTGTTCTCCTTCTGCCAGCTTATAACCTTGCTCTCGAGAGATTTCAAGGAGTTCTCAACTTCTTCCACATTAACCTTTTCCTTGCCAACAAATGAGTAAAGTTGCTCTATTTCCTCACTGTGCTTCTGTATTACATTGTTTATGGCCCTAAGCCGCTCTGCCTCAGCAGATAGCTCCTTCATCTCCTTTCTCAGCTTGTTCGTGTGTTGCTTGAGCTTGCTTGTTTCAGAAACCTGCCCCTCAATTTTAGCCAGCTCCTCTCTTACAGTAGCTAGAGCTTTGGCATTCTTCTCGCTCTCCTCATGCCACTTCTGAAGTTCTTTGCTAAGGTTCTGTAGGAACTCTGGTCCAGCCTCAGTTGGTAGGGTCTTTCCTATCTTTTCAGCCAGCTCGTCAATCCTGTCACGAAGTTCATCAACCTCCTCTGGGGAACCACCCTCTACACCCATTTGCTCTATTTTCTCTCTCAGGTCGTTAACTTCAGAAGCTGTCCTCTGGTTTTCTGTTTCAAGTTTATCAAGCTCCATCTTAAGCCTGCTTAGCTGGCTTAAGCCATCTCCTATTTCTTGAAGCATTAGCCTCAAGCTGGATAGTTTAGCATCAATTTCAGCAGGTGTAGCACCCTTAGCCTGTAGGGCTCCCTTTATCTTCCCCACCTCGGCTATCTTCTCACTCATAGCAATAACAGTCTGGTTAAGCTTGCCAATCTGCTCCTTAAGCTGCTGGTCTGTTAGGTCGCTCTTCTTGTTTACTTCATTTAGTTTAAGCATTAGCTGGTTAAGCCTCTTCTGCAAATCATCTACCTGGGCAGCTGCTATGCCTGGTGTTCCACCGGAAGTGGAAACCGCTGCAAGCCTCGATTCGAGAGCCCTTATCTTTTCCTGGTTTTGCTTGCTTTCCGCTCTCCAAGCTTTAAGTTCTTCCTTAATGATTTTCAAGGATTCTATTAGCTTTTGTGTAACCATCTGAGAACTGGGGCCATCTACCATGATTTCATATTCACGAGTAGGATATTTAAATGTTTCTATGTTTCGATGCTCATTCCAACCGTCAGGTTGCGCTATATCCGCTTATTTTATATCCCTCAGGGCCCTGCTTAGAACGCCAGATATGCCCCTAGCCTCGCTGCCTGAGATGAATGCTCTTGAAATGACATTCCTAAACTGTTTAACAGCGTTTTCTGGATTCCTTAACTCAAGTGAATAAGCTAGTTTCTCAAAAATCTGTATGGTTTCCTGCTTCTGCTTGGGGCTTCCAAGCCTATGCGGGTTACTTTTTTCAGCAAAAAGCTCATAGAATATTACTACTGCAGCATGAGTTATGTTCAAAGTTGGGTAGTCTGGCGAGCAGGGTATGTGCACCACCAGGTCACATTTCCGTAGCTCCTCGCTGGTTAACCCCCTGGACTCCCTCCCAAAAACCAGGCATAGGTCACCCCGGAAGTCCCTACTAACATCAGCCAGCTCCCTTGGTGTCATGTAAGCCCTCGTTGTATTTGTGTCTGATGCAGTTCTTGCTGTAGCACCTATAACATTGTCAAAGCCTGAGATTGCCTCCTCAAAGCTCATGCGCTTCGCGTTAGCGACTATGGGCCAAGCATGTACTGCCAAGGCACGAGCCTCGCCATCATCCCTCAGCTCGCATGGATTAACAAGCACCAGCTCGTCCAGACCGAAGTTTGCCATGGCCCTGGCCAGTGAGCCAACGTTGCCTGGCGTTTCCGGCTCAACAAAAACCACCCTTATCATTTCTTTCTCCTCTTAGCAGCTATAACCGTATATGTCCTGTGCTTCCTAAACGGATAGTTGAAGATTTCCTCCTCCTGTTGGGATATTGTCCTTCCGGATTGCCTTTTCCCCTGGCTAAGAACCTTAACAGAAAAACCCTTCTCTTTCAAAAAGTTTATCAAACCCTCGCGCTTTTTCCTATTTGCCTCCTCCATAATCCAATCAGGCTTTCCACCCCATAGCCGTACAAGCACACTTGAATCATCCTTCAACCACCTATGGAGGTTCTCGAGAGTCTTATCGCTTAGGCTGTGGTGTGAAGGGAAATTCAGAACTGCTGTGTCTATGCTCTTTTCCTCAAATAAATTTGGCTCCTTCTCAAAGTCTCCTTTCAGGGGAAAAAAATTCTTTGGGATTTCCTTGCCCTTAAACTTCTTAGCAAAATCATCCATGAAATGCTCAACACCAACCACTGACAAATCCTTCCTGTTAGCCTTATGATTCAACAGCAGCTCGCACTCGGTCCCGTCCCCCATTCCAAAGAACACTAGCCTTTTCTTAAATCTGGAATCTTTCCTGAATGGTTTTTCCTCGTGAATCAATGGTTCGCCTGACATGCTTTATTTTTTATGAAAGTTTTTTATATTAACACCCACTAATTCTTCCCGATGAAAAGAATCCTGCTTGTAATTCTCCTGTTGGTGACCATTATCTCTGTTTCAAAGGCAGAGGAAAACATAACTCTTGATACCGCGATGAGAAAGGCTGTGCTCACGTTTCCAGACCTGCCAACGACTCCTAAAAGCAGCCCATCAAACATGGTAGTAGTTGACGGCGAGAGATACTGGGTGGTTGAGTTCGATGTATCCAGCCTGAAACAAGTCTGGGTTCCGGTCAGGTACTCTGATGGCAAACTTGTGCTCACCAACGACAGTCTGCTAAGGAAGATTTACCTTATCCACCTGACGCTCAAGAGGATAGCCATGCAGAGTGACTCCAAGGACTACCCAACCGGAAAAAAACTGGAACTGAATGGTTTCCTTGGTGAGGTAAAACGCCAGCAAGATTTCATAGAAACCTACAGCTCACTACTGCCTGACAGCCTTGCAGGAAAGGCCAACACGCTGCTTGCCAAAACTAAATCCCTGAAGTCATCAGTTGAAACTGCTATATCCCTGATAACAAAACTGGATGCAATGGAGGAGAGACTCATGGGAACGCCTGCATCTGAGGATGATGTATCCGCATGGAAGGGAAACTTCTCAGCACTGCTAACGATAATGGCACAGATACCGGACAAGGGCGATGAGTATGAAACCGAGAGGAAGGACTTCGTAAGGGCTGCCAATGCTATTCTCTCCAACGCAACCAACGACAGTGCCACAAGCGACAACATACATAACTTCCTCCAGGGAGTTGGTATAACAGGCATAAGCTCGCTCCCGGGGCTGAAAACAACTGCAAACGACTGGAGAATGACTTTTTTAGATGTCCAGTTATCCAACGAAAGCTTAGCCAACGAAGTGAACCAGCTTATATCCCACTACAAGGAAGAGCAAAGCGAGGAAACTATAAGCGACCTGCAGAAGTCGGTTGAGGCTAAAATCAAGGAGATAGACAGCAGCGCGCCTCCAATTATAGCCAGGCTTTACTCCTGCACTGGAGACCTAGACAGCGAGCAGCTCCAGAAACTTGATATACTAAACAGGACATATCATGAAGCCATAAACTCTTTCAACAAGGGCTCTGAATACTACAGGAACATGGATTACACCAAGGCCAGAAACAGCTATCTGAACGCCAGGGAATATGCAAATGACGCCACAGAGAAAGCTTCGAAGTTGTCTGGAGTTAAATGTAGAAACAAGCCACCAGCAACGACATCCATCACCAAGATACTGACGGATTTTGTGAAATCACCGACAGGCTGGATAGCCATCTTGCTTGTCATCGTTTTGATTGCACTAATCTGGTGGAACAAAAGAAAAGAGGAAGGATATGATGAAGATGAGGGTAGCTATTACAGTTTGCCTCGCTATTAGCTTGCTTGCTTTTGCAGGCGCGACCAGCCTTGAGCTGGTGCAGAAGCATGTTTTTGCTGAAGAGGATTTCAGCGTTTTGTTCAGGGCAAACGCACCGCTGTCACAGCACAAAGCGAAAATAACCTTTGAAGACCAAGAAAAGACATTCACTATTCCAGGCAAGAGCACCGGTATGTTTACCAAAAACTTAGTATTCAAAGCTCCTGACAAGCCAGGGGAATACAAGCTGGAAGGGGAGGGGACAAATAATGCAGTTAAGGTGGAGAAGCCACTTTTAATACTGGAAAATGTAAAATTGGATAAGAACGAAATCAAACCGGGGGAAGCAGCGCACCTGGAATTTACCATAAGCAACCCTGGGGAATATATGGTTTACAACGTGGCTTACCAGCTCGTGCTTTCAAACCCTGACCATTACAGCTTTAACTCTGAAAAGCAGGAGTTGGGAAACTTCAAGTCTGGGGAGAGCCAGACCAAAATCATAGAGCTAAAAGCAAAGCCAGGCGCGGAAACACCAACCTCGGTTAAGCTGACAGTTGAATACATTTTTGATGGAGAGACACACTATAGAACTGCCGAAGAGAGGCTCTCAGTTGACACCTCGAATTGGGCTGATTGGGTTATGTATGTTCTGGTCATAATCGCTGTGATAGTCATCCTATTAGAAATTTATAGTATCCTAACCAAGCGCGTTAATCCTAAAAACTAATTTTCCTAGAAACTATCTTCTTGTGACCTAAAATTAACACAAATAGCTTTTGCTCTGACTTGCT
>JAGHAM010000010.1 GCA_021161465.1 Candidatus Iainarchaeum sp. | reverse complement strand
CAAAGCTATGAAGACTTCAGTGATGTTATGGTTTACAAGCAGGCCAGTGATTTCCTGGAGGTTTCAATTGCAGATGGGTCGATTGGGAAACATGATACCGCGCACATAAAGCAGCTTTTGGGTGCCCTTGGCTTAAGGGCAAAGCTGGTGGTAGAAAACGAAACACTGTTAGATGAAACCCCGGAGGTGCTGGCAACTATCCACAGGACGATGGTCACAGACCATGGAGATTACGCAGAAATCACCCTGGAAGTCGGAAGACAGAGTAGGTCCACATCCTTTTAGCTGCAAGCCTAGCAACGGAGTTGGAGCCACTATGCCATTTGCGCCATCAAGACTACGCCGTTCTTATTCCTCATAGATACAAAACTTGTCCCGTCCAAAACTAGCTCCGAGTTGGTTTTGCAATAAACTCGCCTGCTGAAATTGCCCACTGTGACATGCGTCCCATTAGAAGACACACGCGCCCTGGACGGTGAAAACACCTGGATGCTCTTTTCGTTCCCTGGCCCCATCAAACAGACACTGTTGGCTGCCCCTGCTATCCTGTCGGCCAGCAACGCCATCTCAGAGCGCTCAAGCAGCACACCCACTGATGAACGTGTCCTCAACACGCCTGGAAGCCACACTGCCAGGAAGGCAAACAGTGCTAGCATAACTAGCATGAACTCTAATGAAACCTGCGCATTCCTCATGCTCTCCCCAGAACTACTTTATCTTGTCTATTTCCTTAAAGACCTTGTCAGCCTTTTCATCTATCTTCTTCGAGCCAGACTTTGCCGTGTCTTGGAGCTGTTTCACAAGCAGGATAGCCACCGCAAGAACTGCTGCCATGATAAGTATCAGCTCTGCTGACACCTGAGCTTTGCTATCCCTAGCTAACTTCTCAAGTCCTATCTTAATTTCCATCAACCTCCCCCCATTTAGTGATGTAGTTTTAATTGCGAAGCGAAAGTATTTAATTTTTCCGTTTGGCAGGAGAATTGGGAAAAAGTATTAAACCAGGGGATGTTATTTAGCTGAGAACATGAAAAGAGCATTGACTGTGCTACTAATCAGAGGGCTTGACATTCTAAAGGAGCACAACTTTACTGGGGTATTCATAAACCATTGGGCATCAGAACCAGATGATTTTGGGGACAGTAAAGATGTTGAACACGTGCTCAGGAATAGATAAGCAAAAACCAGATAAAGAACTATCAAAAATAAAAACTACAAAAGTGAAAGACAACCCACACAAATGGTGAAAGGAAAATGGACTCCACAGAGTTAACGCATTTGTTGATATCGTGGTTTACGCTTAGCCTTGCATTTTCCATGAATGCAGCATGGATTGGATTACCCCAGTTCATGATTTCATTCCCAATAGTCCTGCTAACATTGGGCACAGGATTCATATTCCACGAGCTTGCCCATAGGTATGTGGCAAGAAAGCTTGGTTGTTGGGCTGCATTTCGGGCATGGTTCTGGGGATTAGCTGTAGCACTTGGTTTAGCTATACTCACAGGGGGTAGGTTCGTGTTTGCAGCCCCTGGAGCCGTTTACATTGGTGGTAGGGTCCTTAGCACAAGAGAAAACGGGTACGTCTCCATAGCAGGTCCGCTGATGAACATCATCGTTGGTATCGGCTTTCTGGTCCTGATGTTATCCTATCCTAACAGCATCATAGGTTACATAGGAACAATGGGTGCGTACATCAACTTGTTCCTGGCTGCGTTCAACTTGATACCAATCCCACCGCTGGATGGCTATAAAGTGATGCAATGGAGTGTCCCTGTGTGGCTAGTTGCTATGGCAATACCCGCAATGATACTTCTTGAAATCCTGTAAACGCGCGCTGTATTACCCGTAGAATCTGTCTGCTATCGCTGGTTGGCAGAGATATGCATCAGCCGATATAGCTCATGCTAGCCTTGGCACCAAATGCTTCCTTGAAGTTTTGATACTTCTCCAGCTCAGACTCAACTATTGAGGGCTTTATTACCTTCAAAGCCTCTTCAAAGTCCTTTACTGAAACCTTCTTGGCACTTGAATCCTTTCTAAGCGCGCTCATGGCAGCCTCCTGAACCAGTGCTTCTATGTCCGCACCAGAGAACTGGGAGGTCTTCCTTGCTAGCTCTTTCAGGTCAACGTCCTTTGCAAGCGGCACACCTTTTGTGTGCACCTTGAATATCTCATGTCTGGCCTTTTCATCAGGTGGCGGAACTAGAATCATCCTGTCAAACCTTCCGGGTCTCAGCAAGCTTGGATCGACCAATTCTGGCCTGTTGGTTGCAGCTATAACAACAACATCCTTCAAGTCCTCAATGCCATCCATCTCTGTTAGGAGCTGGTTCACCACCGTTTCTGTAACATGGGAGCCTGAATAAGAACCCCTGACAGGCGCAAGTGAATCGATTTCATCGAAAAATATGATTACTGGAGCAGCCTGCCTAGCCTTCCTAAATATCTCCCTAACAGCTCTCTCACTTTCTCCAACCCATTTTGACAATAGTTCTGGGCCTTTGACTGCTATGAAATTAGCTTCGCTCTCATTTGCAACAGCCTGGGCAAGCAGTGTTTTTCCTGTGCCTGGCGGTCCAAAAAGGAATATTCCCATTGGTGGCCTCACACCAAGCCTTCTAAACCTCTCTGGGTATTTCAGCGGCCACTCCACGGCCTCCTTTAGCTTTCGCTTAACATCAGCAAGGCCACCGATGTCCTCCCATCCAACGTTAGGTATTTCAACCAGGACCTCTCTCATGGCTGACGGCTGAACTTCCTTCAATGCTTCCAAAAAGTCCTGATGGGTTACGGTAAGCTTTTCGAGAACCTCATGAGGTATGCCACCCTCCTCCTCAAGGCGTATGCTTGGTATAACACGCCTTAAGGCCTTCATGGCGGCCTCTTTTGCAAGAGCTTCCAGGTCTGCCCCAACAAAGCCATGTGTTATGTCCGCGAACTCTTCTATAATCTTTTCAACAAGCTTCCTGTCAATTTTTGACTTTTCAGTTGTATCTAGGGAGTTTATATACTTCTTAAGCGCCTCATTGTCAAGCGTTTCCACTTTTTTCTTTATGCCTTCCCAGTGAGCCACATCTGCCTTTATCTTCTTCTTGTCTGCTGCTTCCTTAGCCTCACTGAGGTCGTTCTTCAAGCCAGACACAATTTTGTTCAATACAGCAAGAACCCTGTTCTTTACGTATTCCTTCTCTATTGGCATGTTCCTGGTATGGATTTGTAATATCTCCTTCCTGCCTTTCCTATCTGGAACTCCTATCTCAATCTCACGGTCAAATCTGCCGGGTCTCCTCAGTGCAGGGTCCAGTGCGTTGACGCGGTTGGTTGCACCTATAACTACCACCTGACCTCTTGCCTGCAATCCATCCATCAGAGTGAGTAGTTGGGCAACCACTCTCCTCTCAACTTCTCCTGTGACTTCTTCCCGCTTGGGGGCTATGGCATCAAGCTCATCTATAAATATTATCGTTGGAGCGTTCTTCTCTGCATCATCAAAGACTTTTCTCAAACGCTCTTCCGCCTCACCAACAAACTTGCTCATTATCTCTGGCCCCTGAATGGATATGAAGTTCGCATCACTTTCATTTGCCACTGCCTTGGCTAGAAGGGTTTTCCCTGTGCCTGGTGGACCATGTAGTAAAACTCCTTTTGGTGGGTCTATGCCAAGCCTCTCAAAAAGCTCGGGGTGTTTCATTGGAATCTCAATCATTTCCCTGACTTTTTGTACTTCATCCCTGAGACCGCCAATGTCTTCATAGGCGACCTGGGGCAGGCCTGTTATCTCCTTCACTGGCTCTGCCTTCAACTCTACCTGTGTGTCCCTTGTTATCTGCACAATCCCACTTGGGGAGGTACTTGTAACAACCAGTATCAAAGAGGTTCCAAAAACCCCAATCAACATTTTTTCCCTCTTTGAAACTGGCCTTCCAATGATGCGCTTATGCACATAAGAATCAAAGCCAGGTGAGAATCTGACTGGCTGTGTAGGTGCAAGCACAACTCTTTTAGCTGGCTTAGGTGTGACTTTGCTAACTGTTACATAATCTCCAATGGAAACCCCTGCATTTTGCCTTATTATACCATCCATCCTGACGATTCCACGCCCCTCATCCTGTGGATAGCTTTGCCATACAATACCTGCTGTCTCTTTTTTCCCTTTCACCAAAACGATGTCCCCTGAAGTTAGGCCAAGCTTCTCACGTGTAAACCTATCCAGACGCACTATACCTCTACCAACATCATTTTGAAGGGCTTCCTGCACTTTAAGTTTCAAAGGTTCCATTGAAAACACCAGATTAAGAAAATAGTCTTTAAATTAAGAGGAAAACATATATAAAAGGGTATTATGAACTGTATTCCTCTAAACTGCAGTATTGATGAGTTAATGGGTGGTGGAATAAGGGCAAGGACCATAACCCAGGTATATGGGCCACCTGGCTCTGGAAAAACCAACATAGCGCTACAGGCCAGCATAAACGCCGTGAAGATGGGCAAGCGCGCTGTCTTTATAGACCCTGAGAGTGGGTTCTCAGAAAAGCGGCTTGAACAGATGGTAGGGAAGGACAAGGAAAAAATCCTAAGCAGCATAATACTTTTCGAACCAGGGAGCTTTGGAGAGCAGGGAAAGATTATCTCAAGCTTGTGGGAGCTTGATGACATAGGGCTTGTGGTGGTTGACTCTATAGTTTACCACTATCGCCTTGAAATGGACCAGGAGAATCCCAGGCCACTAAGCCAAGAACTTGGCAGGCAGGTGGGAGAGTTACTGAACCTTGCAAGGAAGAAAGACCTAGCAGTGCTTATAACAAACCAGGTATACACAAACATGGATAACGGCCACGTTGAGCCTGTAGGTGGGGATACGCTTAAATACGGTTCAAAGGTTATCGTAGAAATAACAAAAGAACCTAGAAAAGCCAAGCTGATAAAGCACAAGTTTCTGAAATCTGGCAAGGAAGTTGAGTTCAAGATTGTTGGAAAAGGCGTCATCTAAGGTGCTAGCGCTTGAAAGCTTCAGGCTTTCGATATCCTTTTTCGCCTGCCCGTATTGAGACCTCCAAGCGATTTTCCTGTGGCACAAAAGGACAAGCATAATCATTGCTATAAGCGCACCAAGGGTTGTATGCTTTGTTAAAGTCAAGAACCCACTTCCCATCTGTGGTTCTGTCTCTGTCATAACCAAGGTCCAGATACCGCCCCGCTCCATAGGTTTCAATACCATTCGTCTCATCCTTGAATGGTATAAAAAGTCCCTCATGGACAGGGTCATTGGCATACGCTTGAAGTGTACACTTAACGCCGTTAATCTCAAATCTAAACTCGCCCCACTTCAAAAAATCCCTTATTTGCCCGGCCGTGTCCTCTATCTCTATATGCTCTTTTTGTTCGTGCTCGTGTAGAGTTAATTCAAATCTGTATGCTGAGTCTGGCGAAAAGTATGAAAGCTTCCTGAAATAAGACCTTTCCTCGGGAGCCAGTGGCGACTCCGGGCTAGTTGCGAAGAATATGTCTTTTTCTCTCCTTAGCTTAGTCAATTCAGTAATCCATAAGTTTGTATCCATTTGTATCCCCCAAGGGTATAAATTTAGTTAAAGGAGTATTTAGGTTTTTTGTTATGGCTATTTATTTAGAAAAATACCCCAAATACATCATGTACGAAATGAGTGGTATTTTGAAAGAGGGAAGAGATGGTGGTTATATAATCAGGGCCTTCGATACACCTGTGATAATCCTTGACAAGCACCATGACCCAACTCAACAGTACCTCAGGGCATTTGGCAAGGAGAAACTTGGGAAGAAAGTTGAAGTCATGATAGTTGACCAGCATGAGAACTACTGGATGGCTCAGATATCACCAGAGGAATTAAAGGCAAAAGGGTTCTCAAGAGCACAGGAGAGGAAGATGGGGAGGTAACTCTACCGCTTTCCCCTGGTCATCCAGAGATTGATTGCAATACTTCCAAAAATCAACGCGAGGAAGATTGCACCAATCAGCTTGGAGCCGTAAGCCAAGTCATAACCAGATATGAGAAATGCCATTGCCAGGAACAAACCAAACTTGGGCTCTCTCACAAGAGTCCAGAAGCTTTTCATCTGCCCTTCGCCTCCCTTTCTGAAAGTTTTAGTATCTGTCCATCTCCAGATGGTAGCAACTGAAGGACCTCATTAACATCGATATCGGTCTTGTAAAGCTGCTCTAGTTCATGTTTCACTTTTCTGGCGAGCTCTCCTTTCGGAACCCCACCCGGACCAACTAGGAGCCTCTTTCCTGCTATGGCTTCTGGGGGTCCTGCCACTACCCTGTTCTTTTCCTTGTCGAAACTGACAGCCACAACTGTCGAGGACTTTTTGAACCATTCCCGCTTGCCCTCTATGACGAAAGCTCCCTTAGGCAAGAATTCTCCTGGCTTTGCAGCTGTCTTGACCTGCTCTGGCCTAACAGCATAAACATCAACAACAGGCAGCCCAGCTGAGAACGCTTTTGAGAACGCTCCTGCAAACGCGGCAGCCTCACGCTTACTCCTCTCTGGAATCTCCTTTCCCTCTGCTTTTATTATCGTAGAAGGCGCGCCGTGTATGTCGGCGTGGAAGTATAGGTCCCCTTTCTGCATGTGTTTCCTCACAATCTCGGTATTGGTTTTCACATCCCTCCCAGCTATAACTAGGAACCCATCTGAGGTGAAGAACCAGTGGTATTTCTCGTACCAGTCGCGCTCGCGCTTCTTCCTAAGCTTCTTTGGCTTTTCCTCCAGGGCCTCTCTCCTCGCAAGCTCGCGCTTCGTTTCCTCTATTGCTTTTTTCAAGCCCTCAAGTTTCTTCTTGGACTTCTTTGAAAGCTGATAGAAGTAGTTAGCATTCTCTGTCACGCTTTTGGTTAAGTCAAGCTCAAGCTCCATGAATACATTCTGAACGGCAGAGTTAAAATGCTTTATTCCAGTCACGTAGTTGGGATTATGACTGCCTGGATTGCATAAGCCAAAACAGCTATGACGATGGAGTATATGACCATCTTCGTCCCAGAAAAGATAAGGTTCTCCTTCGAGACTTTACCTAAATAAACGCCAAGGAAGAACAAAAGGACCAGCACCAAAGCTATAGATACTGGCAAGGCCACTTGCGACGGCAGGAGAATGAATGGCATCACAGGAATCAGCCCACCAACTATAGTAGCCCCGCCATCTACAAATCCTGCCTTTACAACCTCACCTTCAACCGTCCTCTGTAGGATGGAACCTTTCAGGTTTTTCTTGACCATCGCTTTCTCTATTCCATTCAGTTCCTCGTAGGCTACGGCTTTTTCAGCCGAGAAGGCACCAAGTATATTTGAAATTCCATTGGCCACTGTTCCACCGAGACCAGCAGCCAGTATAATCTGGACAGAACCGGTGGACGCGCCTATAACAACGCCAAGCGTTGACAGTGAGCCATCGACCAAACCACGAACAAAATTATCTATCAAGTTATCCCTCATTTATGTTGTCTGGCTCTACAATCTTGACCCCTGCCGAAACCAGGTCTACAGAGTGTATAGACCCTCCAAGAGACTCCACGACTTTCTTAACCTCTTCAAAGTCTATGTTGCCGCCTTCCAAGCTCATCTCAATACTCTCTGTCTTCTCATCTATCTCAACAGAACGGATGGTGACACCATCAACCCCGTTCAACTCGCTCAAAGCCTTTGAGTATTCTATTATGTTTGGCTCATGCGGCTTTAGCACATCAATAACAATCTTCTTTATGTTCATTTCCATCACTTGGTTAGTAACTCTTTTATTGAAGTAGTATATAATCTTGATTGATGGAAGCACTGGTGGTAAAGGACTTAAGAAAAGACTACGGCAAATTGCATGCCCTCAATGGAGTATCCTTTTCTGTGCACGAGGGAGAATTGTTTGGTTTGCTTGGTCCAAACGGGGCGGGAAAAAGCACTTTAATCAAGATAATCCCAGGAACAGTAAAGAGCAATGGGGGAACTGTCTCCCTGTTTGGCAAACCTGTTGATAGAAAACTAATTGGGATAGTCCCGCAAGATGACAGCCTTTACAATGAACTAACAGTAAAAGAAAATCTTATGTTTTTTGGAAGCTTGTATGGCGTCTCAAAAGACAAACTAAACAAGGTATCAAATCAGTTAATAACCATGCTTGGGCTTAAGAACAAGAAAAACGCCCTAACCAAAACCCTGTCTGGCGGCATGAGGAAAAGGCTCAACATTGGCTGCTCTATAATGCACGAGCCAAAGCTTTTAATTATGGATGAACCGACTGTTGGACTCGACCCAGAATCCAGGCGCCTTGTATGGAAAATAATTAGAGATATACATAACAGAGGGGTAACCATTATAATAACCACACATTACATGGACGAAGCAGATATGCTTTGCGACCGGGTTGCGATAATTACCAAAGGTGTTGTTGCAGCTATCGGCTCTCCTGATGAATTAAGAGATTCTGCTGGAGAAGATGTAATAGAAATTGAAACCAAATCAGGCCAACTCGACGCGCTCCTGAAATTCTCAGAGATAATTCCAGATGTAACTAGTGTAGACATTGTGTACAAGACCTTGCGTATCAAAACTTTCGAAGCTGAAGCCATCTTGCCAAAAATAATAAAATACTCACAAAAGATAGGTGAGGAACTTACAAATGTGAATGTTAGAAAAGCCACGTTGGAGGATGCTTTTGTGATATTAACAGGTGGAACCGCAGAAATCAAAAAAAGTAACAAAAAACTTAGTGGGATTCCAAAAGTTGAGGAGTGGAAAAAATGAACCTCTTCAACCTCATACTAAAAGACTTAAGGATTATAGTGAGAAATCCTAAGACGGTTTTTCTAATCACAGCTGGGCCGATAATCATGATGTTCCTCATAGGGTTGATATTCGCCCCATTAACCAGCTGGGACAAACAACAACTGTCAGCAGTTAAGGTAGGCATATGCGATTTGGATGGTAGCAACCTGTCAAGTAGCATTTCAAGCTCAATAAACGAGAACTTTGATGTTGTAAAAGTGGCCATCGGGGACCCCAGGTGCAAAAACGAATTTAGAAAATCGCTTGAGGAAGGTGGGATAACAGCAGAGGTAGTCATACCAAAAGGGTTCCAAGAAAGTGTAACTAATGGCGAACACCAGGATATTGATGTATATGTCAATAATGGTATACCCCAAGTTTCATTCGTGACAACTTCTATCATAGATGGTATGACAGCGAGGCTCAGCAAGAACCTTGGCGGGCAGTTTATATCAAAAGTGTGGGACAGCCTAAACAATATGAGCCAAAACCTTGAAAACCTTGAAGGGAGGCTTGATGAAAGCAAACATGAGATGAATGCGCTTCTAAGCGACATGGATAACATTAACTCAGGCTTGCAGAAAATTGATGTAGATAAGTTGAACTCCAACATACAAAACGATAAAGCAAGAGTGTCCCAGTTAAAAGCTAGAATGTCCGAATACCAAAGTGAAGTAGACGACTACATAAGTGACATAGACGACCTAAACTCAAACCTAAATTCTGCAAGCAGCACACTTTCAAAAGCTGATACGGACTTAGTCAATACTCAAAACGACTTAATCCAAACCAGGGAAGACCTGCAAAACGCTTATACCAATGGCTACTGCGACCACGCCAACGACCCGGAATTCCAAGGCTCTGGAGAATTCATAGTCCAAAGATGGGTCTCACTTTGTGGCAATGTTGGGAGCATACTAAATGACCTGGACAATATAATTTCAGATATAAACACACACCGGGCAGACATCTCAGAGCTACAGTCTGAAATCTCATCAGCAAGAGTGACATTATCAAGTGCCAGAAACAAACTCACCAATTTAAAGGCGCAACTAAGTGACACATCAGAAATAGACCAAACATCAGCCGAGCTTGAAGAAACAGAAAATATGCTTAAAGAGCTAACGGAAACCAGAAACAGCGCGCAGGAAAGCCTGAGTAAATCAAGAAAAACCATAACTGGAATGAGCTCAAATATAGATTCACTAATGTCTGACGCTGAGGCATCAAGGAAACACTTGCTAAGCCTGGTAGGTAAGAAACCAGAAGACGTGATAACACCACTAAGCACAAAATTCAAATTGTTATTCCCAAATTTTAGGTATATCGACGCCTTCTTCCCGACTATAATATCCATAGTTGCAATGCTTGTGGCAATACTTTTCTCCGCTTCAACTTTAATCAAGGAGAAAGAGAGGGGCACACTAAGGAGGATATTGACAAGTCCAACCAGGCCTATATCAATAATCGCAAGTAAGATTATCGTGACCTGGTTCGTTGTCCTTGTTCAGACGTTGTTCCTGATTTCCATATCTGTGCTGTTATTTGGTGTCATGATAAACATCAATATGTTACCCGCCATACTGATTATAACAACTATGACAATAGTGTTCTCGTTAGTGGGCATGGTGAATGCCCTGTTGTCGAAATCAGAGAACACGGCAATTCTGGCCTCACTTGTCATATGTATACCACTTATGTTCTTGACTGGAGTGTTCTTCCCACTAGAATTCATGACGCCGGTCGTTAGATTGATGGGTACATTAAGCCCGCTAACCCAAGCAGTGAATGCACTCAATACTTTCGCAATGTATCATATCAGCCTAAACAATCTAGTCACTATCCTTCTTTCATTCAGCTACCTATCTGTCTGGGTTGTAGTGGGTTTGGTTTTATCAACATGGCTCCTGAAGAAAGCATAAATCACAAACGAACCCGTGGACCAAGTTTGAGGCCCCTGCCTCGCTTTTTCACATAGAAGTAAACAGCAATTATGGCAACAATCATAACTAGAGAGAGTGCCACCACGGTAACAGCCACACCACCAATCAGAACCAATCCCGTAGCTGGCAGTGTTGCCCTCTTCTCAATGTTTCCTGATGTGTTGTTGGTAACTTCACCTGGCAAGGCCACATTCTCCTGTTTGTCCTGTGTTGCAATGGCTGGCTCAGCCAGCACCTCTGGGCTATCCAAGTCCTCCTTGACATCTGTTAGGTTTACACCATCATTCACATCAAAAATTACGCTGAAAGATGAGTCTTTGGTGATGTTGGAAAATTGTATTGCATAGGCTGGGTCCTTCTCCAAAACGGTAACCGTGCCATCCGTTGAAACGCTTATGTCATCCGAGCTGGCCGCAAAACTTTTTGGAACCTTCAATATTATGACCAAATTGCTTAGGTTATCACTACCTGTATATGACCCCAAAAACGTGAGCATTGCCCCTCCAGACGAGCCATTCAGTTGCACTTCGAAATGGATGTAATGGCATATCCCATCAGAGTAATTGAGAACTCTTTCAGAATTGTTAAACATGCCGCCTAGAACTGTTTTATCCGATGACACAGTTGCATTCATAGTTATATTGTATTTCTCTGGTTGCTCTGGCTGATCAGCGCCATTTGCTTCGTCGCCTTGTGGGGTAGAGTAAGATTGCTCCCTGTAATATTTATGCTTACAATCAGAGGAGCAGTAATATCCATAAGTTACGTTCAACCCATCACAAACTTCCCCCTCATCGATTATGCCATTACCGCAAAGTTTTAGCGTTATTGAATCTGAAACTGTAGGAGAAACATTAGGTGGCTCTGTGTTGTCCCTGCATTTATAGTATATGGTCTTGACGCCATCGCCAGGTGGAAGCACATAGGACTTATCACCAAGTGACACAGAAGACCAGTCAGTCCATGACGAGCTGTCGTTGCTGAACGCGCACTGTGATGCACCTTTTGCATTTAGAGTTATAGTCACCTCACGTGATGTAGTAGTTGAATCGCCATCGTTTATGGTTATGCTCAAATCAGAAGGAGGTGTTGTGTCAACAGAGAAAGAAACACTGCTTGAACCTACCAGCGCGCCATCAGAACAGTTCACCAGCAAAGTGTGCTGCCCCTCATCGTCAACTGCTGAAGGATACACTGTAATTTCTGTGTCATTTGAGGCGCTAACATTAACCCAGCCTCTGGAATCTATCTTATATGAGCAGCTGAGCAAAGATGCATTGTCATCGGTGACGTTAAATCGCAGCTCAGAAACCTCCTGGTAAGCTTTGTTTAATGGATAATTTATCTTCACGGTAGGAGCATCATCTGACGGGGAACTAACGCCGTTAAAGCTTCTAGTTTCAGACACATTTGAATTGTTAGCATCATCGGTGCATGTTACATTCCAGTAGTAGACGCCAGTAGCATTCACAGCATAGGTCACTGTGTAGTTTGAGTTATTTTGTGGGGAGTTGTTCTCATCTATCAGGCTTGAGTTAACGTAGAGGTAACAGGCTTTGGGATAGGCATCAATTACCTTGTAAGCTAGGGTTGCGCTTCCGTTGGCTGTAGTGTTCTCACCAGGCGACAGCAAAACAACAGCTGGGCTTGTCAAATCAACTGTGAATGAAACAGTTTCATTTACGCTTTCGTTAGTTGCATTTGCCTCAAAGACAACTGTATGGCTACCTTCACCAAGATTAACGTTCGCCTCCCAAGTGAGGTTATCCGTTGAATTCATCTCAACCGCTGTTCCGTTATCCAACACATACTCCATAGAAGTCAGGTTCTCATCAGCATCCACCTGGAATGTAAGAGAACTTGTGTTGTAGCTGATATTTTGCGGTGTTTGCACAGTCAATCCAATGGATAATGCTAGCTGTGAGAGCAGTAAAATACAAATAGAAATGTAATAACGTTTCATTGTGCTGCTATTTTTGCATTGCTATTTATTTAAGCTTTTTGGGTTTTTTCTTGCCCCAGTCCTTTTTGGTTTCACAATGGGGGTTCAGGCACATTTCATAGGTCCTCTTATATCGGACTTTTATGATTGGCGCGCCGCAGACAGGGCAGATTTTGTTTGTTGGTGTGATAGTACCATGCTGTGGGAGCGGGTAGGAGACTCTACAGCCCTTACTGTAGTTAGAACAACCAACGAAACGTTTACGTGTCTTCTTTGACACTATCAGCCTAAGCTCGCCGCCACACTCGCACTTTCCAAACGTCTCCGTCCTACCTGCCGCCTCCCTAAGTGAACTCCCTATTCCATCATGGTTGGCAGATAGTTTCTCCAGAACAGACCCGAGCATATTCCTCGAATCATCAACTACAATGCTCTTGGCTTTCTTTCCTCCCTGTATTAGTTCCATTTCTGTTTCAAGCTTCGCTGTCATATCTGGCTTGGTTATCTCCGATGCATGCTCCTCAAGTGCCTCAATAAGTGCGATACCTATATGTGTTGGCTCGTAGGAACGGCTGCCACGTATATACTGCCTTTGCTGCAGCTTTCTTATGATTTCAGGTCGTGTGCTCTTGGTCCCAAGATTCAGCGCTTCCATCTCCTTAAGCAGTGATGAAGGTGTATATCTGGTGGGGGGCTGTGTTTCCTTCGCGTCCAGAACAAAATTCCTTGCTTCTATTTCTTCACCCTCGTTAAGCCTCGGCAACCGTGTTTCCTTAAACTTTGAGTAAGGATATGCACCCAGCCATCCGGGTTTTGAAATCAGCTGGCCATTTGCCACGAAGGTTTCACCCTTCACCTTTATCTTCACATTCATAGTCTCAAGTTCACATGGGGGCATCAGTGTAGCGAAGAATCTCCTAACTATCAGTGAATAAATCCTCCAGTCCTGTGGCGATAGCTTTCCATTGGCAACTGGCTCCACAGGCATTATTGGCGGGTGGTCCTTAGTCATCTTTGACCCCCGCGTGGGAGATATTTTTGGCTGTGCCAAGATTGATTTGGCATACCCCCCAAACTCTGGGTGAGCCAAAAACTTTTTCAAAAGTTCCTTAAGGCTTATAGAAGAAGGATAAACAGTGTTGTCCGTCCTAGGATACGATATAAAACCACGCATATAAAGTGTTTCAGCAACTGCCATGGCCCTTGCAGGTGAGAATCCCATGTTCGCAGCTGCCCTTAAAAACCCAGTGGTGTTGAAGGGTATCGGGGGATTGGCTTTCTTCTTCCTTGAAGTCACGCTGAGTATGGTCCCTTTCTTCTCATTCTTTACCTTATCGAAGACACTTTTGGCTTTCTCACCATCCCAGAACTTTCCCTCTTCATGCAAAGCCTTGAATTCAAACTCCTTGAAGAATATTCCTGTTAAAACCCAGAAAGGCTTTGGCTTGAATGCCATTCGTTCCTTCTCCAAGTTAACGATGAGCGCGAGCGTCGGTGTTTGAACCCTTCCAACAGATAAGAACCTGGAGCCAAGCCTGCCAGATGACAAGGAAACAAAACGGGTAAGCACCGCCCCCCATATGAGGTCTATCTCCCTCCTGGCGTCTGCTGAGTCAGCAAGATTGTCATCAAGCTCATGCAGCTCCTCAAAGGCCTTTAGGACATCCTCTTGTGTTATCGCACTGAATCTCACCCGCTTGACTGATATGTGTTTGTTTTTTCCTGAGATTACCTTCACAGCCTCACGGCCTATCGACTCCCCTTCGGTATCGAAATCAGTGCTCACCACAATCTCATCTGCCTTTGGTGCGTATTTCCTCAAAACCCTAACCACAGAAGGCTCGCTTGTTTTGTATTCAAGTGGGGCATAAACCAGAGAATGTAAGTTAGTGGACACCCAGTTGTTATACTCCCGTGGGTAGTCAACATTAAGTATATGGCCACGGAGCGGAAGGACAAGAGTATCCCCATCAATAGTATAGACCTGTACCTTGCCCTCTTTCACGACTTTGGCTGTACCCTTTGATAGAATTCCAGCTATCCTCCTAGCCGCTATCTGCTTCTCAGCAATTATCAATCTCATGAAAACCTCAGAGAGTTTAGTCATGTGCTCATTATTAATGTTTTCTGGACGCTGCTTTCAAGAATTCATGGAACGGTGGTGATGGCCTTTCAAGCCGCGACTGGAACTCTGGATGTGCTTGTGTTGCTATGAAGAATAGGTGGTCAGGCAATTCCAGGAACTGCATTATATCCCCTCTTGAATTAGTTCCCGAGAACACAAGACCATGTTTTTCAAGTGTTTTAACATACTTTGGATTGCACTCATACCTGTGCCTAAACCTTTCAACTATCTTCGTTTTTCCGCCATAGATTTTGCTTACCTGGCTCCCCTTTTTAAGTGTTATCCTGTGCGCGCCAAGCCTCATAGTTCCACCAAGGCCCTCCACTTCAAACTGCTCCGGAAGGTAGTCTATAACAGGGTAACGTGTCTTTGGGTCTATCTCAGATGAATTAGCTCCCTTCATACCGCAAACATTCCTTGCGAATTCCACCACAGCCAGCTGGAAGCCAAAGCAAAGGCCAAGGAAAGGTATGTTGTTCTCTCTTGCATACTTTATACAGTTTATTTTTCCCTCAGCCCCTCTGGAACCAAACCCACCTGGAACAATTATGCCATCGATACCCTTCAAAGCTTTAGCCGGGTCTTTCAAACTTGTGGTTTCAATCCACTTCAATTTTACTTTAGTTTCCTCATGCGCGCCTGCGTGGGTTAAAGCTTCAACTATAGAAACATAAGAGTCGTGCAGTGCTGTATATTTGCCAGTAATACCTATGGTTACTTCCTTCTTTGGGTTGAGTATGTTGTGGACCAATCCTCTCCACTCCTTAAGGTCCTTCCCCTTTGCTTTGAGACCAAACGCCTTTAGCACCATATCACCAAAGTGCTCCTTCTCAAGAACAAAAGGAACCTCGTAGATTGACTTACAGTCGTGGTCTGATATCACATGGCCCTCAGGGACATTACAGAAGAGTGCTATCTTCTTCCTTGGTGTCTTCCCTAACGGCTCATCGCACCTGCAAACTATAAAATCGGGCTGCACTCCTATCCCCTGCAACGCCCTAACTGATTGCTGCGTTGGTTTTGTTTTTTGTTCTCCAACAACTTTAAGCTCTG
Organism: Candidatus Iainarchaeum sp.; assembly: GCA_021161465.1. GTDB lineage: Archaea > B1Sed10-29 > B1Sed10-29 > WALL01 > JAGHAM01 > JAGHAM01. The sequence goes on along the minus strand of JAGHAM010000010.1, from coordinate 1,608 downwards.
GAACAAGAGTCACATGAACAAACATTGTCTTCATTGGGTCCTCAAGCTTAAGCTGTCTCATAGCTTCAATAAAATATGAATTCTCTATATCCCCTACAGTTCCACCAACTTCTATAAGCACAAAATCAGCCTTTGAGTCCCTGCCAACCTTCTTGACCCACTCACGGATTTCGCCGGTTACATGGGGGATAAATTGAACATCAACTCCAAGGTATTCTCCCCTCCTCTCCTTATCAAGCACCAGCTTGAATATTTTTCCACCAGTGGGATTGTTATAGTAATTCATGGTTACTCCAAGGAACCTCTCGTAATTGCCTAAATCCATGTCGCACTCTGTGCCATCAGCAAGGACAAAAACCTCACCATGCCTGAATGGGTTCATGGTTCCAGCATCAACATTTAGGTAACCATCAAACTTTATCGGTGCCACCTTGTACCCTCTGGATTGAAGTATTTTACCAAGAGAGGATGTTACTATGCCCTTGCCAAGACCACTTAGTACACCCCCAGTAACTACTATAAACCTCATATCCATCACTTCAACCCTGCCAGGAGCAGCTTATATCTTGTGACAAACAAGTTTGTCTTCAAAATCTCAAGGAAGGGAATCACAAAAATGAAAAGAATTGCCGAGTTGATTATCGCAGCAACCCATGAAAGGAAAAACTGACCAAACAAAACATCCACCAGAACAAGAGCAAACAAGAGTATGCAAGTTACAATGTAATAAACAAGAACTGCAAGCGGCTTTTTCAAGCAGTACTTTGCACTATCCCTTAAAGCCGCCCTGAACCCCTTCTCATGAAGCACAAGCGACTGAGGGATGAATATGAAAAAGGCCCAGATTAGGAGCATGGTAAGTGCGGAAGTCCATGAAGGTGCATTTATCGCATTCAGGGAGAAGGCAACTGCAAACGTTACCGCACCCAAAACAATCCACCACACGGTAAGCCTTGTTACATATTTTGGGAACCTAGCTACAAACTTGGAAAATTCCATATCATCGAGGGACCTTCTAAACTTAACTGCCATAGTGGCCCCTACCGACAGAAAAGCCAGACACACCAGGCTGAAAAGCGACAGGAACGCAAGAAGAATTGCATAAGGCAAGTCTAAAGAGCCCGTAAGTATATTTGAATATCTCACAAACCCTGCACCTGCAACAACATAACTGAAAAATGTGGTAGGGAACAGCAAAACTGCAAAGACTATGAAACCCAAAATTAGGATAAGCCTTGCTGATTCAACGTAAGTTTCAATTGCATCTCCGATGAATTTCAGCATGTAATTGTTTTGAACAAACCATTATTTAAGTTTTGACTTTTCCATCCTGTTAACTCATTATTGGCATAATATATCCAATTAAGAGAAGTTTCAGAAGCAAAGCGTAGGAAATCGGGAAAATTCCGCAGGGATTTTCCGCTAAATTGCTAATATAGTGTAAGGAGCGATAGCGGCGAAGAAGTAACCAAAAACTCGATGGTGGGACACCACAATTTATTTTATAATATCTTGAGAGGTTGCCCCACCGCTTTTTCGCTTCTTTTTTCTGAAAAAGAAGATACTTAACAGGGGTTTCTGATAAAAATAAAAGTAACATTTATGAAT
>JAGHAM010000006.1 GCA_021161465.1 Candidatus Iainarchaeum sp. | reverse complement strand
CCCATGGCCTTGAACCATTTGTATGGACCTTCGTTGACAGGCCTTCCCCTTTAGCAAGCTCGCAAAGAGTTATAAGAGCCTTGCTCTGTAAGGTTGGCTCCCCACCAGTGAACACAACAGCGTCTATGAACTCCCTGGCATGGACAAGCTCTGTGAACACATCACTCGTAAGGGTTTCCTTGCACTTTGCTGGGTCAAGAGCTCCTGGGACATTGCAGTAGGGGCACCTCCAGTTGCAGCCGCAGAAGTAAACCACAGCAGCCATATGGCCAGTGAACGCATTTGGGCTTAGCGGGACAAACTTCCACAGACGAACTTGCATAATGAAGGCTTAATACGTTTTAATTAAAAAAGGTTGTGGGAACAACCCCTTTTAGGAAGAAATTTTTGGTGTATCGAAGGAGCTGAGATTAGGAAACACGCTAACAAAAAAGGGAAACATTTAAATTCCATATGCATAATATGAAGTGGTGGTTGAAATGAATTCTAAGATTCTTCCGTTGTTTATCCTTTTGTTTTCACTGATGGCGATTAGTGTGGCCAGTGCACAATGTCACGCCAACAGCGAGTGCGATGATGGAAACCCGTGCACATTGGATGCCTGTATAATGGGGTCATGCACCCATCAACAAATTACTGTTTGCATGCCGGGTGACGGTTGTTGTCCAAGTGAGTGCACATCACAAACGGATTCAGACTGTGCAGGGAACCAAACTGCGAATGACACATGTACAACCAGCTTGGATTGTGATGATGGTAATGGGTGTACAACAGACATCTGCGCCAACGGGTCTTGCTTTTATGAACCAATTAATTGCGATGATAATAATCCATGCACTGCAGATATGTGCATAAACAACAATTGCACTCATGTCCCAATAACGATATGTATAAGTGGGGATGGCTGTTGTCCAGCTGGATGCACTTCAACAGAAGACGATGACTGCAGTCACCAATGTGCTCCTGGAGACACAAAATCTTACACCTGCCCAGATGGTTTTAAAGTGCAATGGTGTGACTGTAGTAAGTCTGGAACTTGGACGTGCATACTCTCCCCAGAGAACGGTTGTATAGGCCATGGATTCTGCTGGTCTGATCAAGACTGCGAGGAAGGACAAAGCTGTAATAACAATGTTTGCACCGAAGGACATAACCAACCACCAAAATCACTTATAACAATGATGGGTGAGTGCTATGCTAGAAGTGCATGCAGGTTTGATGCGTCAGACTCCTATGATTCAGATGGTTATATATCATACTATAGAGTAAGCTTTGGAGACGGAACCATTGCAGAGAAAAAAGGTCGTCCCGGCAGGATTGAACACACTTACAATTCTTCTGGAACCTATGCAGTAGTGTTGACCACAACTGATAACGATGGATTAAACAACTCTTATGCATTACCCATATACGTAAAAGAAAACATGACTGTGTCTTCTGATTTAATATTAGAGAGAGTTAGTTGTCCACCAAAAGTAACTGTTGGGGGAAGATATGAAATCCCTGTGGAGGTGTATCAAAAAACAGAAGAGACAACACCTCTAACATACAAGATAGCACTTTACGACAACGATGAAATCGTATGGATAACTCCCGTCTATGACCAGAAACCAAACACAAACTTAACCAGTTACCTTGAGTGGTACACAACAACTCCAGGACAACACAAACTTTCAGTAGTGGTGGACCCATTCAATGACATAGTGGAAACTAATGAAAACAACAATAAGATGAAAGAACCATGTGAAGTTTACGTTAACGTGACTAATGCAACAAACGCAACAAACAGACCACCTCACATAACAGTGGTATCCCCAAATGGTGGAGAGGAGCTTAGAGGGGCTCAGAAGATTTCATGGAAAGCTTATGACCCTGATGGGGAAATCTTAGATGATGTTGGGATATACTACCAGCCATGCAGAACAGTGTGCCCAGTACACACAACCACCCAATCCCCAGCAGAAGCTAGTGTCTGTAAACTAGTATGTGGACCAAGTATATCAATAGCAACGCATGTCAAGAACGTAGGTAGCTATCTTTGGGACACGAGCCAGGTGCCCAATGGCAGGTACAAGATAGAGATAACAGTCACTGATGGAACACTTTGGGCAAGAGATGAAAGCAATGCACCGTTTTCTGTAGTGAACGAAGAAAAGCCACTAGTATTTGAGAGTTGTGACAATGGTTTGGGGTACTCAATAGGTGACAAGAATTATTCCACTGATCCCAGTTACTGCAAGAGTGGATTACCAGACTGTTGTGGATGGTATCAAATAGCACACGTTCATGATTTCAAGGCACCAATAAAGGGGCCTGCAACACTTTACGTAACAGTCAGACCTGGTTCTGAGGATGGCTGTAAAACACAGGCTATAATCTATAAATCCACAGACAATCAAAACTGGCAAGAAATCAAAAGAATGGATGTAATCTCAACATCCATAGGTGGATTACCAGGAGACCAAGAGTCACGGAAACCCTACGTGACAACAATCCATGGTGTTACTGACTTCAGGTATATCAAAGTTGAAGTTCCAAAGTGCTACAATACATACTCTAGCGTGAGGGTAGGTGAAGAACCTGGTCCAGTGCCATGCCTGGCTATCAGAACCAACCAAATCTCCAGATTAAAGGTAGGCGGGTGCGCTTCTGTAGTTGATTACAAGAACATAAAACTGACCTTGAAAGATGTTGCAGTCCCTTCCATCCCTGGTGGGAAAAGCTTTGCTATCTTTACGATTCAATCAGGTGGCGAAGAAGAGACTGTAAGAATTAGCACAGGCGAAACGAAAAACGTGTTTGGAACAACGCTCAAGCTCCTGGGGATTAACAGTATTAAAGGTACCACATGGGCAGCATTCATGGTTAACACGGAAGGCTCTGAAATTCCTGTTAGGCTTGATAAGCCCTTCAACCTGGAAGAAGAACAGAGAGCCAGACTTGTTGACTATCGCGTGTTGGTAATGAGGCTTGACTCCATAAGGAAACTACCGGTCATAGTGCCCCTCAAGGATGGGAACCCATCTTCCGAGGAAATCCCAAAGAGGATAAAGTTTGTAGCCTCCATAACAGTATGGCCAACACTTGAAAGGCCAACCATAATACAAGAAAACCCAGGAATGGTTGTTGCACTTAACACAACCGCAGTCAAACCCAAAGGATTGGAAGCTGTAAGAGCAATTCCAGTAACAGGTATGGTGACAAGTGATGTAATCACGAAGGAAACTCGACAACCTGAGCAAGTTACCCAAGGTATCAAGATATTAACTCCAATAAAGAAGTTCGTCACAAATATGACAGATGAAGTTGGAAAAATCTCAAGAGCAATAGAGATAGAAAAAGTGAAGGAGAGATTTTACAGGAGATACAATCTAGCAGAGGGAGAATCTATAAAAGTGTTCGGTGTGAAGATAACACTGAAAAGCATAAATGAAAAATACGCCACATTTGTAATAACAAAAGAAGTGCCAGGGGTTTCATGCCAAGAAGCTTGCAATAAGGAAGGCTACACATTCGGTAGCTGTGCTCCAAAGTGTGAGGTAGGAGAGAAAGACCTTGGTACAAAATTCTGTAGCATGGCACCAGTCTTGAGAGCTACAAAACCCATAACTTCTGCGGTGGTGGGAATCACCAAATCAACACCAGGCTATGATAAATGCAACTACGGTGGTGGGTGGTCAGAACCACAAAGTGCAGCTATGGAGTGCGGTTGGCCACCCGGAAAGAAGGGATATATAAAAGACTGTTGTTGCTGTTATACACATACCCATGTACATGATTTAGGTAATGTATTTTCTGATAGAGACGTTAAAATTGAGTACAAACCTGGTTGGGCCCAGGGATGTACCACTAACATGACTGTGTATTACTCTACCGATGGGCAAAACTGGATAGAAGTTCTCAACAAGGGCGTCACTCAGGAAACCTGGCACCCAAAAACAATTTACTCTGACACCATCCATATACCTGGAAAATTCAGATACATTAAGGTATACATACCACATTGCTACAATGACTACTCAAGCGCCTGGGTGGTGGGTGAATCAAAACCATCTAATGAAGAACTGCTTCAGGCACCACCAACCACACCAATTGAACCATTGACCACTCACTGCTGTTGCAAAAAACAAGCAAGTGGTATAACATTCACAATTCACAAAGGCTGGAACTTGTTCTCCCTCCCGGGGCAGCTTAGCGATGTCAGCACTAGGGGAGAATGCGACACCCATCAGTGGAGAGTATTTGAGTATGGCAAAGAAAACAACACATTCCATTCCATCAAATACCCAGAAATAGGTAAAGGCTATTGGGTTTACGCTACAGGCACGTGTCACATCACAGCAAAGATTAAAGCACCAACTTTGTTGGATGAACTTGATGAACTGACTCCAGGCTGGAATTTTGTCCCAGTAGTCCCAGATATGGTTGGGAAGTGGGTAAAAGACCTTGGAAACTGTGATGTAGTTTCAACATACTTTTACTCAACACCAGAAAGGAGATGGGTAAGATTGGAAGGACCAATAAGTGAGAAGCTTTACGGAAATGCCTTGTTAATCAAGACAAACAACATTTGCAAACTAAGTGAGAAAATTCCACTAGTTCCACCATCGTTCCCGGAAGAGAAAACAAGCGGTGGGGGTAGTGGAGGAGGAGCAATAAAGGAGGTGTACTAAGATGATTAAAGCTATTTTGATACTCCTGGTCGTAGGGATAGCAATCCTAGCAGGATGCGTAGAGCCAACACCACTGCCTCTGCAATCAGAGAACTATACAAATCACACAAACTATACAGAGCAGCCGATTAATGTACCAATGCCAACCGCAGATGAATTGAACAACAGCAGTGAGCCACCAGAATTCCCCTTTTGAAATAAGAGTATTATGACAGACATAAAGTGCATTGTTGGCGGAAAAGAGTTCAGACTTACAGTGGATGCTATATTATTCTGGAACGGCAAGCTGGTTCTGGTTAGGCGAAAATATCCACCCTTTGCTGGCTCGTGGGCCCTGCCAGGCGGCATGGTTGACATGGACGAGACTGTGGAGGACGCAATTGTCAGAGAAGTTCTTGAGGAAACTGGAGCGCGCTGCAAAGTTGAGAAGCTTGCTGGTGTGTTCTCTGCTTTAGACAGAGACCCCAGAGGCAGGACAGTGACTGTGTGCTTCAAATGCAAAGCTTTAAACGAGCCTGCCAAAAACTCAAGTGAGGCTATAGAAGTTGGGCTGTTCCCCCTCGATGAATTGCCAAAGCTTGCCTTTGACCATGAGGGAATTATCAATGCTTATAAGAAAGATACCGAACAGTAGATAGTTTGCCTGGAGGGGTCTTAGCTCACTCCTCGGTATGCTTCTTGATTATTATTGGTGCACCCCACTTTGCTCCCTGCCTGGCCTTTGAGCTAACTATCCTGAAATCCTTCCTTCCACAAACCTTGCAAACACCGGGATTGCTGGTTTGATGGTACTCAGTATTGCAGAAGTTACAAACATACCAATAGGGTGGACCCATTCCCATACCTGCCATGTGTAAAATTATTGCATACGTTATTTATAAAGCTTTCGCCAGCTAGAGAGGGTTGCCTTGAAATTGGTCTCTACTTCCCATACCCTCCTATTTTTATGGTCAAAAGTTCCAATAGAACCCCATTCTCAGAGAAGGGATTGAAATGTTGAAAATAGATGAATCTAAATGTGTAGGGTGTGGTATCTGCCAGAATATGTGCCCAGATGGTTTTGAAGTCGTAGGTGGAAAAGCCAAAGTTAAAGATGCAAATGCTAAATGCGTTCAACTGGCAGTAAGTTCATGCCCCATGAAAGCCATAATATCTAGCGAGGAGAAAGCTCCCGCCAAAGGTGATGAAACAAATCCTAATAGTACCCCCAGAAGAGGGCTTGGGTATGGAGTTGGTAGAGGTCATAGATATGGTAGAGGTATGGGTTACGGCCGGAGGAGAGGGGGTTCTAGATGAGCAATACCATAAAAATTGCGGTTGGCACGGATGATGGAACTCACTTTACTGATGAGCATTTTGGTTCTGCAAGATTCTACTTGATATACGAGTTGAATCTCGACACGTTAGAACTGAAAAAAGTTGAAGAGAGAAAGAATACGAGTGTTGAGGAGAGGATGCACGGCGACCCCAACAAGGCACAGTCCGTCTCTGAACTATTAAAGGACATTGACGCCCTAGTCGCCTTTGCAATGGGTCCAAACATCATCAGGATAAAAAAGAGGTTTGTACCTGTCATCTCCAGGGACAAAAACGTAGAGAAAAGCTTAAAACTGCTTTTAGACCATATTGATGAGATAAAACAAGAACTAGCCAAGCCGATAGGCATTGACAAAGACATAATCTATTTAGGATAGATAGAATCTAGTATTTTAAAGCTTCAAAAAGATAAAGATACCATGCAAAACAAGCTCAAGGAAAGAACCAAGATTTACAAAAGCGTATTTGACAAACCTACAGTGGACACTATATGGAAGCTAATCAGGAAAGGCGAGATGGACGGGCTTGAGCATATAATCTCAACTGGGAAAGAAGCAGACGTGTACAGGGCACTGTTGGAAGGAAACCCGCGGGCTTGCAAAATCTATAGATATGAAACCACCAGCTTTAGAAATATGTGGGAATATATTGAGGGAGATAGGCGATTCACCGAGCTGACCAGAAGCAGGAGAAAACTTATCACAATATGGTGCAGAAAGGAATTCAGGAATCTCCAAACTGCCTTCAACGCTGGCTGTAGTGTACCAGAGCCTTTTGCCGTGCTAAACAACGTCTTGGTTATGGAGTTCATAGGTGGAGATGATGCGGCCCCTTCCCTGAGGCTAGCCAAGCTCCCGGACTACGAAAAAGCACTCCAGGAAATCATAGAGGATATCAAGAGGTTGCACCGGGCAGGTATCGTGCATGCAGACCTCAGCGAATACAACATCCTAGTGTGGAAGAACAAACTATGGATGATAGATATGGGTCAGAGTGTGCCTACCAGTCATCCGAAAGCAACAGAATTCTTAAGGAGGGACGTAAGTAACATTTGTAGATATTTCAAAAAAATAGGTGTAAAAACCGATGAAAAAGATATTTTTGATTACATAACCTCATAAGACCCGCTTTATAAGCGGGTTTCTCGGAATTCCAAAGGCGATAGCTTTTTAAAGATTAAAGAATACAAGCTTAGTGAAAGAAATGGGCTACGAGGATTACTTATTTATCTCTAAAGACAGGATAGGCGTCTTGATTGGAGAAAACGGGAAGGTGAAAGAGCATTTAGAGCAAAAGACGGACGTAAAGATAGAGATAAACAGTAAAACAGGAGAAATTACTCTAGAAAGAACTGAGAAGACAAATCCAGAAAACATTTTAAAGGTGAAGAGTGTTATAAAAGCCATCTCTATTGGTTTCTCTCCGGAGAAAGCATTCAAACTGCTTAGAGATGAATACTACCTGAAAGTGATTGACCTGGATGAACTAATGAACAATGAGAAGCAAAAATCCAGGCAAAAAGCAAGGGTCATAGGTACCAGAGGGAAAGCAAGGAACTACCTTGAAAAGATAACTGGAACATACATAAGCGTTTATGAAGACGCTATTGGGATAATCGGAAACCTTGAAGACGTTGAAATTGCTGCTCACGCAATAGGGAAGCTAATCACAGGTTCTCCGCATGGAAGAGTTTACAAATATGTAGAGCAAAAGAGGAAGTGGTAAGATGGGGTCTGCAGACGAGATATTCAAAGAGTTTAAAGAACATAGTGTTGCTGAGTTTTTCAAGAAGAACAGACAGATGCTTGGGTATTCAGGAAAAATCAGGTCGCTCACGACCATAGTGCATGAGTATGTCACAAACAGCCTTGATGCTTGTGAGGAGGCAGGCATACTGCCAGAGCTTGAAGTAGTAATAACCCAGCTTGGAAACGACCATTACCGTGTTAGTGTATCAGACAATGGCCCAGGGATACCGAAGAAGCATATAGGGAATGTATTCGCGAAAATGCTTGCAGGAACAAAGTTTCACAGGTTCATACAGCAAAGAGGACAGCAGGGTATTGGCTGTACAGGGTGCACCATGTTCGCACAGATAACAAGTGGCAAGCCGACCCATGTTGTAACGTCCACAGGCAGGGGTATTGTATACGAAGCCGACATTATGATAGATGTAAGAAGGAATCAGCCCAGCATAAGCAATGAAAAAGAGTACGAGCAGGACTTTAGAGGAACCAAAGTGACGGCTGAGTTCAAGAACGTTGCATTCACTAGGGGAGAATACGGTCCAGGTGAATATTTAAGGCGGACGGCCGTAGCCAACCCGCATGCAAAGATTATCTTTGTTGACCCTGACAACCAGAGATTTGTCTATGAAAGGGCAGTTTCTGTGTTACCAGCGCGTCCAACACCTGGAAAGCCCCACCCAAAGGGGCTGGATGTTGATGACCTCATAAGTTATGCCATACACTCAAAAGAGCGGACGATAAGAACTTTTTTGGTAAAGACCTTTGACAGAATGAGCACATCCAAGGCGAAGGAAATTGAAACAAAATCAGGCCTTGACTTCAACAGGAAACCTGACTCACTGAAATGGGAAGAAGCTGAAAAAATCATAGGTGCCATAGAGCAAACAAACTTCCTGGCACCAAGCACAAAAGAACTGAAACCAATCGGTGAAAAGCAGATAAGAGAAGCAATAATCAATGTTCTCGAACCGGAATTCTACTCAATAAAGACCAGGGCACCAGCCACATACAGGGGTGGCGTGCCTTTTGTTATAGAAGCCGCCCTTGCTTACGGCGGCAAAGCAGGCAGGGTAATTAATGGTGGGACCAGAGCTGAGATAATGCGATTTGCAAACAGGGCGCCCCTGCTGTTTGATGCTGGCTCGTGCGTGATAACAAAAGTTGTAAACAACATTGATTGGAAGAGATATAACTTCAAGGATGTTGAGAACACGCCACTGACTGTCTTCGTAAACATGACCTCTACATACATCCCTTACACATCTGCAGGGAAAACCGCGATAGCAGACGAGGAAGAGGTTGTAAAGGAGATAAGCCTAGCCTTGATGGAATGCGCGAGGGAGATAAAGAGGTACATATCAGCAAAGCACAAGAAGCATGAGAGGAGAAACAGGAAGCTCACTCTGGTTAGGTATGTTCCAGAAATAGCCCATGCAATAGAGGATCTGACAGGTAAGAAGAAACAGGAAGTTGAACTTATGTTAATGCATATAATCAATAAGAAATACGGTGATGTCCTACTTGATGGCGAAGAACCTGAAAAAGAACCAGAGGGAGGGCCTGAACCCAAAGAGCCTAAGCCTGATGAGGAAGAGAAGCCAGAAGGGCCTGAACCAGAGGAAGAACCAGAAAAACAGGAGGGTGAAGAGGTTCTGCCTAAAACTCCTGAAGGTGATGAGGAGTCAGATGAAGTAATTGAGGAGGAAGATTAAAATGGAAAGGGAAAAAGTCATGGAGAACCTGCAAGGGTTAGGAAAGGAAGTATTAGCCGAGCTAGAGGCAGGCAGGAGCCCAACCATAGAAATCCCGGTTAGAACTCTGTCAAACATAAAATTCAACGAAGTTAAGGAGCAGCTTGAGCTTGGCTCGAGTGTATCCAAGAGAAACTTCATGAACGTTGCGCATTCCAGGAAATTCATGCAGACACTGCTTGTGGCCGCATGGATAAACAAGGACCTTCTCAGCAAGAACCTGCACACCTCACTAAGAGATATGTACTATGCCCTAAAGAGAACCATACCCGGCACCAAGGAAAACACCTTCGAAGACCAACACACTGAAAGTGACCCAATTGTTGTTGACCTTGAAACTGCTCTGGATGTGCTCAGGGAAGAGTTGCACCTGAACGCAGATGTGAGAGGGAGGGTTGTAGGCAACGTTGTAATTGAAGACAGAGGAGACACTGTTGATTGGAGCAAGCTGGGTTCTGGCGGCTGGAGCATACCATCAAACGTAGAGGACATAAAATTCAAGGAAGTTGATGCAAAATACATACTCCTCATTGAGAAAAACGCAGCATTTGAGCGATTGCACGAGGATAAGTTCTGGAAACACGAAAACTGCATACTGATAACCTCGCAAGGACAGGCTGCCAGGGGAGTAAGAAGATTAGCAAACAGGCTTTCCATCGAACACAACGTGCCTCTGTATGTGTTTACTGATTGTGATGCTTATGGATGGTATATATATTCTGTGATAAAATGGGGCTCTATGAACTTAGCACACGTCAGCAACAAGCTGGGGACCTCAAATGCCAGGTTCCTAGGGCTAACAATGACTGATATAGAGAAATACGGGCTTGAAGGATACACTATAAAAGCAAAAGATATGGATATAAAGAGGGCCAAAGAGCTGCTTAAGTATCCATGGTTCAAGCACGAGGAATGGCAGAAAGAGATAAAGATAATGATAAAGAAGGGTTACAAGGCAGAGTTAGAAGCCCTTTCATCAAAAGGTTTAAGGTTTATAACAAATACATACCTTCCAGATAAGATAGGGTCTAAAGATTTCCTGCCATAAACGAAAAGATTAATAAATTAGAACTGCATAAATTTTAAGAGAGGGGGTAAGATGAGAATAATACAGGTTAGCAACAAAGAAGAACTTTTAAGGGAGATAGATAGCTTAGACAATAGTGTAGAGGATATTTATATAAATACAAGACCTTCAGTTGAGATTATAAATAGGATTCTGGAGAATGCCCCTGCTATAAGAAAAATTTACTGTCCACCAAGCCTCCTCAAGCAAACATCCACAAGAGCATTTGAGGTGCTCGACAAGCATGGGGTAAGTCTGGACAAGCATGGGATAAGAGTTGGCAGGCCAACTAAATATTCTTCATCCATTGTTCAGGAAGTTTTCGAAAGAAAGGAAAGAGGTATGTCTGTCAAGGACATCTCAAAGCAGATGAAGATACCAATAAGGACAGTATACTATTATTTAAAGAAGAATAATCCTTAATTCTGCGCCGCGCCCAGGTAGCTTAGCTCGGAAGAGCGCGTGGCTGTTAACCGCTATTAAATGAGCGTTAGGAATATGCGGGAAGACACCACGAGGTCGTCGGTTCAAATCCGTCCCTGGGCGTTTCTCTACATTACTTGGTCATTGAAATTCCATTATGTATTTAATTCTGTAAATTACAAAATTTAAGCATGGTTAAAGTGAGGGTGGATTCCCTCTCCAAAGAAGCCCTAATAAAGATAAACCAAAAATTCAGCAAGGCGGGCGTGAGAAGTGAGGCAGAGCTGGAATACATTGTCTTCAAGGTCGGTACAACTCGCGGGATAAACAGGAAAGTAGCAACGATGCTGATGGAGATAGCAAGAAGGCACCCGTTTGTAGATGGAAACAAGAGGACCGCATATGAAGCAGCTATTACCTTGCTCGAAACCAATGGAAAGAAACTAGAAGTTGGTGAAACATCTAAATTCAACGTTGTTGTTTGGAGCGTAAAACCACGTACGGGAATAGATGATATCGTGGAATGGATTGCAAATCATACCAGGAGATGATGAAGATGAAGAAAGTCAAGACTACGGGAAAAAGGAGAATTTACAAATTTGCTGAGTGGAAAGATATCTCCAAAATTGTAGAAAGGCATCTGATTGAGAACAAGAAATTCTATGAAGAATTAGCTGAGTTATAGACTATGTTTTAATACTGATTATTAAGCCATCTCCCCGCTAGTTCGGCCTTTAGAAACCCGGTATCACTGGCTTCTGCCTCGGCACGAATGCATTTTGTAGGGTTTCTGGTGGGTATTCCGCTGGAACCTGACCAGTAGTTGCATACCAGAACAAAGCTGTATTAAACACTGTGTTGAGTGCACTGAAAAAAACGCCTACTGGGATCATAAGCCCAACCAGCAATAAAATCGCAACAATGGAGAACAAAGGATTTATGGCTGAACCAACAACTGCCAAAGCTATGCAAAACAGCACTATTGGCACTATCACAACAGCCTGAGCAAACCCTAACCCATAATGTCTAATCAGGCTCTCACCCCATGTTTTCTTTATGGTATCTATTGAAAGTTTTATGGCCTTAAATGGTCCAACATCGTTGAACACCATCGCAGGCACGACAAATATTGTGATAATACTCCAGACCATACCTATTATACTGGATATTATACCGCTTATTATCCTTCCAGCGTTTCCCTTCTTACCACCGGCACTTTCAATCATTCTGAGAACCAGACCAACAGTGGCTGAAACAAGAGACCATACTACAATCAAGTGAACTTTTGAGAAACAAAAACTCAACGCCTCTCCAAAAGAGGCATCTCCACCTTCAAACCTTCGTTTAGCTATGTAAACCACACCGACGTTAAAGAATGTGGCAATGAAACTAACCCCGAAATAAAGCAGGAATATCACTGCGAAATAAACCACGAGTGAGAGCTTGTCAAGGCCAATAGCTTCAAGCAGGCCAACCATGAAGAAGGGCACAACCATCAAAACAAAAAATATTATCGAAAAAATCACTGAGAGAATGGGGAATATAAGTATCTCCTTGTCCTTCTTAACAACTGACAGGGTTATCTTCATTATATCCCAACTTCTTGAGAAGGTCTCAAACATAGGAACACCGGGTAATAATCTCATATACCTTATTTAAAGTTTTCTTCGTTCACATTCCTGGAAGCGTAGAACATCCAGGCTAGAAGCAGTGCAACCAGCAATATGCCAAATGCCAGCCATATGTGGCTCTGGTTGCCACCAAAGAATTGTTTGATGAACTCATACGACCTGAATCCTGCATATGCAATGACCAAATGGACAGCAATCTTCCCAAGCAAACAACCAAGGAAAAACTTCCTTAAAGGGTAATTCAAAAAGCCTGCCATCAGGCCAACTGCATCCATGGGTAAAGGTGTGGCAGCAAATATTGGTATTATCCAAAAGCCGTACTTTTTGAATAAGTTTCTTATGCCCACATAGCGCCGCCTGAACTTTCTCTTTTTGACACGCGCGCCTTTCTCTATGCCGTAGCCAACTACATAGCTTGTTAACTCACCTATGGCTGCCCCTGTCCCAGCAAACAACCCTAGGAGTAGGGGATTCATCTTTGCGCCAAGAGCATAAACCAGTAGGTATGTAGGGACGGGAAAGAATATTGTTGCATTGCCAACAAGAGATATGACAAATACTCCAAGCAGTCCATAGTTTGTTATCAGATAAGTTGTGATTGCTGGAACATCAATCATGCCTAAACATCTCAGATTAACTTAAAAAGTTTACTGGTCAGTTGGTTTGAATCCCACAAAGACAAGCCCGCACACCCTTGTAACCTTTAGCTCGCCGTGTACCTCCCTCATGACACTAATTGCACTTTCATTCACCCTGGAGAAGTAACCGCCTGCTTTAAAGCAAAACTCGTCAGGGCAAGGGTCTGCCTCAATTGCACAGGCTGGTAGAGACTCATTGGCAAAGCAAAGCGCGACAGGGGCACCAACAGCATCTGAGATAGATTTTGCATCAAACAGGTCACCAGGTATCAAAACAACTTCACGTGTCGATGCAGGAGTTCCTTCCTCCTCTAAACTTCTCACCTCTTCCTTAATTATTTTAGACAGGGGGTTCACAGGCGTTGTGATATCCCTAATCCTTTCCTCAACCTGCTTGTAGATTATCACAATGCCCACAATAAGCAGAATTATGACCAGCAAAAGCGCGATTCCTGTTATGTGCTGCCTCATGAACCCCAGATTCTCTTGTTTTGAATCTCCCACCTGGGTTTCAAGGCTGGTTAGGGCATGGGCTATCTCCTTGTCCGAATAGCCCGCTTTCTTAAGTTCTTGTGTTATTTGTTCTTTGGAAAATCCTTTGTTTACCCGTTGTCTGGCCCATTTAATAAGATTCTCCTCAACCATTGGTTTATTTAACTCCCTATGACTTAAAAAACTATCAGGATGGGGGAATAGCATGGAACGCGACAAGCTTGCCAGTATCTTATTGCTCTTAGCCGCCCTATCCATAGCCATAACTAACAATCCATTAGAGGTTCTGCGGGATGCAAACCTTCTGCTGCTTGTACCCGGGATACTGTTTGGGGTAATAGCAACTGTCATGGACTACTCAAAGAGCAACTTCCTGGTTAAGAAAAGTGCAGAGGGAAGCCTGGAGTATGTCCAGGTGCTTCCAAACATAACCATATCTGGAAGCGAGCAGCTTGTTCAGAAGATGGCGTCATGGATATACACAGGAATTTCAAAAACCATGGGGAAGGCAATCCTTGTGGTGTTCAAGCTGATAGAACTTGGACTTAAGGCAATAGCTGCACTTTGCGGGCTGATTTTCATAGTGTTCCCAAGAGTTGAACTGCTTGGGCTCTGGATAGTGCTTGCAACAATCTTCCTGCTTGTGATATCAAAGATTGTAGCGCTGGTTGGATTCTTCGAGCACTTCAAAGGTGCAATAACAAGAGCAGGTGTGCTGATGTTCGGCGCGTGGGCCTCATCGGTTCTTTGTTTGTGGCTGTTGCTCGCTGGTTTTGGAATCCAAACAAGCGCACTTGGGCTGTTCTTCATTATAGGTTTATTGGAGCTGCTATCCATGACTCCCTTCACGTTTGATGGTGTTGGTGTGATAGAGCTAGTGGGTATGGGGGCACTGGCTGTTGCAGGAGTGCCACTGGCTGCAAGCTTCATGGCACTTCTCCTCTGGGAAGCCTCAAAGTTCACAGGCGACTACATTATATCAAAGTTGACCACAGCTAAGAATTACCACATGGTCCTGGACAGGTACAGGTAGCGAAAAAGTTTTTAAGTATGCTGTATTAAGGTATCCATCATGTTCAATGAAATAAGTAAAATGGAATCAAAACATCAAACCTTGTTTGCCATCATAATTGCTTTTGCAGTGATATCTTTTTGGAGGGGCGTCTGGGGATTGATGGACGAGTACCTGTTCCCTAACGACTATCAGTTAAGCCTGTGGTTCTCGCTGTTCTTAGGCTTGGTTATACTTGTAATCACACATTATGTGACAAAGGAGCTCGTCTAGCTCTCCCGTAACAAAGGTTTTCACCAATAGTGACATCCACACCATGCAACAAAGGTGGCTAGTCTAGCCTTTAAGGCAATCCTCGAGCCCTTTCAGAGCTTCATGGGAATGAACCGTGTCTCCTGCGCCCATGCAATTCACTAGCTTTATGCCAAGACTGTCGCAGGCCTGCTTAAGTGCCTGGTAGGATTCACTCGAGTGCTTAAAGAAACAAAGATAGCGCTTGTATTTATGATTCTTCAGATATGCTTTGATTCTCTTCTGGTTTACCTTTATGTACTCCCTCTTTATCTTCGGGGTTTCAAGGCTTTCATCCCAGTCATAAGCATTGAAGGGGTAGTTGTTGTTGAACTCGAACGGGATTACTCCCGGGGAGGAGATAACTACTCTGTGAACGTTGTTGCCTCCTGGAATTTGCTTCAGTATGTGGTATATAGCCGTATGGGTTTTTGACCTTGAATAGGGTTTCTTGTAAGAGCACGGCAAAAACAGCACTGTTGTCTTGCCTTCGGGAACATGATACCACCGCGCTATGTAATCCTGCCAGACATGATATTGTGGGTTATCAAGGAACTCTCCACCAACACCCTTCCAGAACCTCTTTTTCTCTGGAGGGAACCTTGGCACGAAATGGAATGTCTCCTCATCAAGCTCAACGCCTTTAAGGTCTTTAGTAAGCTCGTGGAATTCCTCCCTCGACAGGAAATTCCACCTGCCATCCAGCCACATATCAAGGAGTGGAGCCATGTAATGAGGGAGCAGGTTAATTACAACTATGGAATCGGAATATTTCTTCGCAAACTCAACGCTCTCGTAAAGGCTTTTCTTAATGTCATCAACAAAAGGAGGGTTTGCAAGAAGGTATGTGCGAAGTTTTGCACCGCTCTGATGGATAGTCTCAGCTGCCCGAACATAATCCTCAACGGTGAAGCCCTTGTTTAATTTTAGCAGAACTTCGTTATCAGCTACCTCAAGCCCAACGGCGACGTGCAGATTTATCCCATCAAAATCCGCCAGAGTTTTTGCTGTTATGAATTTTGGCACTGACTCCAGAACAAGTTTTGAAACACCTTTTTGCCTGCACTTCTCAGCAAAATACTTCCTGAATTCCGGGGGAAACTGCTTATCATCAAAGAAAGAACCGCTTGAGTAAACCCTCAGCTCATCATCGCTGAAATCAAGCAACTCCTTATCAAGTTTTACTTTCAGCCGTTGCACGTTCACAGGGACGCGCTCTTTAGAATACCCACAGAATATGCATTTTGCATGCTCGCACTGTCCAGATTCAAGAACCATCCTCTTTACCATAAACCTTCCTCAGCAACGTTGCAGCACTAGAGTGCTACATAACCTTCCGCTTTGGGGGTATCGTAAACAAGAAGTACTTTGAGTCCCCCTGCAGCTCTTCGAGCACCCTTTCTTTGATTACCCTTGCAGGGTCAGGCATAAGCTTTACTCTCTCAGATATGTCCTTGAAACTTTCAAATGGCTTTTTATTCCTTTCTTCTAAGATGTGCCTTGCATGCTCTTTGCCGATGCTTGGGATTAGCTCAAGGGAGTGCTTTCTAATTGAAATCGGGCCAGCCTTGTTAAAGAAATCAACGAACCTCTCCTCGTTTTTAATCACTATCTCCTCAACAGAGCGTGGGAGTTCCATTTTTGCTGTGTTGGTGAGTCTATCATAGGGTAATCTCCCCCTTATGAACTTCACCTCTTTTCTCTCATCCGGTCCAATGTAAACTTCCTGGCCAAGACTGAGGGACACGGCCTCCCTTGGGACCAGCTCAAGCAGAGTAAAATAGTTCGTTCCAATGGCCTGCGCTATAGGTTCACCTGTGTATGAGAAGGAGTATCCTCTCGACAAGTAATCCAATACTATAGCATTTTCCTCTTTCATTGGAAGAAACCCCCTAAGCTGTGTACTCTGCAATCAGATCGAGTATCTTTTTTACTTCGGCATCCGTCGGTCGATTCCTTTTCCTTTCAAAAAATAAAGTAATGTCTTCTTTGTCCTTTGGTGGATTATCAACAATCATAACTGCCAGACGCTCATCGATTGAAGGAATTTCCATAAGCTTAGCTATAAGCTCCTGGGCTTTTCTTGGGCCTATCTTGCCTTGAGACCTTGCATACTCATAGGTTACTTTCTGCTCGTATGAAAGTTCCCCCTCTTTCTTTCTTTTCTCAAGGATTGATTTTACCTGACCTAAACTCACATCTGAACGCTTTATTAATTCCCTTCCTATCACTTTGGTTCACCTCTTTAAATGCACTGAATCGACAAGCAAGGTTTTTGTAAGCCCACCATCTTTTATCTTAACCTTGTAAGCAGTGCCCTGCTTCCCCTCAATTTCCCCCATTCTGCCCTGGAACTTTGGGAGGGGTGCAACAGGACGGCGAGAAGAATCGATGTCTATGCAGACTTTTTCACCTACTTTAAACTCCTGCAAATGCTTAGTTATCCCAGTTTTCCTAACTGGCCTTCTAAGTTTCCTACCATGACCTCTAAGTTTACCCTTACTCTTTTGCATAAGACTTCGTGTATCTTATGCACATATCTATATTTAAATACGATAGGGGTAAATGCAAAAATATTTAAATAAGTTTTATCAAAAATATTTGCAGGGAGCTAAAATGAATTCGGATGAGATATATTACATACTGATGCTTGGCTTCGTTGCCGCAGCAGTGGGATATTACTACTTCCCAGGCTTAATTCCCGTTGTATTGCCATACGTCGCCTTACTTGGCGCGTTTTATCTTATATTTGGTGTGTTGACAAGGATAACCGGATTCACTACTGGCATTGGCTGGTCCAGGAAGGAAGACTGGATAAATGGTTTCATACTGCTATTCTTCGTTGGGCTCATCATGGGTAGGCCAGACCTTGCAGTAAGCTCAGTTAAACTGTGTGTGAACCTGGTTGGTGTCTTTGTCAAGTGGGTGTTCACATTAGGTTTATAAAGCATGTTCCTCTTAATAGTTTTTAAAGGTGTTTGGATATGGAAGTGAATTTTAGGATTGAAAATATACTCGCATCAGCAAATCTCAATGTTGAATTAGATTTATATGCAATAGCAAAGGCAAGAGACAATGTTGAATATGAACCCGAGCAGTTTCCAGGAGCCATACTTAAGCTGGAAGAGCCAAAGACATCCCTCTTGCTGTTCAAAAACGGGAAGATGATATGCACAGGGGCAAAGAGTGAGAAAGATGTTTATAGAGCCGTTGAGAAGGCAGTTAGCCAGATAAAGAAGTTTATGAAATAACGGCGTTAGATTTATATATGGACTAATTCAGAATATTCCACGGCTGACGGCCATAGCGAGGGGGACATACCCGGTAACATCCCGAACCCGGAAGTCAAGCCCCTCTGCGTTCCATCTGGTACTGAACTGCGAGAGCGTTCGGGAATGGTGGTTCGCTGTCAGCCATTTCAGCAAACTTTTTCTCCATGTGTCCTAAGCAAAGAGTTGCTAACATAAATTGGGGCACCTGCTCTAACTGCAAGCGCTATTGCATCGCTTGGCTTTGAGTCTATATCCAGAACATCATTATTCCGCCTCAAGATTATACGGGCGTAATAAATGTTGTTCTCAATCTTGGTTATCTTCACCATAACTACTTTGACACCAAAAAACTCGAAAGAGTCTGACATTAGCTGGTGGGCGAACGGCCTATCCCCTATCTCACCACGTATGCCCTTTGATATGGAGTCCAGCTGCCTGGCATCAGCGAATAAAGCCAGATGGTAACAGCCTGAAGAGAGAATGATTTTGCCATTCTCCACACTAGCACTTGCCCTTGAGAACCCGGTAGTGTTCCACCCAACATGGACCTGGACACTGTTATTTTGAGATGATTTTGGATTGACCTGCTTCATGTAAAGACCAGCCACAGCAAGCACACATAAGAGGGCACCAACAATTAGAATAGCTCTGACAAACTTACTCACCGAAATACCTCCATGCCTCACCAACGTTCGATACTTCTTTGACAGTTATGTTGAACGCTCTGGTGTCACTCTTGTAGTCTATCGTGCAGTAGTGCATTGGGCCAGTATCATCGCAGTGTGTTTGCTTTTCAAATGTGTTGTTTACCGACTCGCCAGCTGGCAATAGGAAAAGTTTCAGCCCCGCGCCCTCTGCAGCCTTAATCTTCCCTTCCAAGCCGGAAGCCGGGCCAATACTGCCATCATCTCTTATCGCACCAGTCATTATGATAGACTTGTTCAGCTGGACAGCCTTCAAAGCTGCGATGGTTGCCATGGTCATTGCAGCCCCTGCCGATGGTCCATCTATGCTAGAGGCATTTGCGTCTATTGAGTAGATGACATCAACATTATCCAAGCTTTTCCCTGTAAAGTTAGAAGCAACTTTTGCAGCAGTCCTTGCAGAGTTTTGGGTTTCAAAACCTGCTAAAACATCATTTATGTTAACGAGAATCTGCCCTGTCCCTGGTTTAACGAGCACCGTCAGCTTGGCCAGTATGCCCGAGCCATTTGCCCTAACAGCAGGGAGGAACATGTGTACTGCTGTTGGCTCTGTAATCTCCTGTGTATGTGGGTAGAAGAACCCAGCGCCGAAGCCAACGACTAATCCAACCGTAAATAGAAACAGTAAAGTCAGCAATATTGCTCTTTTCATGCTTGTTAATAAAAACCTTTTTCATATTAAAGCTTTCTGTATAGCAAAAGCATTTAATATTCCAGTGTAGTAAAACGGTAAGAGGTGAATTAAAGTGGACTTCCATGAGTTTGACAAGACTATGCCTGTTGACAAAGCTGTGAAAGAGCGGATAAAAGCCGTTGAAAAGATGAGCGGCGCGAAGCTGACACACATAAGTCACTATTCTATTGATGAGGAAGAAACAGTAAAGAAAAATATTGAGAATATGATTGGTGTCACCCAGGTGCCTCTGGGTGTTGCAGGACCACTAAAGGTTAACGGCAAAGAGTACATCATCCCACTGGCTACAACAGAGGGCGCGCTGGTGGCCTCAGTCAACCGGGGATGCAAAACCATCAATCTTTCTGGAGGAGCCAAAGCAACTGTGGTCGATAATAGGATGACCAGGGCTCCAGTGTTCTCATGCGAAAGCGCGTCTAAGGCCGTGGAAGCTGCCATGTGGATTGACAAGAGCTTTGATGAGATAAAGAAGCTCATGGAAGAAGACCCATTCCTCAAGCTACTGAAGGTCCGTTCCTGGGTTGTTGGCAGGAACTTGTACACGCGATTCGAGTGCTTCACAGGTGACGCCATGGGCATGAACATGATAACCATAGGTGTTGAGAAGGTATGTAAATACATAGAGGAGAATACTGGAGCAAAATGGCTTGCAACCAGTGGAAATATGTGCATCGACAAGAAACCGTCAGCCCTGAACATGATTGAGGGAAGGGGAAGGCGCGTCATCGCTGAATGTGTGATACCAGAAAAGGTCGTGAGGGAAGTCCTAAAGACAACTCCAGATGCGATGATTGAAGTGAATTACAGGAAGAATTTAGTTGGCTCTGCACAGGCTGGGAGCTATGGCTTCAATGCACACTTTGCTAATATTGTTGCAGCCATGTACATAGCCACTGGGCAGGACCCTGCACAGGTGGTTAGCGGCTCCATGGGATTCACACTGATAGAAAAGAAGGGCAATGACATTCATGCAAGCGTTACCGTGCCATGCCTTAAGGTAGCCACTGTTGGTGGAGGAACCCAGCGTGAAACCCAGTCAGAAGCCCTTGACATAATGGGATTAAGGGGTGGGGGCAAGCCAGCAGGCGCTAATGCTGATAAGCTTGCTGAAGTTATGGCATCCGCAATCCTGGCAGGGGAATTATCACTGGTAGCAGCACTTGCAGCAAAACACCTCGGCAGAGCACACTCTCAGCTCGGCAGATAACAATCAGATTTAAATACCCTTAGTATAAATTATTGGTGAAGGTATATGCCTAGGAAAGCAACGATAACGGGGTTGAAAAAGGACCAGGAGAAATTAAAGTCAGAGCTAGCCAAGCTGGAAGCATATCTGTCCAAGCAGAAGCCAGCAAAAAAGACTGTTGCTCCGCAAACCATGGACTCCTTACTCCAGAAATACCTTGATGAAAGTAAGAAAGTCATGGAAAAATTTGATTACCTGATAGATGTTCTGCTTTCAACAACTGAAGAAGACAATGAGGATGAGCTTGAAAAGGTAGTTTTGACCATAGCTGAGTCTCAGGCACATTCACTTGAGGTCCTTACAAGCATTAAGGAGCTAGTTGAGAAATCTTCACAGGGAGCCTCATCAGGCGATGAGCTTAAAAAGTTTGAGGAAGAGCAAACAAGGAGATACAACGACCTAAACGAAAAGATAAACGCTTTGATGGAGGCTGTAGAAAAGCCATCCTACCTAAGGGAGATTGATGATATACGGATTGGTGTTTCTAATATACTAACAGAGCTAAACACTTTGGAATCAAAAGGCATCCTGCCCAGGCACACCGAACCAATAAAGCAACAAGCCACTGAGTTATCAAGCAAGGTAGATAGCCTGCACAGAGCGGCAACACAGGGGGAAATAGGGCATCCCGAAGCCAAGGAACAACTAACTGACATATCAGGCAAGGTTGATGAGCTTGAGGAATCCTTGAGGAGAATCGCAAAGATGAAAAAGCCTGAGACAAACTTACTTTAAATCACCGAAAGCCTTTTTAACTACATATTCATTACTAAAAACCAAGGTGGTAATATGAAAAAAGGAATATCTCCAATAGTTGCTGTTGTCTTACTGATAGCAATAGCAGTTATAGCTGCGGTTGGATTATACTTCTCCATACCCAGGCTTACAAATGTTGGTAACACACCCAATATGCCTATTGGGATAAGTGCAGTATGCATGGGTGCAAGCTCAACAACAAACGGGACAATATACATCCAGAATACTGGAACTAGGACCATACCCATCAACACGCTAAACGTGACCGTTGGGACTACAACCACAAGCTTGACACACTCTGCGATATCAGAACAAGGCACCATAAGTGTCACTGCAACCACACTTAACACCAGCTTAACCACAGGCACAAGCGGAACGGTTTGGGGTAATGGTGTAACAACGGCATCTTTCAACTGCTGAAGGTTGTGAAGAATGAAAGGGATTGCACCAGTAGTGTCTACTGTATTGCTTATCTCACTTGCTGTAATCTCTGCTATGGGCGTCTACTGGTGGATTTCTGGCAGGACCAGCCAGCAGGATACACAGGAGAACTTTGCCACGATTTCCGTTGAAGTGCCATCATGCGCTACGAGTGGGAATACAACAATCATAGTGACAAATGAGAGCCCGCCAGGGAAAAAGATAGCTGCTAACTCCCTCGAAACTGACTGGAGTGGCGGGCTTGCAGCCAACAATACGGCTGGAAATGGTACCTGCCCACCAGACACACTAAACTCTGGCGAGTCTGCCAGTTG
>JAGHAM010000011.1 GCA_021161465.1 Candidatus Iainarchaeum sp. | reverse complement strand
TGTTTGGGTTGCCTGTCTATAACCCCTGCTTGGCTTGTTTGGGTTGCCTGTCTATAATCCCTGCTTGGCTTGTTTGGGTTGCCTGTCTATAACCCCTGCTTGGCTTGTTTGGGTTGTTTGTTTTACACTGCAGGATTTCATCAACAACCAACCACCTGAATACCCTATACACCATGTGGGTTGTTTGTTTTATGCTCTTGTTGGCCCTCTTGACCTATGACTTTGTTTGTTTATACCCCTGCTTGACTCGCTAACCCATAATTTCCATAGAATCATACACACCACTATGAGCTATGACTGGTTCAATGTTTCAGGACAGTAGCAGTGGTTGAGCAGAAAACCCTGCAAGCCCATCCTGCAAAACTGTAGCAAACTATTTAAATTTTAGAGTGTATAGCTATGGAGGGGGTAAGCATGACTGTCTATGACATGACTGCTAAGCTCATTGAAAGAGAGAGGAAGCCAGTAAAGGTTGAGCCAGAAAGAAAGTCTGACCTTGACAAACTTCTGACATGGGCAGAAGGGTTTGGCTATGAGCCTTACTACAAAGGCCTTAAAACAAGGAAAAACTTGAGGTAATGGTGAACTGTTTTGGATATCATAATTGAGCTATTCATCCTTGCCTTTGGTATGGGCCTGTTGGTCAAGGGTGCAGACACGTTTCTGGAGAGCTCTTCAAAGATAGCAAGGCACTTCGGCATTTCAGACCTCATTATATCTCTTACTCTGGTTTCTTTTGCAACCTCACTGCCAGAGTTTGGCGTCACGATAATGTCTGCCTTGGATGGCATACCATCCATCTCCCTATCAAATATAGTTGGTTCAGGGATAGCCAACATCTGCTTGATAATTGGTATACCTGCGGTATTTGTCGGTGTAAAAATTCACGACAAGATAATCAATAGAGATGCAGTCGCTATGATTGTTTCGTACATACTGTTAGTCCTAGCTATTGCTGTAGGCGGCATAAACTTGTTTTTTGGGTTGGCCTTCCTGCTTGCCTACTGTGTATACCTATACTATCTCTACCAGCACAACAAGCACAGCAAAGTTAAAATGAAAAAAACAAATAAGCTCTGGAAACAATTCATTCTACTTCTCCTAAGCGTTGCTGCAGTCTATCTTGGTTCAAGGCTATCAGTCAACTCAGCAGTTAGTATAGCTCATGCCGTAGGCATAAGTGAATGGGTGATAGGCGCGACCATCTTAGCTATAGGCACTTCCCTGCCCGAACTTGCTGTAGTCACACAATCCATACTAAAAAAGAAAGTCATCATGGGCATAGGGACCGCCATTGGGAGCAACATATTCAACATCCTTGTCATTCTGGGTCTAGCTTCCATTGCCAGTCCATTAAACATACCTCTATCAAAAATCTGGGTCGACATGGCAATCCTTTTGTTGTCAGCAGTTCTTGTAACGTGGTTCATGACGACAGGACATAAGATAACCCGTAGGGAAGGCTTCTTCCTCATCATGCTGTACATGGGATATCTAGCCTACCTTCTATTTTTCAGGATTACGTTGGCAAATTAATAAGGGAAAAATACTAAGTGGAATCAGATAGTTCTCCTGAACGGCCCACATAGTGAGTATGTGGGATAAAGCATCACCCTGCGGAAGACTTCCTTTGTTCCTATCTAAACAGAGATACCAAGTGAAGATGAATAAAGCATTGCCCTATGAAAGGCTTTCTCTACGCCTGGTATTCAGCCGACGGTGATGCTATTTTAATCAAGCCTCAACCCAAGTGATAACCTATCCTCTTTAGAGTTTCCTTTCGCTTTTCCCTGTCCGCGGCAGTCTCAATAGCCTCTGTCTTGTGACCGTCCACAACACCAATAATTGCTCTGCCAAGGTCTGTTTCATGCACTAGGACTTCCATGGGGTTCGCGCTTGCAGCATAAATGCTACACACACCGTGGACATCCATCAGGTCATTGAGTATATTCACAGGATAAGCATCCCTAAATATGACAACAAAAAAATGCCCCGCACCCACGGAGTAAGCTATATTTGCTGCCTCGCGCTCGAGGTCAGGGTCATTTCCTGAAACCCGAGTTATGCGCATCCCACCATCATTCATGGCAACCCCAACCTTAATCTTCGACGCTGATGCCATCAGAACTCTAACTATGTCATCAACTGTTTTAAGGGAAAAGTTCCCCTGCCCCAGTATGCACTCCTCTCCTTCAGATAAATCTATTTTATATGTTTCCATTGGAATCACTCCATCAATTTTTTAACCAAGTTGATTATGTTTTCGTGAACCTCATTAATAGATTTTTCCCCATCAACTATGAAAAAGTTTTTGTACTCTCTTGATAGCATCATAAAGTTCTCATGCACCCTCTTAAGGTAATCTTCCCTCTCGAACAGCTCAAGCCGTGACCTTCCTCTCTTAAGCCTACCAAAGCACTCCTCTGGACTAACTTTAAGATAAATAGTAATATCAGGTATCCTGAACTGCGAATTTATCTGCTTTAGCCATTTCTCATCCAGATTAACCATACCATACGCTATACTTGAAAACAGATACCTGTCCGTAATCACATGAATACCACTATCAAGAGCGGGTAGAACATCCTTGTCAAGATGAACTGCCCTGTCCGCAGCAAATAACAGTTGAAGTGCCTCTGGGTTGGACTTCCACTCACCAGTTAGCTGAGCCCGTATTAGACCTCCGATAAGTCCACTGGTCGGCTCCTTTGTTGCAAGGCATTTTTCACCCATGGAAAGGAACCACTTTCTCAAAAGCCTGGTTTGCGTGCTCTGTCCACTGCCATCAAGGCCCTCAATTGCTACGAAGAGACTCATACCACTAAATACGAACTATGGGTATAAAAAGATTGAGATAAGGCGATAAGCTTTAAAACTAATGAATGAGAAAGAGAGTTTAAAGGTGGATAGCATGACATCATTTGAAGCAGCTTTGATACTCTTAATTTCCGCACTTGGATTTCCGCTCATCTTTATGGAAACCAGAAAATTCCCCCAGATGCGGTATATGATGCTTGGTTACCTTTGCATCCTAGCAGCAACTGCCTTCGCCATACCGATGAAAGTTGGTGAGGCAAGTGTCGTTGCACTTGCAAGAAGTGTTTCTATAATGGCTGCCGGGCTGTTCTTTGGGGCTGGAGCATTGATATCCTACAAGAGGATGAAGAAGGTGATAAAATGATTTCCATACAAAATATCTTGCTGGCTGTTTTCAGCTTGATAGGCTCAGCAGGTTTTGCCATCGGGTTGTTCTATAGCCTAAAGAACAATAAGATTACAAAATTTGCATCCTCCCTTTGGTTCGTGTTTTGCATAGGAATGATTATTGCATTCTTCTGGTCCATAACTGCAAGCTTGGTATATTTTGGGATACACTCAGATGTATTTTTCGCTCTGGACAATATCCTGCTGGCATGTTTCGCTTCGTTCCTGTTGGCATCAGTATATATCTCATACATGGGTGACGTAAAGCTAATGTGATATCATGACTAAAGTCAGTGAAACCATGGGGAAAGAACTAAAAGGTCTTCCAACACCTTTTGTAGTCCTAGTCTTAACCCAGCCATCCACCCATTTCAAAAGTTATTTGGACCTGATAGATTTCACTGTAAACAAGGAAAAGATGGAGGGGATATGTGTAACCATAACAAGGACCGTCAGCTCACTCAAGGCCACACTGGAAGCACGTGGAACCCCTACCGACAAGATTCGCTTCATAGATTGCATCTCCAGGGTAACTGGCTCATCGGTTGAATGTGACAACTGTGAGTTTGTAAGCCACCCAAGCAACCTAACTGACATAAGCATAGCCTTCACAAACACGTTGAACAAAATGGGTGAGGGTAGGAAGTTCTTAATAGTTGACTCATGGTCCTCACTCCTCATCTACAACGATAAAAAGAAAGTCCTTGGCTTCAGTAATTTCATGATAAACAAGCTTCGAACAGAAGATGTTAATGGATTCATAACGACTGTACAAACGAGGGACAACGAAGAATTCATTGACAGCTTGAACATATTCTGCGACAAGACTATAAAGCTTTGATGTGGTACTAGTGTAAATGGTTTCCATGGAAGCTCTTCTTCATTTCAACTATCAAGCAATTAACGCATGATAAATCTTGTAGCACTAACTCCAGAGGATCACTAGAAGCTAGTACTGTTTTAAAAATGAGGTGCAGGGGGCGAGAGTCTCACTTCCAAATGAAAGTTAAGGTGCACCATACTCCCCTACATTATGGCTTTTGGGTGGCCTTGTGCCACCCATGCAGGTGTAGAGAGGGTGCAACCCTTCTTTTTGAACTCGCGGAGGCACTAAGCCACAGGGTTTTTCCGGGTTCCAGTCATGAGGACTGAAAAACCACCTAAACCCTGCCCGTTTGACCGCTCCGGAACCCCTGCATTACTTCTTTTTCTTACGTCTGAGCTTCTTTCTCCACTTCCAGCGAGACTGGTGTTTCTTCTTCCTTTTTTCACCATCCGAAATGAATATTATCACTTTATCACCGTTTTTGTTTGTTTTATGTTATTGCTCCAACTTAAACCTTGTTGCAAGCAACTATGACTACCTTCTCTGCACTGGTGTGTCCAGACGTTTAGCCTAGAACGCGTGCAATTCCATATGGTGCTCCCGCCGGGACTGTTCATGCTCTTCCAAAGGAGAAGGGCTTATAAGGGGAGGGAGAATGTGTCACCCTCCCTTATTTTGAACCCGGGTCTAGGGCTTTCCCTGGCCTCCCTTGGGTATCAAGGAAAGCCTCGAAAGGCCCTTATCCTTCTCCGGACCGCCAGTTAAGTTTAGCTCAACTGTACCAGCTGGTTGAAAGTATAGTTACTTACGCGCTTAACAGCTAGGTTAAACACGTAGGTACTCAAGACTCGAAGTGGTGCTTTAATAGGGGTTGTCAACAGACCACCCTAAAGCACCAGCCGATTCAGCGGCTGGCCGGACTAGACTACGGGAGCACTTCCCATACATTACGTTGAAACTATTATAAAAACATTAGTTTAAAAACGAAGTTGTGCATAATATCTCCCCGAGAATCAAACGGTGGTTGTATGCAAGGAACTGATTTAGCAGCTGAAGCAAGGCTGAACAAGCTCATATGCATGAAATGTGGGGCAGTGAACGCTCCAAATGCGAAAAAGTGCAGAAAGTGCCATTCAAAGCAGTTGAGAAGAAAGGCGCGTGAACCAAGGAGATAACTTTGAACAAAGAAGAGGTTATAAAGCTCTTAGAGAAAAACGGGTTTTCTTGTTTTGTACCTTTAGATGTGCGTAGCTGCTTTGATATAGCTGCCAAAAGAGATCATCTGCTCATTCTAGTCAGAATGATGCCTAACATAGACTCTATCAGGGAAGATCAGGCTAATGAACTACGGGCCTTAGCATGCGCGCTTGGTGGAAGCGCTGTTGTTGTCGGTGAGAGGTCCAAGAGTTACAAACTCCTCGACGGAACAGTATATGAAAGGTATGGTGTTCCTGTGCTAAACCTGAAAACACTTGATGGTGTACTATCACAGGAGTTTATGCCTATTAAAAAGTTCTTCAAAGGGAAGTTTGTGGTTGAGCTGGACAAGCCAATCTTCTCCAAGAAGCTTGAGGAAATAAATGTAAGTGAGCTTGCTAGGAAAGTTGGCGTGAGCAGAAGGGCTATATACCATTACAGGGATGGGGAGGGTATTGAGTTCTCCAAGGCAAAAAAAATCGAAGAGATACTGGACACCCCACTCATAAAGCCGATACACATATTCTACCAGCAAGCACCACCACCGCCTGGCATTCTTAAGGATTACCTGCAGAAGCTGAGGGAATTAGGGTTTCAGGTAACGCCAGTGAGGAGGGGCTTCGATGCC
This sequence comes from Candidatus Iainarchaeum sp., assembly GCA_021161465.1. GTDB lineage: Archaea > B1Sed10-29 > B1Sed10-29 > WALL01 > JAGHAM01 > JAGHAM01. Next base: position 3,230 of record JAGHAM010000011.1, on the reverse strand, counting down.
GTTGCCTCAAAAAAAGAATCAATAGTCATAGACTTGGAGCATGAAGAAAAACTGGCAAAGTGCAAAGCAGGTTTCATGAACAAGTTGGGAGATTTTTTCAAGAGCGAGCCCTTATTTGTGATAGACAAACCCTCCAAGCATCAGGTTGATGGCATACCAGTAATCAGCAGGGAAGAGATAAAGAAATCAAAATCTGCCGGTGAAGTCCTTGATAAGGTGAAGGAAAGGAAATAAAGCAACCAGTAAGGTTTAAATTGTTAAACGCTGTTTGTAAAGCAGGTGATTCTGTGGTATCTAAAAAGATAGTCTGGTTCAAAGACCTGACGAAGAACGATATAAGCATTGCTGGAGGCAAAGGTGCAAATCTCGGTGAAATGAGCCATGTGGGACTGCCAGTTCCCCCTGGATTTTGCATAACTGCTCAGGCTTATTTTGAGTACATCAACAAAACTGGTGTAAAGGCAAAGATAATGGAACTATTATCCAAGGTAGATGTCGAGGACAGCAACAACCTGAACGAGGTTTCCAAGAGAGTAAAGGAAACGATAATTTCCAGCCCAATGCCACAGGATTTAATGGATGATATTACTGATGCTTATCGGGAATTGTGCAAAATGGAAGGTGAAGAAGTTTACGTTGCGGTCAGAAGCTCAGCAACCGCTGAAGACCTCCCAGAGGCCAGTTTTGCCGGTCAGCAGGAAACCTTCCTGGATGTTCAGGGGGAAAGCGAGCTGATAAAAGCTGTTAGAAAATGCTGGGCATCCCTGTTCACTCCAAGGGCAATATTTTACAGGGAAAAGAAGGGATTCAGCCATGAGAAGGTAGGCCTCTCAGCAATAGTACAGAAGATGGTTAGGTCAGAAGTATCTGGCGTTATGTTTACAGTTGACCCAACAGGCAGGACAGATGACCTTATAATTGAAGCGGGATATGGGCTCGGAGAGGCGATAGTCAGCGGTACAGTAACCCCTGATACCTATGTTATAGATAAACAAAATCTTGAGATAAAATCAAAGAAGATATCAAAGCAGGAAAGGATGATTGTAAGAAGTGAAAAAAGCATGGGTACAACATTCAAGGAAGTTGCCCCAGACAAGAAAAACGCACAGAAGCTCCCGGACAGCAAGATAAAAGAGCTTGCAAGGCTTGGCAAGATTGTAGAACAGCATTATGGTTTCCCGCAAGATATAGAATGGGCTCTTGAAGAGGGAAAGCTGTATATAGTACAAAGCAGGGCAGTAACCACACTCGGACTGAAGGAAAAACATAAAGAGAAAAACGAACTCAAGGGGAAGGTCATAGCTGAAGGCATCCCAGCCAGCCCAGGTATAGGGAAAGGGCATGTGGAAATAGTCCACGGCCCAGAAGACCTTTACAAGGTCAAAAAGGGAGACGTGCTTGTAACAGTCATGACAAACCCTGACATGGTTCCAGCCATGACCAAGGCAGCTGCCATAGTCACCGATGAAGGGGGTATGACATCACATGCTGCAATAGTTTCCAGGGAAATGGGAGTGCCATGTGTAGTTGGAACAGACAAGATAACCGAGATAGTCAAGGATGGCGATAACATAACAGTAGATGGGACGAATGGGCTTGTCTATGAAGGGTTGCTTGAGGTCAAGCAGCAGAAGGTAAGCATAGAAGAGCAGTTCAAGGACCTGCCAAAGACCAAAACCAAAGTGTACATGAATCTTGGTGTGCCTGACCTTGCTGAGAAATATGCAAAATATCCTGTTGATGGCATAGGACTGCTAAGGGAAGAATTTACGATAGCAACTTACGTTAAGGAACACCCGCTGAAGCTAATTGAGGAAGGCCGTGGGGAAGTGTTCGTTGAGAAGCTCGTGGAAGGCATAGAGAAAGTTGCAAAAGCGTTTTACCCAAGGCCTGTTGTCCTCAGGCTTTCGGATTTCAAGACAGATGAATACAGGGAGTTGGAAGGTGGGGAGAAATATGAGATAGCCGAAGCCAATCCAATGATTGGCTGGAGAGGGTGCTCAAGGTATTACCACCCAAACTACAAAAGAGCATTTTTGCTGGAAGTAGAAGCTATAAAGCGCGTTAGGCAGAAGTACGAGAACGTTTGGGTTATGTTACCGTTCGTCAGAACTGTTGATGAAGTAAAGAAGGTTGAGAAGATATTTGAAGAGCAGGGGCTCAAAAGAGGGCCAACATTCAAGCTCTGGCTGATGGCTGAAATCCCCAGCAATGCTCTCATCGCTGAAGAATTCGCAGAACACTGTGATGGCTTCTCGATAGGGAGCAATGACTTAACACAGCTGGTACTTGGCGTTGACAGGAATTCTGACACACTTGGCAAAATGGGGCTATTCAATGAAAGGAATCTCGCTGTCAAGAAGGCAATAGAAATGATAATAAAGGGAGCCCATGCGAAAGGAAAAACAGTTTCCATATGCGGCCAGGCTCCATCAAACTACCCTGACTTCACAGAATTCCTCGTGAGAAATGGGATAAACTCTATCAGCGTAAACCCTGATGCTGTGGCAAAAACGAGGAGAGTAGTGGCAGAGATGGAACGGAAGCTAGGCATACAGCCAGAATAAACTTAATTCTGTGTGTCATGACACGACCGAAACCTTTAAATATTAGTCATGACTAAATCATGATGTCATTGTGAGCGTGTCACAAATGGATATACCCAATATCTATGACCCCAAAGAGTACAAGAAGTATTCACAAGATGTTGAATACGACATGGAGAAGTTCAAGAACCCATACATCGTTGGGGCTATGATACACAGGTTGGTGGAAGAAAGGAAGTACACCAACGCCATGCTTAAGACAATCATGGAAAAGCTTGACAAAATCATGGAGGTATATCAGCAGTCACAAGGACTTGAAGATAGGAAAGTGCTATCTGAAATCGAGGAAGAAATACTGAAAATCGTTGAAACTAGGAAGAAGGCTTGCGCGGAGGACATAAGACTAGCCCTGAATTACAAGGGGGCTAATGCGGCAAGCGCGAAGCTAAACAGCCTTTGCAAAAAGGGGTTCCTTAAGAAAGTAAGAGCAGGAAAGAAAGTTTACTTCCTGCCAGTCACGTAATCATGCTCAAGGGTGGGACGCTCTTGGTAGGGAACGAAAGCACCTTACAGATGGCTCCCCTCCCCCCCAGGGAAGCCATTTAGTCGACTATGCTCGACACCTCCCCCTTTCCCACCCTTCTATTTCTATATGCTTGAATGCTCCTTACCCAGCTAACCATT
>JAGHAM010000027.1 GCA_021161465.1 Candidatus Iainarchaeum sp. | reverse complement strand
GATGAGAAAGTGTTGTGTCCTGGTGGTTTCGGCTTTGTTTTTACTCTTGCCAGTGATGAGTATCGCTCTCTCACCTATAAACGCTGGCAGTGCTGAGATATCTCTTGTTTTGGATGGCCAATCAAATGGAAGGCCAATCTACCTACCAATAAATGATGAAAGGCAGCAGGTCAAATACCCTTCTGATTTAGAGATTTTTGATGATAGAGATGGCAATAAGCTTGTTAATACCACTGGGAATTATTCCTTTAGATTCAATGTTTTTGTTGATGGGTCAAAACCCGTCTTTTGGGATGAGCCTTTCCCAGAAGAAAACACTGATAACTATTCAGAATTTCTGGGAAATAGTAGCCTAATAATTGTTGATGAAAGCACAAGAGAGTTCTCCTTAAGGATTATTGGTGATACTAATTCCACCCTTGAGGCAGTAAAGCGCCTTGCTGTTTGGGTCAATGAGCATATTACTTACGAGCCAAACAAAGATATGATAACTAGCAATGATGTCATGAGAGATAGAAGAGGCTCATGCACAGAGTATGCAAACTTATACGCAGCACTGGCCCGCTCTGCTGGCATACCAACTAGGATTGTAGTAGGGGTTGCCAATACTGGGAGAGGTTGGGTTAGTCATGCATGGGCCGAGAGTTTAGTTTCAGGAAAGTGGGTACCCGTTGACCCTACATACCTCGAAGTTGGAACCAAAAATGCTCTTTCAGTTAAACTTTACTCAGGACCAAGCGTTTCTGGTTACCTCGGCCGCTCAGAAAATGCGGAGGTTGAGGATTACTCAGCAAAACCCTTTGAGTTACCTCTCGATGTCCAGGTGAGTATTTCAGATGATGTTCTGGCACCAAGACAGAAGTTCTCAGTGGACGCACTGATAACAAACAAGGGAAAATCCATCGTGATACCTACTTATCTGGTACAGAAGGGCAGGGGCATAACCAGTATTGGACCGTTTAGAAGACCAGTTATTGTGGGTCCCGGCGAAACAAAAAGTGTCAGCTGGGAATTTCTTGCACCATATGGTGAGATGGATGAATACGTACTGTTTTTCAGAGGACCAGATGTAGATAAAAATTTCACAATAACAGTCAACCCATCTCTAAACATAGAAGAGGAAAAACCCATAGAGATCGAGGAGGTCTTTACAAGGGGAGAACAAGGGAAGCTTTATATGAATGTAACTGTTATGAACACAGGGAATACCGATTTGATACCTAACTTAAGGGTTATCACACCAGTCGGTGTGAAACAAAAGCAACTTGAGTTGAATTCAGGTGAGAGCAAAACAGCTGCTTTCATATTCAGTGCAGAGCCAGGGAACTATACTTATACTGTTGCAGTAACGTATGACGGTAAAACCATAACAGAATCTGGAAGCGCCCGTGTTGTTAAGCCACCACCAGTTGAGCAAAAGTTCTTGGTAGTGGTTGGTAAATACATAAACAGGTACCCCGTGTACTCTTTTGTGATACTGGTTGTTGTTGTCTTGGTTTTCATAGCATTAATCTATCCGTTGGTGAACAGGCCAAAACGCCCGTTTGAAGAGAGGGGCAGGTGGCACAGGCTCATCAAGATTAAAAAAACCTAAAAAGTTTAATAATAGGGATTTCTAAAAACAAAGATTACGCGACCGTAGTCTAGTCTGGTAGGACTTCAGCCTTCCAAGCTGATAACCCGGGTTCAAAAAGAAGGGTTGCACCCTTTCTAAACCTGCAGGGGATTGTTACGCAATCCGTAGGTGGAATTCCCGGCGGTCGCACTCCACCAATAGTAGAAAGCGATGACAGAAGCATTAATAAGAGAGAAAAACTAAAAAAATGCCAAGGGGCGGTAGCTCAGACTGGGAGAGCGCCAGGCTGAAGACCTGGGTGTCGTGGGTTCAAAAAGAAGGGTTGCACCCTTTCTAAACCTGCAGGGGATTGTTACGCAATCCGCTTGTGGTTGGGAAATCCCACCCGTCCCACCTTCAAGAACTAGTGATTTACTGCTCTTCATCTTCACTCTTCAGAGTTTTTTCTTCCTCGTAGTCATTTATTTCCTTCAACACTTCTTCCTCGGAATACCCCTCCAACTGGAAATAGTGCATTATCTTGCTCTGGCTAATGTTCTTATCTATCATTTCGTGTAGAAGCTTAAGGTGTTTGTATTGCATAGTCTAACAATAAGTAACTGGAGTTATAAAAAATTATCAGTGGGTGGTTATGTTAAGAGCAGTAATCTTTGATATGGATGGAGTTATTTCAGATACACAAAAGTTCCACGAGACAGTGGAGATGACACTTTTGAGGAAACACGGAATAGATGTTACGCATGAGGAAATAGAGAGTTACACAGGAGTTTCTGATAAGGAGTTCTTTGAAGGTTTGTTTAGAAAATATTGTGTTCACCTTGATGACATTGATGCAATTATAAGAGAAAAGTGGGACATGATGTTGGAATTAGCGCGCAGGGGTATTCAACCAATCCCAGGCGCGCTTGAGCTGATAAACAAATGCAAAAACCACAATCTTAAGCTAGGGGTCGCATCGGCATCCCCACCAGAATTCATCAAGCTTGTCTTGAGTGAGCTGGGGATTGAGAACTTGTTCGATGCCGTCACAAGTTCACATGAAGTGGAGAGAGGTAAACCAGAGCCGGATGTTTTCATCCTGACAGCAAAGAGGTTAGGGGTGCTACCAAGGAATTGTGTCGTGATTGAGGATGGCATTAATGGCATGCTCGCCGCGAAAAAGGCAGGCATGAAGTGCATAGCGCTGGCCAAGGATACAACCAAGAGTTATCCCGCTGACTTGGTGGTTGAGCGTTTGGCAAACCTGTCTTTTTCCACATTTACATCATTGTAAACCATATTTTTTTAAACTTCCCAGAAGAGAAGATAATCATGCTTGATATACGGCTTTTTCGTGAGAATCCAGAGATAGTGCGCGCCGATTTGAAGAAACGTGGTCAGTCAACGAAGCTGGTGGATGAAATAATCGACCTGGACAAGCGATGGCGTGTTGGCTTGAAGAAGCTCGATGAGATGAGGCACAGGAAAAATGTAGTTTCTGAGAAGATAGCCGGGCTGAAGCGCGCTCGGAAGCCCGCTGAGAAAGAGATTAGTGAGATGAGAAAACTCGATGCTGATATGCGAAGCCTTGAAAAAGAGGTTCGTGAGCTAAAGAGCAAACGCGATGAGCTTCTTATGCGTTCCCCAAATCTGCTGCACAAGTCAGTTCCGATTGGCAAAGACGACTCCGATAATGTTGAAGTTCGGCGATGGGGCAAGCCAAAGAAGGTGGAGGTGCAGGTTCACGGCGAATTTATAGAGAAGCTTGGATTGGCCAGTTTTGAGCAGGCAGCCAAGGTTGCTGGTAGTGGTTTTGTTTTCCTGAAGGGTGGATTAGCTTTGCTGGATTTTGCCTTACAGAGATTCGCTATTGATGAGTTGGCAAAAAAAGGCTTTACGCCAGTATTGCCTCCATTTATGATGAACAGGAAAGCATATGAGGGTGTCACTGACTTGCATGATTTTGAGGATGTTATGTACAAGATAGATGAGGAGGACATGTACTTGATAGCAACGAGTGAACACCCGATAGCAGCTATGTATATGAATGATGTTCTGCCCACTGAAAGCCTGCCTTTAAAGTATTGTGGCATCAGCCCTAGCTTCAGGAGGGAAGTTGGGCGGCACGGTGTTGATACCCGTGGGCTGTTTAGAATGCACCAGTTTGACAAGGTTGAGCAGTTTGTTTTCTGCAAGCCTGAGGAGTCATGGGCTATCCATGAAGAACTGATTCATAATGCGGAGAGCCTATACCAGAAGATGGAACTTCCTTATCGCATTGTTAACGTTTGCACTGGTGACATAGGCACCGTAGCAGCTAAAAAGTATGATTTGGAAGTGTGGTCTCCGAGGCAGGGGAAATACATAGAAGCAGTCTCATGCAGCAACTGCACAGACTACCAGGCCAGGCGATTGAACATAAAGTACGGCAGCCAGGGCGGTGACAAACAGCTTGTCCATACTCTGAACAGCACGGCCATAGCTACAAGCAGGACTATGCTTGCCATAATTGAGAATTACCAGACGAAGGAAGGCACGATAAAAGTGCCAAAGGTGCTGGTGCCGTACATGAATGGGATAAAGGAGTTAGGAAAGTGAACGCGCTTGTTTTGTTTGACATAGACAAGACACTCTTGGTGAGCAAGCTTCGCCCAAGCACCCAGAGGATGGCATTTTCCATAGCTATAAAGGAAGTTTATGGGATTGATACCCATGTTGACCTAGTGGACCATCGTGGCATGACTGACCAACAGATACTGATTGAAGTTTTGAAATTACATGGATTCAGTGACAGTGAGATAAAGGGGGGCCTCCTGAAGTGCATGCAACGTATGGGGGAATTTTTCAATGAGAACGTTAGAAGCGGAGAATTTGAGGTGCTTGGTGGGGTTAGAGAGCTCCTAAAAACACTCCAGAGAGAAGGCACCATGCTTGGATTGGTCACTGGAAACCTAAAGCCGATAGCAAAAAGAAAGCTTGAAGGAGTCAATTTGTGGAGCTATTTTAAGGTAGGTGCATTTGGCAGTGACAGCCCAAACAGGGCAGATTTAGTCAGGTTGGCAGTGGAGAGAGCAAAGGAGGAAGGTTTCAAACCAGGCAAGATTTTTGTGGTTGGGGACACCATCCGGGATGTCGAAGCAGCCAAGAATTCTGGTGTGAGAAACATCAAGACCATAGCTGTTGCAACTGGTGACTGCTCTCCTGAGGATTTAAGGAAAGCAGGTGCAGATTTTGTTTTTGAAGACCTTGAGGATATCAATAAAGTGCTGGGAGCAATGAGTAGGTGATTATCTTCACTCCAAGCAATCGTCTATATTTTCGGTCAAGAAAGGCCTGAGAGGGTAGATATGAGGGGAGCGAGGGTGGTGCGAGGTTTACAGAACTCGTAGTGTTAGGGGACCACACCCTCGCAGGATTAGCTTTTCCTATCCATTATCCCATCTTGTCAACCACCTCCTTTTGTTGTGCAGCTTATAGGCCGCTGTCTTATCTATCTGGTTTCGTTTATAAACGCCTTTCGCAACAAAGATATAGAACTATGTTCCAGTAGTATTTTTAACTGGCTGGGACCAAAAGTGTTTGTATGCTACAGTACGTGTTTAGCCCAAAATGGTTTTATGGTGTCGATATTATCTTTGAGATATTTAGTATTCTAGTTTGTTTTTTGATAGCCTACTATGCAAACAAGTTCTTCAAAGTGTCTCATGAGAGGAAACACAGGTATTTCTCTGTTATCTTTCTACTGATTGGTGTTGCCTTTATCTTTAAAATCCTGACCAATTTCACAATATACTACCATGTCTTAAGGGTTATCCAGATTGGCAGCACTTTACATTTCGTTAATTATCAGTACAAGTCTGAAATAATATACTCTATTGGCTATTTCCTGTTCAGGCTACTCATGATAGGTGCTTTTTCAAGCCTTTATCTAATAACACAGAAGGAGAAGTCGAGGAATCTGGTTTATCTGCTTTTTTACTTCATACTTTTAACAACCTTTTTTAGTTATTACATCTTTGTGGTATTTCACATAACGATGGCTATCCTATTGTTTATGCTCGTAGGTTACTATTACCACCACTACAAACAGAAGGGCGAGTCGAGCACCAAGGTCATCGTGTTTTCATTTGCTGTGTTGTTGCTTAGCCAGGTATTTTTCCTACTTACTATAATCCACTTGGATATGTATGTCATAGGCGAATTCCTGCAGCTCGTTGGGTACCTGCTGCTGCTGTATGACTTTTTCATGGTGAACAAATCATGAGGGGAAGAAGGGACCGCGCTGAGGTCATAGTTTCCATACTGGAAGCCATACAAAAAGAGGATAATCATGCTAAACCAACACATATTATGTATAAGGCAAATCTATCTTATGACCTCTTGAAGTCATACTTATCGGAGTTAAAGGAGAAGGGTATCATTGTGGAGGATGTGGAAGGCAATAAGACATTTATAACCATGACGAAGGATGGGTTCCAACTGCTTTCTGAGCTGAGGAGAATGAAGAGATTTATGGAATCGTTTGGGCTATAAAGATATAAATGAAAACACGCTTAAATTAGAAGACCAGTGGATATATCCTTGCAGGAAAGAGTGCGTAGAAGTTGCACAGCATACAGGCATTTAAATCTCCATTGTGTTGTCTTTGTGTGGGCCCGTAGCTCAGCCTGCGCTTCGGTGGCAAGCCGTTGTGCCTGAACTGGCTAGAGCACCAGGCTTTTAACCTGGGTGTCGCGGGTTCAAAATAAGGAGGAGGGACACATTCCCTCCTCCCTTATAAGCCCTCCACCTTTGGAAGGTTGTGGAGACTCCCGTCGGGCCCGCCTTGATTCTTGCCAATTAGGGTAGTTTTGGATAGGATTAATACTCTTCTCCTTTTGTGATTCTGTCTATTACCTCTGAGATTATTATGCCAAGGATGAACCCGGTAAGTGTGCCTACTATCAGGGCTGTCCACTCATAAGCACCAAGCGGAACCACTTTGAAGTATTTGGAAACTGGCGTGTAAATTATGAACAGCTGAAGTGCCAGTGAGCCAAGCAGAGAGGCAACCAACACTTTGTTCGAGAACCAGTCCTTAAGGGAGTCCAGCTTTTCATTGTACCTTATGACAGCTATTCTCACAAACTCATAAAGGATGAACCCAGTGAACAGTGATGTCCTTGCAACATCAATTCCAAGTGGAAGCGTCACCAAGAATATCGACAGAATCATTATTGCTTTTTTGATGCCTATTCCACCTATCAGTAGCAACAGTTTCCTGTTGATTATACCTTCACCTCTTTTACGTGGTTTCCTCTTCATGGTGTCTGGTCGTGATGGGTCTATAGACAGCGCCAGAGCAGGTAGTCCATCTGTGATGAGATTTATCCACAATATCTGAACAGGATAAAGTAAGATGTACGGGAAAAAGAAAGTGGCCAGAGTGACAACCACGACCTCAGCGACATTGCAGGTCATAAGGTAATCTATGAACTTCCTTATGTTGTCGAATATCCTCCTGCCGTCTTTGATGGCGTTCCTTATTGTTGCGAAGTTGTCATCGAGAAGGATTATATCGCTTGCCTCTTTTGCTACCTGTGAACCCCGTATGCCCATTGATATGCCAATATCTGCTTTTTTCAAAGCGAGCGAGTCGTTTACACCATCTCCAGTCATGGCTACTATGTGCCCCTCCTTCTGCAGGACTTCCAGTATTGTAAGCTTGTGGAAGGGTGTTGTGCGCGCAAATATATTGACACCTTTGTTTAGAAGTTCGGAGAGTTCTTCCCGGCTCATTTTGTCAAGCTCGTTTCCAGTCACCACACCTTCTGTTTTAAGCCCTATCTCATCAGCCACTGCTTTGGCTGTTTTTGGATTGTCCCCAGTAATCATTATTACACGTATACCTGCAGAATAACAATCCTTTATGGCCTCCCCAGCTTCCTCCCTTGGTGGGTCAGACAAAACAGCTAAACCTATGAAAATCAGATTACTCTCTATAGGCTTCTTGTAAGGTTTATATGCTAATGCGAGCACCCTGAAGCCTTTGGATGTGAACTCACTGTTCTTATCCAAAATTTGCTTTTTGATGGAAGAGATGTCCTTTACAGTCCCGCCTATAAGCGCTTTGCTGGATTTTTTGACTACAACTTCAGGCGCGCCCTTGACAAAGACCAGCTTTCCATTTTTAGTTTCGCAGGCTACACTCATACGTTCTCTCTCAGAGCTGAAGGGTATCTCCTCAAAACGCTTGAATGATTTATCCTTTAGAATCCCCACAGAGAACATTTTAAGGGCAACATCAGTTTCGTCGCCAATGTATTTTTCTTTGTCATTTTTTGTGATTTTTTTAGCGTCATTGCAGTAGTAGCAGCACTCAACTGCGAGCTCATTTGCTTTTTTATTTTCCTTAGGCAACCATAGCTTTGTTAGCTGCATTTGTCCCTTAGTTAGTGTCCCTGTCTTGTCTGTGCAGATTACATCAACAGAGCCTATGGACTCAGTTACTGCAAGCTTCCTCACCAAGGCATTCTTGTTGGCCATATCCCTCGAGCCAAGTGACAGGGCTGTGACTATGACTGCTGGCAGGTCCTCAGGCACTGCAGCCACCGCAAGCGCAACTGCAATCAAAAACGCTTCTGTGGGACCAAATTTCCCCAAGCCAACAAATAGTACAACTACGATTATGAGTAGCGCCAGTACAACAATCTTCTTGGTGAACTTTCGGATGTGGTACTGGAATGGAGTCTCTCTTTCTTTTACCTCTTGCATTTTTCCAGCTATCTTCCCAAGCTCAGTTTTCATACCAGTTGCGTATATCTTAGCTTTTGCTTCTCCCATGTATACCGAGGTGGAGGAGAATACTCTGTCGCCAGGCATCTTCTTTACTGCTTTTGATTCACCTGTTAGGTTGGATTCGTCAACTTCTAGGTATCCTTCTATAATTTCAGCGTCTGCAGGTATGACATCTCCGCCTGAAATGAGCACTATGTCGCCAGGGACTAGCTCAGTCGCCAGTACTTCTCTTCTTTTACCGTTCCTTATCACTTTCGCCTTTGGGGCTGCCAACTTTTGCAGGGCTTCAACAGCTTTCTCAGCTTTGTAGTCCTGGACAAACCCAGCTATCGCTGCAGCGAATACTATAACTATTATCATAATGCTGTCTATGTAACTCTCCTGGGAGTGGTAGTTGGATGCTATGGATATTATTGCAGCGCCAATCAGAAGCAGTATTATTGGCGACTTAAATTGGGCAATCAGCATGTCTAGTGGGGATTCTTTTTTTCTTTTTTCTATTTTGTTCTCCCCAAATACCTTCAGCCGCCTTCTGGCTTCCTCCTGACTCAAGCCTTCCTGTTTTGCCATCCCTTGCATTACACATCTAACTTTTATACGATTTTCGATAGTAGTTTATAAATCCAAAAATGGAAAACAGATAGCAGGGATAGGTATGCACTGGTCTGACAGCTATGCAAAACAGATAGTGGCTAGGAAGCCTGACAAGGAGGAATATGTGGTAGAGTCCGGGATAACCCCCAGTGGTATTGTCCATGCTGGCAATTTTCGCGAGGTTCTGACACAAGATTTTGTTTACCGCGCGCTTCTGAAGCTTGGTGTGAAGGCGCGCTATCAGTACGTGTGGGATGATTATGATAGGTTCAGGAAGGTTCCTGCCGGAGTGCCAGAAAGCTGGAAGAAAGAAGCTGAGGATTATATAGGGATACCAGTTAGCGAGACTCCTGACCCCTGGGGATGCCACAAGAGCTATTCCGAGCACTTTGCCAGTGAACTCATAGAGGAAAACAAAGCCTGTGATGTTGAGGCTGACTACATCTGGATGAGCAAGGAATACAAGAAATGCACCTTCGCAGAGAACATGAAAATAGCCCTTGAGAACAAAGATTCGATTAGGGAAATACTTAACGACTACAGGAAGGAACCATTATCAGAGCGCTGGATGCCCGTTAGAGTCTACTGCGAAAAATGCGGTAAGGATACAACCAGTGTCGAATACCTTGGTGGGTATCGGCTGCGCTATAAATGCGAGTGCGGACATTCTGGAGAGTTTGACTTCAGGAAGAAGGGAAACGCTAAAATGGTCTGGCGCGTGTGCTGGCCTCAGAGATGGGCGCACTACGATGTGGATTTTGAGAGCTCTGGAAAGGACCATCATGCCTCTGGTGGTTCCTGGGATACGGGCGTTCGCATATCAAAGAATGTCTTCAAGCATGAGCCACCAATAGGACCAATGTATGAATTTGTGTATGCAAAAGGCCAGAAGGAGAAGATGAGTTCCTCAAAGGGCAATGTTTTTACAGTCAGCGAGCTACTTGAGGTATACGAACCTGAGATAGTTAGATTCATTTACACACCAAAGATAAACCGGGCAATTGAGGTTCCGTTTGATGAAGGTGTGTTCAACTACTATGAAGCTTACGATTTGGCAGAGCGCGTTTTCTTTGGAAAGGAAACACCAACCAATGATAGGGAGAAAGAAAACCTAGTTGCAGCCTATGAGCTAAGCCAAATCAGACCAAGGAGTAAATGGCAGCTTCCAGTCCAGCCTCCTTTCACATTTCTCGTTGACCTGGTCCAGGTTGCATCTGACACAGAGACAGCCATTGGAATTTTACAGAGGACTGGGCATGTCCCAAAGAAGCTTTCTCAGCGAGATATAGAGAAGGTCAAATTGAGACTCAAGCTGGCTAAGAACTGGGCAGAGAAATATGCCCCTGAGAAGAGAAGAGTAAAGATTTTAGAGGAGGTTCCAGATAGTGTCATGAAGGGCCTTTCGGAAAGGCAGAGAGAGGCATTGAGTAAACTTCCTGATGCTGTAAAGCAAGCTAAGAGTCCTGCTGAACTAGGAGAACAGCTCAAGAGAATAGTTGGGGACAGTGGGTTGAAGCCGCGCGAGTTCTTTGAAGCTGCATACCTAGTTCTGCTAGGCAAGAAGCAAGGGCCTCGGCTGGCTACATTCTTGCTCTCTCTGGATGAAGAAGTTATCGAAAGATGCAATCAAATAAGTAGATAAACCCTTTCAGACGGTATGGTGGTTGCGTTGTTTGCTTGCCGGCACTCTCAGGAATGACTGCGCTGATGTCTTTCGGTCCGTCAAAACCATTCTTTTTTGGTAGTTTAT
>JAGHAM010000002.1 GCA_021161465.1 Candidatus Iainarchaeum sp. | reverse complement strand
GCGACTCCACCAACTAGCATGACTTCTTTCTTTTCTGTGTGGGCAAGCGCGCGTTCGCTAACTTCCACAAGCATAGCAAAGATTGTTTCCTGGAATGAGAATGACAGGTCGGACAGTCTGGACTTAGGCAGCTGTTTGGCTTTCTTCTGGGCTGCAGTTACAAGGCCTGAGAATGCAAGGTCCATACCCTTTACAGTGTAAGGCAGCTCTATGAGTTCTTTGCCGTTCTTAGCAAGCTTCTCAAGCTTTGGGCCAGCTGGGAAGTCCAACCCAAGCGTCCTGCCGAAAACATCTATTGCATTACCAAGACCAGTATCAAGGGTTTCACCATATACCCTGTATCTTCCCCCTTTGAGGCCTATCACTTGGGTATTTGCACCGCTTACATAAACCACCAATGGGTCTTTGCAGCCAGTGTCCCACTTACCCACTTCGATATGGGCTATGCAGTGGTTTACGCCTATTAATGGCTTGCCGTAGTAGAGTGACAAAGATTTAGCTATAGCAGAGCCTACGCGCAGGCAGGGCCCAAGCCCCGGACCCTGTGAAAAAGCTATGATATCAACCGCATCTAAATCGATACCCCTGAATAGCGATGGTGCTTTTTCTGTCAGGAACTGGGAGGCATCCCTTGGGTGGATACCTCCTTTGCTGGTGTACATAACTTTTCTGTTCAGCAGCTCCTTTTTACCATCCGTTAGACCCAAACCAAATGTGTGAGCCGTGCTTTCAATTCCCAAACAAAGCATCAAACCACTAAGGTTTTATTATAACGTATGTCCTTTATACATTATGGCAGTTGATTTGCCCCTGGAAAGGGTTTATGATATATCCATGGTCATAATGTTGCTCATTTTGATTGGTGCAGCTGTTGTGTTATCCCCCTCACCTGTTGCCTTGTTCTCTGGTTCATTTGGCTGGTCTGCAGCCATTGTATTGTCATTCCTCATCCTTGTTTTTGCTCTGGGCTATACTGTTATCAAGTTCAGAAACACACTGAAAAAACTGGAAGAGTTATCTCACGCGCTTGGCTTGGGCATGCGTGGTACGGTCTTCAAAAAGCTCTCTGGTGTATACAATGGAAGGCGGGTTGACATAGACATCCACCTCTTTAGAAGGGTTTACACAGGGATACTCATGTGGACAGGCAAGGAGAAAGTTAAGGTGCCAATAACAGCAACCCCACTCATACACATAGGCCCTAAACTACTGCTGCTTAATAAGTCTCTCAAGCAAGGTACTCCCCAGTTCAAAAAGAAATTTTTCTTCAGTGGAAAAGAGGAGTATATCAAAATACTTACTCTAGAGATTCAGGAGAAGCTTTTGAATTTGAGAAATGAGCTTGACTTTGCATTGTTTGTGTGGCCCACAGAAAGGCAGGGCACCTTCAAAATAACTATTGAAGCTGAAGGCGCGCTGCTGGATGAGGCAGTTTTAAGAAAGGCTCTGGATATTATGTCTGACCTTGCGGATGGTCTTGACTAACTTCTGCAGCTGGTTTTGCATTCTTTTCAGTTTTCATCATAGTGTATCCACATCTACCGCAATGGTACCTATCCTTGTGCTCAGCCATGAACACCCCAGGACCACACTTTGGGCAAGGTATCTTTTTCCGGTTCACCTTACCATCACTTAGTTCGTAATACTCACTCTTCTTCATTCTTTTTGTTTTCTTCTTTTGCTTCTTTGGCATTTTCCTCACCCTCCGCTGCTGGTTTTTCTGCCTCTTTCGGTTCTTCCTTACTCTCAGGCTTCTTCTCTAACTTTTTTTGTTTCCTTTCTTTGCCTTCTACGCGTTTCCTAGCTTTTTCAGACTCGTATATCCTTGCCTGGAAGCTGCACTCTTGTTTCCCATACATTTGTCTTATGGAGTCTAGCACTACAAGTTTCTCGTCCACATGCTTCTTAGTGGCTATCTCTTTTATGACGTCTGGTCTAGATGGGGTTGAGCCTTCGAATTCTGCCTTGCACTTTAGTTCCGTTCTGTAAAGTAACCTATTTACCTTTTCATCAGTTATCTCGAGTTTCACACTCTCATCTCCTTGAGAATCTCTTTAACTTTCTCTTTGGTTTTATCATCAGGTTTAACGAGGACAACCCCAACATGTGGTTGTCCATAGCAGATGGTGGTGCCCTTCTTGGCATAGGCCACTGCAGGTAACGTAAGCAAGTCCTCCTCACCATCTACCTCTATTTTAATCTTATCACCGCGTTCGACAGAGCCTTTTACGAGTTCAAAAGCCTCTTCTGTAATCTTTCCTGCTGGGTTGGTCACACTTAGTTTTCCAACCTCCCAGTTGTCTATCCTGTCGGCAATCTTGTCTTCTGCAGGTGCTCTCTCAATTTTTCTGTCGTAGATGCCAATCAGTGGCTCGCCATATGAAAGTGCTTTTGCAAGGCAAGCATCACCAACTGCTATGAGCTTGCCGCTCTTGACAGCGAATGAGAGCTCTTCCTCAGGCACAAGCTCACCAAGGGGTTCCTTGAGCTTATCCCTGAGAGGGGACCCTTCTGGAACTGCATACGCAACTTTCACTTTCCCAACCTCAATGCGTATTTACCAGGGAGTTTTATACCAAGCTTCTTTGCGATTTCAGAGTTTGTTGGGTCAATCACTATCACGAAACCCTTCCAGTTTGTGGTAAGGTCAGTGCTTTTGCAGACAGGGCAGACATTGCCTTTGTCGATTATCCGCCTGCAGTTTTTGCATGCTTTACTTGCGGGCACCTTTCTTACCCCCTGTTTTCTTTGGTTCTTTCTTGGGTTTGGTTTTCTCTTTCTCTATCCATTCCATCTTGCCAAGGCCTGGCTGCCTCATGGTTAAGCCAATCTTGCTGTCGTTTGTAACGGGCTTTAGGCTTAACGTTACTATCCTTGCCCTTACTGTATCTCCCTCTTTCAGGACTTTTCCACTTTCCTTCCCGATTAAGGTTCCAGTTTTTTCGTTGTACGACATAAAGTCATCTGTTATCTGGGATACGTGCACTAAACCATCTATTGGCCCTATCCTGACGAAAGCCCCAAATTGTGTTATCTCTGATACTTTGCCAGTTATAACTTCGTGGATTTGCGGGTTGAAGACAAGTGACTCAAACACTACATCGTGGTAGCTTGCGCCGTCACCAGGGATAATCCTCCCATCGCCTATCTCGTCCACCTTTGACACTGCTAGGACTATCCCAGTGTCGCTATCGTATTTGTTCTCGTATTTCTCCCTAAGTGCGATTAAAGAGGATTCCTTCATTGGTTTTCCAAAGTCCTTTGGGGGGACCCGGACAGTATCTCTAACTGTTATGAGTTGATACATTTTTTTCACTCCTGTAATTTTTGATTGCCTTCTCAATCATATTTTTGGCTTCATCTGAACCTTCCCAGCCAATTATCCTAACCTTCTTGTTTTGCTCAAGCCTTTTATAGTCAAGCATAAATTGCCTTATCTCCACCTTTAGGTGTTTTGCCAGGTCCTTCACTTCTTTTATTCCATCAAACCTGGGGTCTACCTTGCTTATGGGCACTGCTATTATCTTATCGTCCCTGCCATTTTCATCCTTCATCATAAGCACACCTATTGGCTTTGCTTTTATCACGCACCCAGGGAATGTGGGGTGCGTGGTCAATAGGACAACGTCCAATGCATCACCATCTGGTGATTTTGTTTGCGGTATAAAACCGTATTCAAATGGGTAATACACTGCAGAGTATAGTGACCTATCGAGCTCGAAATACCCTCCTTCCTCATTGTATTCAACCTTATCGGTTGCCCCTGAATGTATTTCAACAACAACGTTTATCTGGTTTTTCTTTCCTGGTGATATGTTCTTGAATAGGTTCACTCCACCACCCCATCCAACTGAAGCTTTTTCCTGCCTCTTAGATACATTACAGGGACTCCTGCTGAGCGTAACCTTTTCCTTAATTCTTTGTCATTAGTGCATACTACGGCATGGTCTCCTAAGGCGCGCTCAAGCAAAGCATCATCAGCTTTGCCTGTTGCAGGTATGGTTTTGACTAATCCTTTTCTTATAAGCTCAAGACCCACACCGCCTGTTGGCAGCTCCCTGAGCTCATCGATGACTGGTGAAATTGTTGCGAGTTCAGCACTTGGAATTTGAAACTTAATCTCTTCCACTATATCAACATGGAATTGTTGGGGTAGCGTTAAGAAGTTTGTATCGAGCAACACTCTCACCTTAGATGATTTTACCATATCCCATTAGCCTCCATCTGTTGCCAACTCTCCTGCTTAATGCAACTATCCATCCTTTCTCAGCACAAACAGGTTTTTTAAGCAACAGCTTTAATGGCTTCACTTCAGCTACTGTTGAAATTGCCGTTGCAGTACCAACGGTTGCAACCAGCGTTTCGTTTTTGGTGAAGGGGGTTACCTTATCCATCCCAATCACCCTTTCCATGAGCTTCGCATCAATCGTTAATTCGGTTTTTGCCTCTGGGAGTGTCCCACCCTTACCGCATATGTTACCCACCAATGTATCACTCTTTGCAAGTGACGGGTCCAGATAGGTTCCAACACCTATTAGCCCCCCCGGCTTGGCAGTCTTGACTTCCTTGCCACAGGTATTTAGGCTGGCTATCTTAGTTTCAAGCTGTTGCCATTTACCTTCCTTTTCAATCCCTGGCTTTAGCTCTATGCTGTCTCCAACCTTAAACTCGCCCTGGATTAGGCTTCCACCTAGGACGCCTCCAGCAAGCTTTTCTATTGGTGTTCCAGGTTTGTTCACGTCGAAGGACCTTGCTACGAACATCATTGGGGGCTTTGAGCTGTCCCTTTTTGGGCTTGGTATGTGTTCCTCAATGGCTTGGCAAAGCTTATCTATGTTAACACCATGGTGTGCAGCTACGGGAATTATTGGTGCGTTTTCTGCAAATGTGCCTTTTAGGAACTCCTTTATCTGTTTGTAGTTCTTCAGGGCCTCTTCCTTGGTTACCAAATCAATTTTGTTTTGCGCTACTACAAGCTTCTTTATGCCCATTATCTCGAGGACTTTGAAGTGCTCATAGGTTTGCGGCTGTGGGCATGGCTCGTTGGCTGCTATCACAAGTATTGCCCCATCCATTATGGCTGAGGATGATATCACAACAGTCATCAAGGCTTCGTGCCCTGGCGCATCTATGAGTGCCACTGCCCTCTTTGGTTTTGTTTTTGCACCACATTTTGGGCAGGTCTTGTCTTTGGTTATTACACCGCACTTCTCACATTGGTTTATTTCCATATCAGCGTATCCAAGCCTTATGGTGATTCCTCTCTTGAGCTCCTCGCTGTGCGTATCTGTCCACTTGCCAGTTAGTGCTTTCACTAAGGAAGTTTTGCCACTATCAACGTGCCCTATCAAACCAATGTTAACTTCTGCCTGCTTGCTCATTTCTTTTCTCCTTTTGCTGGTTCTTCCTTCTCAGGTTTTTTTGGCTTAGCTTTCTCTGGTTTTTTCTCTTCCTTCTTCTTATCCTCTTCCTTCTTCGTAGCCTCTTCAGGCTTCTTGCCCTCTTCTGGTTTCTCACCCTCTTTTCCGAATAATGCTTCCAGAGGTTTGCTCCCGTCCTTAAGAACCACTGCATTTATCTGTGCGATATCTTCTGCTACAGTGTTTCCTCTGACGCTTTTTCTCCTCCTTTCACCCTTTTTGCTTGGGTGGAAGCCAGAGCCACCTGAAAGAAGTATACTTTTCCTAGAGGTGCCATGCAGGTCTTTTCTCATTGGGAACCCTTGCTTGTCGGAACCCCCTGTTATCTTTAGCTCATACCCTTGGAGGCCAACGACATCACCCTTTATCGTATCACTTATTTTGCTTCCGTAAAGAGCTCTTTCCTGAGTCTCTGTTAAATCCTTTTGATAGGTTTTTCCAGTTTTCGGATTAGCCACTACCATTTTCATCCAATTTCACCTTTTTCTTTATTTTTTTTATCTCTTCGATTAATTGCTTTTCCTCAACCTCTTCCTCGAGTTTATACACTCTTTCGAGAGGAATGTGTGAGTATAATATGTCACCCTCATTTACCTGCCTGCCAATGGTTACGCCCTCTATTGCAACCGCAACCTGCATCCCTTTTTCAGCTTTTGGTATCACTTCTTTCTTGTCTTGGATTTCCTTTACCTTGCCGCGTCTTTTGCCTTCCGCGTCCATAAGTGGGCAGGGGCTTTTGAGGATGCCATCAATGATTTCTATACCAACTATTGCAGGCTTGCTCTTCCTGAACACATAGCCTGGCAGGATTTGGATTTTGGCAGGGTACGTTGCACTTTCAAGGAGCTCGCGCTTCTCCTTTTCTTTCTCTTCCTTCTTCCAGTCTGTGTAGTCATCCAACAGCTTGTATATGACATTAGTTGAGATTATTTCAACATTGAGGTCTTCAGCTTCTTTTTTAGCCTCTTCTGTTATGCCAGTGTTGAATGCAAGAACCACACCAAGCAGTTTGTTCTCCTCTTTAACCGAGCTGGCTTCAATTATGTCCTTTTTCGTTACGCTGCCAACTCCTGCCTTTCTTATTGGAACGCCATCCTTTTTAAGTATTGATATAATGGCTTCCAGTGAGCCAAGCGCGTCTGCCTTCAGTATGACTCCAGTTGCATCTGTTGAGAACTGTGTCTGCTCCAGCTCCTCGGCTATCTCTTCTTTGAGCTTGTCAATGTCTCCTGGTTTTTCTGCAACGAATAGCCCTGAGCCCGGAAGTGCGTCTTCAAGCGACGGTGCATTTATCTTAACACCAGCTGAGGCGTGGACTTCTTTAACATGTTCGAACTTCTTGCCCTCACGAATTTCCTGAAGCGGTTTCGGCTGTAGCAGTGCTCGGATTTTGGTGACTATGGGACCGTTCTTGCCTCCAAGGACTATGGTGTCCCCCTGCTTTATTGAGCCCTTGTAAACTATCACATCAACTGTGGAGCCAAGACCTTGCAATTCCTTAACCTCAAGTATTGTTGCCCTGCCAGGGCCCTCCTTGCTTTCAAGCCGGTCTCCCATGAATTTTTGGGTAAGGCCCGATATAAGCATAAGCAGTTCAGGTAAGCCTTCTCCTGTTCTCCCTGATATTGGTATGATAGCTATGGTCTTAGTGAAGTCAGTTACTTGGTCAAACCTGTCGGTAGCAAAGCCAAGCTTGTGCAACTGTCCCATAAGTTCGTATAACTTATCGTCTAGGAGCTTCCTCGTCTGCTCTGTCTGGCTTTTATATGACTCCATAAAGCACCTGTTCTCTAATGACTGCCATCCAAAGAGCATATCAATCTTGTTGGCAGCGATTATGAAAGGTGTCTTATGGCTTTTTAGTATCTCAATGCTTTCCTTCGTTTGTGGCTGTATACCTTCGTTTATGTCGATGAGTAACACTGCAAGGTCGGCTATTCCCCCGCCGCGCTTGCGTAGGTTTGTAAATGCTTCGTGCCCTGGCGTGTCTATGAAAAGAAGTCCGGGTATGGTCAGCTTCACTCCCATTTTGGCTAACTGTGGTCCGCAAAGGTTCTCTATAACCTCTCTTGGAATCACAGTTGCGCCAACATGCTGTGTTATCTGGCCCGGTTCCTTCTTGGCAATAGCGGTTCCCCTAATCTTATCTAAGAGCGTGGTCTTGCCATGGTCCACGTGTGCGAGAACTACCACTATTGGCTGCCTTATCGTTTCCATCACCAGTTTGTCGAATCAGATAGGTCTCAGCGGCTTTGGTGGGAACTTAATCTTCCCTGCCCCGAGATGCACATTTATTGTAAAAACCATGATTTATAAAGGTTTTTGTGAATTCCTTTTTGTTTTTTCCTTTCCAGCCGGTCATTTTTACCGGTTTTCTCAGCAGACGCGCCAAACTAGCCTCTAGCGTACGGTATTTGAACTGGCAATGAGCAAATCTCATCATGGATGCTGATGTGATAGTGGTCGGAGCAGGGCTTGCTGGTTTAATGGCTGCTTTGCATGCTAAAGGCGATGTTCTGATAGTCTCATCAGGGCAGCCGAACACAGAGAAAGCCCAGGGTGGCATAGCAGCCTCGCTTGGCAAGGACGACAGTGAGGAGCTTCACTTTAGGGACACCATAAACGCTGGGGACGGTCTTTGCGAAGAGGAAGCAGTTAATATCCTCATAAAGGATGGCAAGGAGCGCGTAAAAGAGTTGAGGGCCTCAGGTCTAAAGTTTGACGATGAGCCAAGCATGGAGGCAGCTCACTCGGTTAGGCGGGTGCTCCACATAGGCGATTTCACAGGGATGGAAGTTTTAAGCTTCGTCAACGAGCTGGCTAGAGATATCCCACGCCTTGATGCGCGGGTAAAAGGATTACTAATTAGCCAGGGTAGATGCTGTGGTGTAGTTACTGAGAAAGATGATGAGCTTAATGAGCTGAGGGCAGGTTCTGTCATACTGGCCACTGGTGGCTATGCTGGACTATACTCAAAGACCACAAACCCGGAGTCAGCTGTTGGTGCGGGAGCGCTTCTGGCATACCAAGCTGGAGCAGAGCTGATGGATTTGGAGCTTGTTCAGTTCCACCCAACTGTGTTTGATGGTTTCCTAATCTCCGAGGCTATACGCGGTGAGGGAGCAGAGCTGGTTAATGACAAGGGCGAGAGGTTCCTTAAGAGGCATAACCAAGATGAGCTCTCTGGCAGGGACGTGGTTGCAAGGGCTGTCCAGGCGGAGCTCCAAGCTGGGAGAAAGGTGTTTCTGGATGCCACCTCTATCGAGCCTGGCTATTTCAAGAAGAGATTTTCGCACATATACAGTAAATGCGTTGAGATGGGAATTGACCCAACGAAGCGGTTGGTGCCTGTTGAACCAGCAGCACACTATTGTATGGGTGGAGTTCGGACAGACCTTAACGCGCGAACCAACATCCCTGGTCTGCTGGCATGTGGCGAGGTGGCTTGCACTGGAGTTCATGGGGCGAATAGGCTTGCGAGCAACTCGCTGCTTGAGGCACTGGTCTTTGGTGCACGCGCTGGTGAGCAGACCAGTGCTTCTACCGGCTTTACGCTTCCAAGACCAAAAACATGCATAGCCGATGTTCGGCCAAGCCATGAGGCAAAGCAGGTGCTGTGGGACTCCTGTGGAATCTCACGGAGTGAAAAATCGTTGAAGCAAGGCTTAGCAGGCCGCCCAGGAAAGCTTGCAGAGCTTATAATAAGGAGCGCGCTTGCCAGAAAAGAGAGCAGGGGTGCACATTACCGTGAAGATTTTCCAGCAAAATGGAAAGTGCCGATGCACACTGTTGTGAGGAGGAATTTTAGTGAAGTTAGGTTTGTCAGAGCAAACACATGAAAAACGGATTGCTGTTTTTGGGGGGTCATTCAATCCATTTCATAATGGGCATCTAGCCGTTGTTAGGTGCCTTGCGCGCAGGTTTGATGAAGTCTGGGTTATGCCCTGCAACCAACACGCACTTGGCAAAAAGCTGGCCCCGGCGGAAAGGAGGTATGCGATGTGCAAGCTTGGCATACAGGGAGTTAAGAATGCGCGCGTCAGCCGGCTCGAAATAAAGCGGGGAGGAGTAAGTTACACTATTGACACACTAAGGGAACTTGGGAGAAAGTACCCTCATACGCGTTTCTACTGGGCGATAAGCGAGAAATCGTTGGGTTCGTTTGACAACTGGAGGGAAAGCGAGACTTTGAAGAAACACTTCAACTTTCTGGTAGTTTGCAGGGGGAAGTGCAATACACCTTTTGGGGAAACTTTAATCTGCGATTCCCCCCGTATCTCCAGTTCACTAGTGCGCGAAAGAATAGCTAGAGGTGAGTCAATCAAAGGACTGGTCTCAGAACACATCGAGGATTATATGCTAAAACACAGGCTTTATTCATACAGCCCTCAGTAATATGGAGGTGGCATTGTAACCATTCTAGGTATTGAAGCATACAAGGTGACAGCTAACGCTACAGCCACTCCTACAAGTATCAGGGTAGCTATGACCGCTGGGACGAGCCATGCAATGAATGCTTTCAGTCCGCTTATGCTATACTCCTCTTTTATTATGTTTACCTCGGATACAACCAGAGCTATCCCAAGCACAAGTTGAACCAATCCACCCAATAAAGGTATCCAGCTGAAAAAAAGGTTCAATATCATTACTCCTGACTGTGGGAATGTCAAAAGACCAGCAAGCTCACTGAAGCTCCCCTGGCCACCCATATAAGTGGCAAGCAGGTGCGAAAGGAAACTTATCGCAAGCCAGCTGACCAACCCTACTATCTGGAGTGCTATAACTAGCAAGAAGAATATCTCTTTTGTTACTCCTGGTGGAGTAGACCCAGAAATCAAAAAATAAATCGGTATTGAAATTACATCAACAATGAAGTAAGCAACCAGTAAGTTTAGAAGCCCACTACCAAGACCTACCTTTCCCTTAAACCTGCGTGCAGTTTCTGCACCGTTATACACGGATGTGAACCAGCATACTACCTTTGACCCAAAGCCAATAGGATTGGTCCTTTGCTCAATATCACTGCCTGGCCTTATAGCAGGTGGCGGATTTTCAGTTATTCGCGTTTCAGGTTCCATAACCAGCACCAAAGAAACAACAGGACTTAGATTTATAAATATATCGCTAGAAAGGGCTTTGCCGGTTTAATCAGCAATCATATAAAGAGACTGCCTGGGGTCTTCTAAGAAAGGCTTCTTGATGATAAGGCCTTTTTTTATGAGCCTCTCTAGGTTGCGCCTGATGGTTCGCGCTGGTAGTTGTGTGGCCTTGATGATTTCCTTTTGTGTAAGCGGGCCTTCAAACTCTATGACTTTCAGGATGAATTTGGAGGATGGAGACTCACCACGTATGGCGTGGTTTCCAAACACATCAACTTTCTTTTTCATCTTGCTTGAAAGCACCGTATATGATGGGAAAAGCCTTACGAAGAGGGCTGGTTTATCTGAGGTTGTTATCTTGATGTGGTCTTTACACTTGATTCTAGTTTTTCCATCTATTATCACGTTACATTCCCCTGGGCAGTCCATAACTTCTATCTCAGTTACAGCATCTTTTGGAACTATCATAGCCCGCCTTGCCTGGTTCACTGAGTTATTTGGTACTATCTCATACACCTGAGAATCATGGGTGATTACTGGTCCTCCAGCCGATAGGGCATAGGCAGTTGAACCTGTAGGCGTTGCTATGACAAGACCATCTGCAGAATCTCTCCAAATCTGCTCACCGTTTACCCTTAGGATATACCTTACAAGAGTTGCCGATTTGGATGGGCACACAACGAATTCATTTAATGCATAGAACGGCTTTTTACCAGATAGTATAAGCCGGTTCCTCTTTTCCAGGGCATATCTCCCATTTAAGATAGAAGGCAGGAATTTCTTAAAGTTGGAGTAGTTAACTTCCATCAAAAACCCGAGTTCGCCACAGTTAATACCTAACACAGGTATTGGGTTCTCACCCATAGCCTGCAGGACCTGTAATAGTGTTCCATCCCCACCAAAGACAAAAACCATATCTGCTTCTCTTCCTGGTTTCCATTCGCGCATATCTAAGCCGTGTTTCTCAAGAGCTTTTTTAACTTCCCTCACGGTTTCTGTGCAGACTGTGCTTTCCTTGCCTATGAAGTAATCTACCTTTGGTGACTCCATTGCTGTATTTACAATCTTTTAAGTTAAAATACATTTTGTCGGCTTTTTCGATGATTGCGGACAATATTACCTCAAACCGTCTCTATTTTTATAGTCCCAGTTAAAAACATTCTCTGTATGAAAGGGGAATTAGTCGGGAGAATAAGTTCCTATTTCAAGAGGAAGGGCTTTAAGAAAGCGGTCATTGGCCTAAGCGGTGGTGTGGATTCATCTGTGGTTTGCTTTCTGCTGGCAGATGCACTTGGCGCTGAAAACATATACACCTACTCGCTGCCGTATTTTGAGGAGGACCCTGATGTTGAGAAAGTAGTAGAGGCAACAGGAGTTAACTTTTCCAGGATAACAACAAAGGAACCCGTCGATGCTATTTGCAAGCTGGTAGGCACAGAGGATGAGCTGGATATGGGCAATGTGATGGCCCGTGTCAGGATGATAATGCTTTATTACTTTGCGAGAAAACACAATGCACTTGTTGCGGGAACAGGGAATAAAACAGAATATCTACTGGGGTATTTCACCAAACACGGCGATATAGCATGTGATGTTTTACCCATAGGTAGTTTGTACAAGACTGATGTGTATGCTCTGGCACGCGAGCTTGGGATTCCTGGAAGCATACTCAATAAGAAGCCTACAGCTGGGCTGTGGTCTGGCCAAACGGATGAAGGAGAGTTGGGGTTTTCTTATGAAGATATCGATAAGGCACTGAAAGGGAACGACAGGAGCCATCCAATATGGAAGAGAGTTTCTGAGGTCGAACATAAAAGGATAGGACCAGACATAATTTAGGAGGTGTTGCTGTGAACCTTGATAAAACCCTGGTTTCATTTTTAGAGGAAGACGCCTTTGAAAAGGATGTAACTACTGCTTTGATACCTGCTTCTGAGTGCGAGGCAGAGGTAGTTGCAAATGAGGAGTGCATCCTGGCAGGTGTGAATGAAGTTTCCCGTTTGTTTGAGCTGCAGGGCATAAAGATGGTTTTCTTGAAGAATGATGGGGAAGTATGCGGAGAGGGAGAAACGGTTATGCGTCTAAAAGGTTCAAACAAGTCCATGCTCTCTGTAGAGCGGACGGCCTTAAACCTGCTTGGCAGGATGAGCGGGGTGGCAACACTCTGCAAGAAAGCAGTTGGTGTAACTGGTAGGTATGGTGTAAAAGTAGCGCTAACACGCAAGACAATGCCTGGCTTAAGAGACTTTGATAAAAAGGCTGCTAAAATCGCAGGAGCTTGGCCACACAGGCATGATTTGGGTGATATGGTATTGATTAAGGATAATCACCTAGTTTTCTGCAAGAGCATTGAGGAGGTAGTGGGCAAGGCGAAGGAGTCGTATCCAAATCTTAAGGTTGAGGCTGAGGCGGATAGTCTTGAGCAGGCTTTAGCAGCAGCGGAGGCAGGGGCTGATATTGTAATGCTTGATAATTTCCCAATAAGCGAGGCTTCAAAAGCTATTGAAAAATTGCGTGCTTATCCAGTGAAAATCGAGCTATCTGGTGGGATAAACTTTGACAACCTGGAGGTTTATGCACGCCTAAAGCCAGATATAATCTCTATGGGTTATCTTACAAAATCAGCAAGGATTGTGGACTTCTCCTTGAATGTTATTGGTTAGTTGTTCACCAGTTGCACAACTCCTTTTCCCCGAAGAACCTCTTTATCTCAGCTTCTGCGGTTTCCTTACCATCTGATGCATGCACCAGGTTCCTTTGTATGCTATCGCCAAACTGGTTTCTTATGGTGCCTGGTGCAGCCTTCTCAG
>JAGHAM010000014.1 GCA_021161465.1 Candidatus Iainarchaeum sp. | reverse complement strand
GATAAGCCCCTAAACCGCGATTGCCTCTTGGTAATCGCCCCCTCCTTCTTAATACTTTTGACTACCTCATAGAACCATATTCACCAGGTTTTAGATGTCTCACAATTAAAACTCGTTTTATAAGTTCAGATGAATCCAATTCTATGCTATGAAGATCTTTTGGAGGGGGTGGTATCTTTGACCCAGGTGTTTTATCCTTTATTTTGTTTACCCACGCCTCGTGCTTTCTACTTAATTTATCTAAAGCGTTAATACCTTCCTGTATGGAAATATCAGTTATGTTTTCATCCTCATCTTTATATATAAATTTATAAATGGTTCTATCCACGGGTTCTGTTTGGGTTCCTGATAATACTATTTTACCTGTGTGCTCCCCAAAGGAATCCCTATGTAGGAGACCGGCGAGTTTCTCGATAGTGATTGTTTTTTTATTCCCTAGTACCCTTCTTAACCTCTTCTTTGGGTTGAATTCTTCCTTTGGAACTCTTTCACCCATGATTAATTTATCACAATCTTATTTAATAAAGGAACTTGTAATCTGGATCAGCAATTGGTCGTGGATGACTACACACGCTTTTGCCTTTAGTTGTTTGCAATAATCTCACTCTAAAAGATAAACATTTATAATACCCATAATCCATAACAACAATTGCTATCTATGCAAATCTTGGGGGGATTTAATTGTTAAAGGTAGGGATAAATGGTTATGGTACAATCGGTAGAAGAGTGGCTCATGCTGTCCTGAAGCAGGACGACATGAAGCTGGTTGGCGTCGCTAAAACCAAGCCTGATTTCAAGGCTTTTGACGCTGTGAACAAGGGAATTCCTATTTATTGTTCAGTCCCTGGGAACGAAAAACTTTTTAAGGAAGTGGGTATGGAGCTTGCTGGCTCTTTGGACGACCTTTTGAGTGAGATAGACCTGGTTGTTGATGGCGCTCCAAGCAAGATGGGCGTTGAGAACAAGGCGTTGTATGAAAAGTACGGCCTGAAGATGATTTTTCAAGGCGGAGAGAAGGCAAGCACTGCGGATGTTTCATTCAATGCCCAAGCTAACTATGAGGACGCCATAGGCAAGAATAGTGTGAGAGTTGTTTCCTGCAACACTACTGGCTTGGCAAGGACTATCAGCACTATCAGGGAGCTTTCTGATACAGGCAAAATTCGGGTTGTTCTTGTGCGAAGGGCTGCAGACCCTGCACAATCTGGAAAAGGTCCAATAAATGCAATAAAACCAACTCCTGAAATGCCATCTCATCATGGACCAGACTTAAAGACAGTGATACCTAGCATTGATATAATGAGCATTGCTTTTGTTGTTCCAACCACACTCATGCACTCGCATGCTATAATGGTTGAGCTGAAGAATAAGTTAGACAGAGAACAGGTAATTGATGCATTTAGGGCTAACCCCCGTGTAAGAGTTTTGCGTGTCAAGGACGGGTTTAAAACGACCGCTGAAATCATGGAGTATGCAAAGGACCTTGGTAGGGATATGGGAGACCTGTATGAAATAGCTGTTTGGGATGAGTGTCTGAATACAAGTGATGATGGGAAGGAGCTTTATTATATGCAGGCAGTTCACCAGGAGTCCGATGTTGTTCCAGAAAACATAGATTGCATAAGGGCTTTGGGCGGAATAGAAACTGACAAGAAGAAATCAATGGAGAAGACTAATAAGGCTTTGAACATTGGGGTGGGAAGATGAAGAAAATGAAAACCCTCGATGACTTTGATTTTGACGGCAAAACTGTCCTGGTAAGAATAGATATAAATTCACCATGCGAACAGGGAAAGGTCACTTCAGACAAGAGAATAATGGCACACTGGCCAACACTCAAAGAGCTGAGCGACAAGGGGGCGAAGGTAGTAGTTCTTGCCCATCAGGGAAGACCCGGTAAGCCCGACTTTATATCGATGGAAGAACATGTGAGGGTACTAAAAGAGAATGCTGATGGGAGTTTAGAGTTTGTAGATGATATTATGGGCTCCCATGCAAGGGAAAAGATAAGGAATATGAAACCAGGCGAAATTTTGTTCCTAGACAATGTGCGGTTCCTGTCCGAGGAAACCTTGAAGAGAGATGCTCCTGGCCATGCCCAAAGCAATTTAGTAAGGCGGCTCGCACCTTTGTTTGATATATTTGTAAATGATGGCTTCTCGGTAGCACATCGTTCTCACGCATCTGTTGTTGGTTTCACACATGTTTTGCCATCGGCAGCTGGCAGGTTGATGGAAATGGAAGTAAAGGCAACGGAGAAGGTTCTTGATAACCCCCAAAGACCAACTGTTTTTATTCTTGGTGGAATAAAGACGGATGATTCTATAAAAGTTATGGAGAACACTCTTGACAGGGGTAGTGCGGATGCTATCTTAACCTGTGGTCTGGTTGGAGAACTATTCATGGCAGCTAAGGGTACAGACATAGGGGAGCCAAACATGGATACGCTAAGGAAGCTGGAGGCCTATGATTATATAGACAGGGCAAGGGACCTCCTAAGGAGGTATCCAGAGAAAGTTGAGGTGCCTGTAGATGTTGCAGTAACCAGGGCAGGAAAGCGTGTTAATGTGAAGCCAAACGGAGAATTCAAAGACATGATAAAGGACATAGGCGACGAAACCATTGAAAAATATGTCAGCGTTATAATGAAGGCGAAAACTATCTGCATGAACGGCCCTGCTGGTGTTTATGAGAATCCCGTATTCTCTAAAGGGACCTATAGTATATTTAAGGCAATTGAAGAAGCAACCAAGGCAGGTGCATTTTCCTTGCTTGGTGGTGGGCACACCTCTGCGGCAATTAATGACTTAGGACTTGACAGAAGTGCATTCTCCTACGTCAGCTTGGCTGGAGGGGCACTTATCACCCAACTAAGTGGAGATGAGTTGCCAGGTGTTGAGGCTTTAAGGGCAGCTCCTAGCAGGAAGATGATTTAGAATCAGCCACTACAGCCTCTGAGAGTTGAAGTTTGCCTCTCTCAGGTGTGGCTGGTTCTATTTTTTATCTTTTTTATAGCATCGAATCCCTGGTTTATCGCCATCTTTATGGATGGCCTTCCTACCAGGTCACCTGCAACAAGCAAACCTGGCTGCACTTCAATGGCTTTGTCCGTGAAAGCATTTTTTCTTTCCACAGTTATACCAATTTTCTTGAGAAATCCTTCTGGCCAAACAGTGCCTATACAAATCACTAGGCAGTCGAATTTAATTGGTTTCTCCCCCTCGTTAGTATTCAATATCAGTTTGTTGCCGTCTATCTTAACTATGTGCGAATTGAAGATTGTTTTAATTTTGCTCTTGGCTATCTTGTCTATGTTCTCCTTGTGAGGTCTAAAAAATGCTGGCTTTCTATAGGATATTATTACATCGGCCCCTTCAGATTCAGCAATGAGCGCAGTTTCTAAAGCAGTATCGCCTCCACCAACCACAACAACAGTTTTGTTGCTGAAATCAAGGCAGGGTGTTTGGTTGTGATACACATTTTTTTGATACTCCCCTGGTACACCAAGCCTTCTTGGTGTCCCCTGGATACCTATCGCTAAGACCACATTCTTTGATTTATACTCCCCACCAGTTGTTTTTATTATGTAAGTTGTGTTCTCTTGCTTGATATCAATCGCTTCTTCCAGTCTTACATTCAACTCATCTGTAAGCTTCTTCCACTTCTCAACCAGCTCTTTTGTCTTCATCTTTTCAAAGGGTAATGGCCCTTTAACTGACTTGTCACAAGGGTATGTCATCACAGGCTTTTCTGGATGATATTTCTCAAAAGTGCTTAATATCTTGTTCTTCTCCAAGAGCAAATAATCTAGCTCTTCATGCTTTGCGGTTAGGGCAGCAGACAGTCCCGCTGGCCCACCACCAACTATTACAACGTCATACATGTCATCACCCAAATACTGCTTTTTGTGCGAGCTCATTGGCCAGTTGGTTTTCTTCTCTCGGTACCCATTTAAATTTTATATCTTTTATTGGGCTTGCTAATTCTAAAGCTTTGTCTCTTAGGCTTTTCAAATGTTCTTTTTTTGTTTTGTACTCGCCTTTTAGTTGCTTTATGACTAGCTCGCTATCGCCAATGATTGTAGCACTATCGACTCCCGCTTTCCTGACTTCCTCAATGGCGCGTATGGCCGCATGATATTCTGCGGTGTTGTTTGTTCCAAGGCCTATGTATTCCGATACCTTTTTAACGAGTTTCCCATCTTTGTACATGGCTACTCCCAAGCCAGTTCGGCCTATCTTGTTCGAGTCACAACTACCATCAAAGTACACAGTAAATTTCATGCTAGAACTAAATTCATCAGGTATTAAAATGTTTGCTTTCACTTCTCCAAAACAATTATTAATTCCTTCTGTGTAATCTTATTTTCTAGGGGGGTTTCCATGGAAAAAATAAATCCGTTTGAATCAGCACAAAAACAATTAGATGAGGCAGCCGAGGTCATGCACCTCAAACCAGAAATACTTGAAGTTTTAAAGCACCCGAAGAGGTTACTCACAGTGAACTTTCCTGTGAGGATGGATGATGGCTCTGTGAAGGTATTCCAGGGCTATAGAGTACAGCACAATGATGCAAGGGGACCAACCAAAGGTGGAATCCGTTTTCATCCAAATGTGAGCTTGGATGAAGTTAAGGCCCTTGCAACATGGATGACGTGGAAGTGTGCTGTTGCTGGGATACCCTATGGGGGAGCAAAGGGAGGAGTTATAGTAAACCCAAAGGAGCTATCCGAGGGAGAGCTTGAAAGGCTAAGTCGTGCGTTTATCCAAGCGATACACAGGTTTATCGGGCCTGAACGCGATATCCCTGCCCCAGATGTTTACACTAATCCAAAGATAATGGCCTGGATGATGGATGAGTATTCCCGCTTGGTTGGAAAGAACACACCAGGTGTCATAACAGGGAAACCTTTAAGCGTTGGTGGCTCAAAAGGAAGAGGCACTGCGACATCTCAGGGTGGTGTGTATGTTCTAAACAAGGCACTTGAAAAGCAGGGCTTGAAACCAGAGAAAACTAGAGTTGCAGTCCAGGGCTTTGGAAATGCTGGCTCGTTTGCAGCTATCATACTTGCAAATGATGGTTACAAGATAGTAGCTGTGAGCGACTCAAGGGGTGGTATCCTGAACGAGAGCGGGCTCGACCCAGAGGCTGTTCTGAAACACAAGAAAGAAACAGGCAGTGTTACAGGGTTCCCTGGGAGCAAGAAAATAACCAACGAGGAATTACTTGAGCTTGACTGTGATGTTCTGGTGCCAGCCGCGCTTGAGAACCAGATAACTCGGGAAAATGCAAGCAAGATAAAAGCTAAGATCGTGCTTGAGCTGGCCAATGGGCCGACTACCCCAGAGGCGGATGGTATACTCCACAAGAATGGAACTCTAGTGATACCAGATATCCTTGCGAACTCGGGGGGAGTTACGGTTAGCTACTTTGAGTGGGTCCAGAATACAATGGGTTACTATTGGAGTGAGGAAGAGGTCAAGGAAAAGCTCAAGAAGATAATGGAAGATGCATTTGAAGGAGTGTACGTGCTCATGGAAAAGCACAAAGTGAACATGAGAACTGCTGCTTACATGCTTGCGGTTCGAAGAGTTGCAGATGCTATGGAAGCCAGAGGCTGATGTTTCAAAGGAGCTCTTTGCTGCACATTGTTACTGATAGTAACTCAAACCACAAGGTAGAGCCGGAGAATAGTCACTGAGAGCTGCTCTCGATAGATACTATCTATCAATCAAAGAGGGATAGACCAGTGGCGACGTTTTCCTGCTCTTTTTCTATTTTCTCTTTTATCTCGTCGAATTCTTCCTTTTCTACTTCTTCGACACCCTCTATCTTGAGTTGTTCCTCATTTTCCTTGAAGAATTCTTCCGGTGCGTTTATGTATAAATAGTAGTTCCTTGTATCAAGTCCCAGTGTAGTGCCATCTCTATAAATGTACTCATTCCTGGCAAATGGGTCCTGCCCAAGTACTGATTGCACCTTGCTGTTTGCTTCTGGGTTTACTTTGAATATCTTTATCATTTTGAATCCTCCTTAGGCTTATTGTTTGGTTCGTTGTAATATTTAAATATTTTATCCGCTGTCTATACCATAAATCAATTAGATAAGAGAGTATTAGGAAGGTAGTAAGCGGTTAATATATTTATATTAAACAATTGAGAGCGGAGGGAGGGATTTGCTTGCGCAGTCGCACCCCCGTACTCCGGTCTGCAGCCGGATGCATAGCTACTCTGCCACCTCCGCGTGCTTTATACTATGGCAAACATTGTTTTTAAATTTTCCTTCTAAGGTATGGCATTATGTTATGTTGTCTTAGCCATCTCATGGTTTTATCTCTTCTGGTTTTATCTTCACTATTGTACAGCTGACTTTTCCGATAGGCTCTGAAAGTAGTCTAACCAAGTCATCTTCTGTAATTATCCCGACCAGTTTACCGTTATCAATGACTGGCGCCAGTGTGGTTTGTTTCCTGAACATTTCTCTTGCCGCGTATTCAACCGTGTCATCAGGGCTAAGTTCCAGGTTTATTGGTCTCATAGCTTCTTTAACACTCTTTGGGAAGAAGCTTAGTGCAACCAGTGGTTCCATCATTATCTCCTCGGGCGACATTTTCGATGGGTTGATGATAATCTTCAAAAGGTCTCGTTCAACCATCTGGCCACTGAGCAATCCCTTCTTATTCCTGACAGGAAGCATACTGACTTCCGAGCTGCATAGGACGTTCACAGCTTTTTCTACAGGATCATCTTCATTTAACCACACTACCTCCCTGCTCATTACCTCGCGTATTTTAGTTTCCCTGATATTTTTCATTATATCCATTCCTACTCGCCTCCTTTTTTAATTATTTTAAAGAATGTTGATACTTTCAGTGATGTGAAAGTTATTATCGCTGCTAGGAGAACTAATATCATAACCAGCGAATATAAGAAATTTCCTATATCTGGTGGCAAAAATGGCTTGCCGTTTATCGTCAGGTTTATGGCTATGGACATTATAACTAGG
>JAGHAM010000037.1 GCA_021161465.1 Candidatus Iainarchaeum sp. | reverse complement strand
GTGTGTAATCGCTTTGGTAGATAAAAATAGCAAAATGGCAGTAAAAAGCTCTTGGGAAAGCCTTAATCCAGAAGTGATAATAGAAACGACGATTGACTAGGGCAATCTTTTTTATTATGAACTACAAAAGGGTTAGCAGGGGCACGTTAGGAGGAAATTAGATGCCAGCCATGAAAATATTAGTTGCCGTAACTGGAGGTAGTGGATTTCCACTTGTAGTCAGGATGCTGGATGAACTTGGGAACAAGAAAGTAGAAAGGCACCTAGTGATGAGTAAGAATGCACGGGTAGTCATGGATAAAGAAAGCGAACTTGGGGTAAACGACCTTAAAGCACTCAGTGAGTTTTGGTACGAACCTGAAGATATTTCATCCAGGATATGTTCAGGCAGCTTTGCACTTGACGCTATGGTTATTATGCCCTGCTCCATGAACACCTTGGCTAAAGTTGCTAATGGAATTGAAGACAATGCAATAGCAAGAGCTGCTGGGGTTAGCCTAAAGCAGGAACGGCCAGTTATACTGGTGCCAAGGGAAACACCCCTAACGCTTCCACAACTTGAAAATATGGTTAAGGCAAAGAGAGCAGGATGCTCAATTCTACCTCCTGTTGTGAACTATTACATAAAACCAAGGAGTATGAGAGACCTAGAAAATTATATAGTTGGCAGGGTATTCGAATTGATTGGGATTAAGCATGAACTTTATAAAGAATGGGGTGATGGAGAGTGAACTTCAGGGAACTTGTCAGCTGGCTCGAAGCAAATGGGGAGTTGGCACGGGTTGAAAAACCCATTGACCCTTATTTGGAATTAGCAGCGGTCCAGAGCCAGGTTGGAGAGAAAGCCATCCTCTACGAGAACGTGAAAGGCAGCGAGTATAAAGTTGTCTCTGGTATTTGCTCCTCCAGACGATATTTTGCAAAAGCCCTAGGTGTGGATGAAAACCAGCTGATAAAATCAATGGCAAACGCAATCGAGCACCCAGCCAAAGCAGAGCTAGTTGAAAATGCACCCTGCCAGGAAGTTGTAGAAAGGAAAGCAAACCTGAACTCACTACCCATCCTAACTCATTTTGAAACAGATGGTGGACCATACATAACGTCTGCCATAGCTGTCATCAAGGACCCAAAATACGGCAGGAATGTCTGTTTCCACAGGCTCATGAAGACCGGGGAAAATACTTTCACTGTTAGGATTGTTGAGGGAAGAGGAACAGATACAGCCTTAAGAGCTGCTCTATCAAAGGGCAAAGAACTTGAGATTGCTTTCTGCATAGGCGCGCCAATACAGGCAATGCTTGCCGCTGCGACCTCACCACCAAAAGGGGTGGATGAGTTCAGCATAGCTAACGCGCTTGCTAAGACTCCTCTGGTTAAGTGCATTACCAAAGACCTTGAAGTTCCAGCCAGCTCAGAAATAGTGCTTGAGGGAAGAATAACCGGCAACAAAGGAATAGAAGGTCCATTTGTAGACCTTACAAATACTATGGACTTTGAAAGGCAACAGCCAGTTGTGGAAATTGACTGCATAACTCACAGGAAAGATGCCCTGTATCATGCCCTCCTCCCAGGGGGGCCAGAGCACAAGCTCTTAATGGGGATGCCACGTGAGCCAACGGTATACAACGAGGTCAACAAAGTTTGTGACTGCAGGGATGTTTTGATAACACCAGGTGGCTGCTCCTGGCTTCATGCTGCTATCCAGATAAAGAAGCGCGCCCCTGACGACGGGAAAAAGGCTATTCAGGCAGCATTCAAAGGCCATAAGTCCCTAAAGCACTGTGTGGTGGTTGATGAGGATGTTGACATACATGACCCATCGCAGGTTGAGTGGGCAATAGCCACGAGGTTCCAGGCTGATAAAGACATTTTGTTGATGGAAAATCAACCATCGAGTTCCCTTGACCCAAGCGCGGAGAAGCCAGAGGGTAAGAAAGCCATAACCAGCAAAGCAGGGTTTGATGCAACAATACCCTGGGGCAAGGATAAGAAAGAATTCAAGAGGGTAAGATACAAGAAACTGTCACTAAATGACTACGGACTGTAAACTGGGCTAAGGAGGCAATCATATGTTAAAGGCAGTTATATTCGATTTCGATGGCGTTCTGGCAGGAACCATCTTTATCAGTGTCAATCAGATTAGGAAGATACTTGCTAAGAGGGGGATAGAATTCAAAGACCGGGACCTGTTCCTGCTAGAAGGTGCAAACATCAAGAAGATATTATCCGAACTTGTCGGCAAAGACATTAATGACCCTCTGGTCGAGGAAATCCACAAAGAGAAGCTCAAGGTGTTTAGGGAAACTCGCTCCAAAATAAAGCCATGGCCAGAGCCGATAAAGCTAATAAAAGGGTTGAAGGCAAGAGGCTTTCTTGTCGGGCTGGCAAGTGGAGGATACCTCGAGAATATTGCAGACATTTTAGGTGAGAACATGAAATTATTCGATGCTGTGACAACAAGTGATGAAGTTCATGAATCAAAACCAAACCCGGAACTATTTTTAAAAACCGCTGAGAAAATGGGGGTAAAGCCAGAAGAGTGTGCTGTAGTTGACAATGCACCCAGAGGAATAGAAGCTGCAAACAAAGCAGGGATGATATCTATTGGTATAACCACCACTCTTGAGAAGTCCGACCTTGCTAACGCAGACTTTATAGCATCGAATTTTAGAGAGGTAAGTGAGATTATAGGAAAACTCGCAGATTAGCGAAATAAAGCTTTTATTAAGTGCTGCAGGAAGAATAATTATGCTCCTAACACGTGAAGAGCAAAGAATCCTCGATGGGGAGGAAGGACCCGGAAAGCAAAAAGCCATGGAGATACTAGCCGCGCTTGGAAAGATTTATGATGCGAGCAGGTTATTCCCTGTCAAGAGTGTCCAGGTTGCTGGGGTATCTTACTCTAACCTCGGCGATGCTGGCCTGGAGTTCCTAGAGGAGCTTGCTGCAACTGGCGTAAAGGCTACTGTTCCTGCAATGCTAAATCCAGCTGGAATGGATTTGTTAAACTGGAAAAAGTTAGGGGTACCCAAAGAATTCGCTGAGAAGCAACTTGAGGTTATAAACGCTTACAAGAAAATGGGCATAAGGGCAACCTGCACATGCACACCTTACCTTATTGGAGTTAAACCCGAATATGGGCAACATCTTGCATGGAGCGAATCCAGCGCGGTTACATACATAAACTCTGCTGTGGGCGCGAGGACCAATCGCGAGGGCGGGCCATCAGCTCTGGCTGCAGCCATAATAGGAAAGACACCATATTATGGATTACATCTCAAGAAAAACAGAAAGCCGCAATTGCTGGTTAATGTGAAAACAGACATCGAACGCATATCTGACTTTGGGGCACTTGGATACTGGATTGGGAAAAACTTCCCTGGAAAAATACCGCTTATAACTGGCATCCCCTCTGCCACAGTAGACGAATTGAAGTCGCTCAGCGCGAGCATAGTCACATACGGCGGGCCACCGCTGTTTCATATAGAGGGCATAACCCCAGAAGCCTTAAAAGGCATTTACCCAAAACCAGAGGAGAAAATTGTAGTCGACGAGGAAGAGATTAAGGATGCAAGGGCTGGGATAACGGACGAAACAGGGAAAGTTGACTTCGTTGCCATTGGTTGTCCACATGCATCACTTGAAGAAATAAAATTTATATCGGAACTTCTCAGGGGCAAGAGAGTTGAAGTTGAAACCTGGATAACCACTTCAAGAAGGGTAATGGAGATGGCAAAGAGGAGGGGTTACTTAAAAGCAATAAACAAAGCTGGCGCTAAAGTTGTTCCAGACACCTGTATGGCAGTTGCCCCGTTAAAAGGCAGATTTCACGTGATGGCAACCAACTCTGCTAAAGCCTGTTATTATGGAAGAGGCAGTAACAAGTTCAAAACATTGCTATGCACCACGGAGGAATGTATGAGTATAGCAACAGGTGGGAAAAGATGAGAGCAAGAGGGAGAGTTATAAAATCTGGAGAGGCTGAAGGCAAGGCATTAGTTTCAAAAGAGCCGATATCTTTCTATGGCGGTGTTGACCCAAAAACTGGAGTGGTTACAGAAAAGAAGCACCCATTGAAGGGCAAAAGCGTAGCTGGAAAGGTCTTGGTGTTCCCAAATGGGAAAGGTAGCACCGTTGGTTCTTATATAATATACAGGCTTAAGAAAAACAGGAAGGCCCCAGTTGCAATAGTGAATGAGGAAAGTGAGCCAATAGTTGCGACCGGTGCCATAATATCAGACATACCTATGATTGACCATGTGCATATATCAAAAATAAAAAACGGCGACTTGGTTAAGATAAAAGGAGAAGTGATTGCTTGGAAGAGCTCACATTAGTCAAGCTTGGTGGCTCTGTGATAACAGAGAAGAACAAACCTTTCACAGAGAGACAGGATGTTGTAGAAAGGCTTGCAAGAGAGATTCACGAAGCCAGGCAGAAGTTCAATCTTAAACTAATCATAGGTCATGGTGGCGGTTCATATCCGCATGTCCCTGCTGCAAGGTTCCATACAAATGAGGGGATTATAAACTCAGATAGCTATGAGGGGATAGCAAGAGTTCAGGATGCTGCATCAAGGCTGAACAGGAGTATAGTCCAGGAACTCATAAACTCCGGAGAGAACGCAATAAGCATTCAGCTGTCTGCATGCGCAATAGCTGAAAACGGTCGCATAAAGGATATGTACCTGAAGCCACTCAAGACGTTCCTTGATTACGGCATGCTGCCCGTGCCTTATGGTGATGTAGCCATAGACACAAAAAAAGGCTGCTGCATACTGTCCACAGAGGAAGTCCTAAGGTATATAGCAAACAGTGGAATGGAGGGTTATAAGGTAAAACGTGTCATCATCTGTGGAAGGGTTGATGGCGTTATGGATGGGAATCCTGAAGATCCCAGCAGTAAGGTAGTACCTGTAATAACCCCCAGGAACGTGAGCAAAGTTGAAGATTACCTTGCTGAATCCTCAGGGATAGATGTAACTGGTGGTATGGTCCAAAAGGTAAACTCAATGATAGAGCTTGCCAAAGAAGGTATTACAGTTGAGATAATAAACGCGCTGAAGCCTAACTATCTTAAGCGCGCCCTGTCGGGAGAAGAGGGATTAGGCACAATAATAAGGAATGATTGATATGAGTTTGGTAAAGAAAAGAAAGCTGGAACATCTTGACATATGCGCGAAGCAGGATGTTGAGGAAGGGAGCACGTGGCTGGAGCACGTACGGTTTGTCCACAATTCCCTAACATCAGTCAACCTCAACGAAGTAGACACCAAAACCAAGCTTCTCGGGAAGGAACTGAGGGCACCTCTCGTGATAAGCGCCATGACGGGTGGTGTGGATGAAGCCGGTAAGATTAACAAAGAGCTGGCCAGCGTTGCAGAGGAGCTAGGCATAGGTTTTGGTGTTGGCAGCCAGAGAGCCATGATTGAAACTCCAGAACTGTGGAAGACCTATTATGTACGGGATGAAGCTCCAAGCACTCTCATACTAGGAAACATCGGTGCTGTCAATAACTACACCACAAATCAAGTTGAGGATACAATGAAAAAGATAAAAGCAGACGCCATGTGTATTCATTTGAACCCTGCACAGGAGCTAGCCCAGCCAGAGGGTGATGTTGATTTTTCAGGCTGTCTTAAGAATATAAAGGAAGCAGCAAAGGCGCTGCCAGTTGTAGCAAAGGAAACTGGAAACGGGCTTAGCAAGGAGAACGCATTGCTATTGAAATCAGCCGGTGTCAAAGCCATAGATGTAGGAGGATACGGTGGCACCAGTTGGGTAAAAGTTGAGAAGCTAAGGAATGGGGCAAGCCACACGCCTATAGACTGGGGCATACCGACAGCTGCCTCCATAATTGAATGCCAGGTAGGGTTGCCTATCATAGCTACTGGTGGAATCCGCTCAGGTCTTGACGTTGCAAAAGCAATCGCACTTGGCGCAGATGCTGCAGGGGTGGCATTACCTGTGCTTAGATGGTATTATGAAGGTGGCAAGGTCCGTGTAAAAGAAAACCTGGAAGAATGGATAAAAGAACTAAAGGATGTTATGGTTTTGACCAACTCTTCAAACATTGCAGAACTAAAAAGAACAGACATTGTAGTAAGCGGGCCTCTCCTTGAATGGTGCAATGAGCGGGGAGTCAAGCAGCGGAAACACATATAAAATAGGATTTACTAAACAATAACATGCCTGAATTGGATGAACTTGTTCTAAAACATGTATTGAAAAACGCCATACAGTACGGTAAGGCAAACCCAGGAGTTGTACTGGGTAAAATCTTAGGAGAAAATCCAGAACTTCGCCCCAGAGCCAGGGAAGTTATGACGGAAGTTAAAAAAACGATTACGCTGGTTGATTCATGGAGCGAGAACCAGAAAGTCAATAAGATAAGAAGAATCTGGCCAGATGCATTCGTGAAGAAGGAAAAGAAATTAGAGGGGAAGCTCAAGCCACTTAAGGGGGCTGAGAAAGGCAAAGTTGTGCTAAGAATAGCGCCAAATCCCAATGGTCCTGCTACAATGGGAAGCACAAGAGGTATCGTCATAAACGCAGAGTACGCTAAGAAGTATGATGGCACGTTCATCATGAGGTTTGATGACACAGACCCAGCAACTAAATCCCCGGTTAAGGAAGCATATAAGTGGTACGTTGAGGATGCTGAGTGGCTTGGCTGCAAGCCTGACAAGGTTGTGATAGTTTCTGAACACTTGCCACAGTATTATGAATATGCAGAGAAGCTCATTAGAGAGGGCCACTGTTATGTTTGCTTTTGTTCTTCTGAGGAATTCAAAAAGCTGAAGGATAGAAAAATGCCATGCCCACACAGGGATAAAACTCCAGAGGAAAACCTGAAAGACTGGAAGAAAATGCTCGATGGCACGTATAAGGAGGGAGAAGCAGTACTACGAGTTAAGACAGATATGGCTCATAAGGATCCTGCCATACGAGACTGGGTAGCATTTAGAATCCTTGAAGCAACACATCCACATGTAGGAAACAAATACAGAGTCTGGCCAATGCTTGACTTTGAAGGCGCGCTTGAAGACCACTTCCAGGGGGTCACCCACATCATCAGGGGCAAAGACTTAGCGGACTCAACGAGAAGGCAGAAGTACATATATGACTACCTTGGATGGGAGTACCCAATCACTTATTACTGGGGTCGTGTTGCAATGCAGGGATTTGGTAGAATTTCAACTAGCAAGATGAGTGATGAGATAAAGGAGGGTAAATACACAGGATGGGATGATCCACGATTGCCAACGATAAGAGCACTACGGCGCAGGGGCTTCCAGCCAAAAGCTATCAGGGAGTTTTGGCTTGACTTTGGCTTGACTGAAAAAGACATTCGTGCATCCATGAAAAACCTTGAAGCCTTCAACAGGAGGCTTGTAGAAGAAGGGAATCGTTATTTCTTCACACCAGAACCAGTGAGGATAACCGTGAAAAACATACCGCCAACCAGGGTTGCTGTCAAGAGGCACCCCAGTAAACCAAAGAGAGGAGTTAAGAGATACGAATTTAATGGCACCAGTGAATTCTTCGTGCCTAAGAGAGATTTATCAGATTTCTTCAGGCTTAAAGATGCTTTCAATATAAGGAAAGTTGATAGCCACACATATGAATACGCAGGTAAGGACCTAATAAAATGCCCTAAAATACAGTGGGTAGATGCATCTAACAGCCTTGATTTGAAAGTCATCATGCCAGATTTCAGTAAAACCACAGGCAAAGCAGAGAGATATCTGGATGAAACCAAAGTTGGCGATGTTATCCAGCTAGAGCGTTTTGGATTTGTTAGAATAGACTCGAAGAAGCCATATGCTGCCTACTACGCACACGACTGAACAGTTTGCACACTTACTTTGGTGAAACTTTCTTTATGCCAAAGTACACAAAAGCAAGCCCTATTAATATCGCTACCCCATAAAAGACAGAGTTGCTTAGCTCTTGAACCGAACGCCCAGTCGTCACCGCAAAGGTCACACCAGCTGTGCCTGCTATGGTCAGAAATACTCCTGCGATAAGGAATACTGACACAACCGCAGCAAGACTAATTTCCTCCCAATCCATACTCATTTTTTATCACCCTGTATATTTAAGGCTGTTGCCTACGTTTTCCTCTAAGATGCTTCTTTATCTGGCTCAGGAAAGCGCCCTTATCAAAATAAACATCATCATCTACAGATTGCAATGCAAGCACCACATCTGTCAGGACTTTGTCCTCAGGTAGTTCTCCTTTGAGCATTTTTTCTAATACCAAGGCTGCACCCTCATTGTTATAGAAAGCGAAAGGTTTTCCTCCAACCACAGTATAGTTCTTAGCACGTATCATAGCTATATTATAGTCGCTAAGCTTGGCCCTAGACATAACTATCTCACTCAATGCCTTCAGGTCTGAAACGCTAG
This sequence comes from Candidatus Iainarchaeum sp., assembly GCA_021161465.1. Classification (GTDB taxonomy): domain Archaea; phylum B1Sed10-29; class B1Sed10-29; order WALL01; family JAGHAM01; genus JAGHAM01. Next base: position 1,786 of record JAGHAM010000037.1, on the reverse strand, counting down.
TTTCTCCCCTCATATAACTGAATATTGGTATCTTAAGAGCCATGGGAACCCCTCACTAAATTTAGGACCGAACTTATTTAAAAATATTTGCAGCTATTGGCTATGGCTGTGGCTTTTCTCACATTTGCTTTCACTACTCCATAAGTCCTTAAGCCAAGGGTGAGAACAAATAAGGTAAATATTGTGTGGGTTGCTGGTTATGAAAAAGGCGTATATGTTAAAAGTGATAGGAAGCAATTACTGCAAGATTGTCTTTATCATATCCCTTATACTAAGCTATTTTTTAATACCTAAGACTGTTTTCACTGGTATATACTATGTTCTAGCTGCAGTGTTCATGCTTGTATTTGCTATTTCCATAACCTGCATCATCAGGAACCTGAAGGAGCGGCTAATGTTGGCAAGGACTTATGAAGGCTCCACTCTAAGCATAATCGCTGTTGTTCTTGGGCTGTCTGCACTGCAGGTATGCGGCGTCGGCGCGCCCATATGTGGGGCAACCGTTGGGCTTGGTATAGTATCCGTCATATTCCCGGGTTTTTTCGTCGATTTCCTGACCGATTATAGTGTGTACATGATATTGTTCTCAATAATTCTACAACTCGTTGCACTTTATTTCATGAACTGCTTTAAAAAGTCAAATGAGCTCTTAACCTCACATTGCCCTAAATACGGGATTACTTTTAAATACATAATGGGTTAAAAAATAAACACTCGTTTTAGCTTCTCCGATGAAGCAACGCGAGGTGAAGCGTATGCCTGAGGATGAAAAGATATATGAAGTTGTAGAAATAGCAACCAACACCGGTAAAATAAGACGTGGTGTGAACGAGACGACTAAAGCAATTGAGAGGGAAAAAGCTAAACTTGTAGTGATAGCCAAGGATGTAAGTCCTGAGGTTATAACTATGCACTTGCCACCTTTATGCGATGAGAAGAAGGTGCCATATGTCTATGTCCCCTCAAGAGAGGAACTTGGAAGCGCAACTGGGATAAACGTTCCTGTGAGTGCACTTGCAATAACTGATGAGGGGGATGCTAAAAGCACGATTGAAAAGCTGAAGAAGTCCCACATTGTAGAGGAAAAGCAAGACAAAGGAACTCCAGAGGGAGAAAAGAAACAGGTAGAAGAGAAGAAAGAACCTGAAACACCTGTTGAAAAGCCTCCGAAGGAAGGAAAAAAGAAGGAACCTCCAAAGGAAGTAGAAAAAAAGGAGTGAGATAGTTGGGTGACGATACTGGAGTACCTGCAGAGGTAAAAGAGATACTTGGTAAAACCGGTGTTTACGGTGAGATATACCAAGTCATGGCTAAAGTTCTTGAAGGCTCTGACAAGGGTAGAGTTATGAGAAGGAACGTCAAAGGCCCTATAAAGGTGGGGGATGTTTTGGTACTTCTTGATACTAAAACAGAGGCCAAGCCCATAAGAGCAAGGTGAAAAAAGTGAAGTGTTTCTTCTGTGGAAATCCAATCCCGAAAGGAACGGGGAAGATAGTGGTAACAAAAACTGGTGAGATTATCCCACTGTGCTCAAGCAAATGCGAGAAAAACTTTAGGTTGGGCAGGAGACCACACAAGGTTAAATGGACTCAAAAATACAAGGAAGCACACGAGAAAATTGAGAAGAAACCGGTTAAAGTTGTAAGAGAGGTTGTGAGGAAAGGCAAGAAATTCTCAAAGAAAGAGAGACGCGAGATGCGCAAGAAGAAGAAGCTTGAGAAGAAAACCTCTACAAAAAACAGCAAAAAGACTGAAACCAAGGGTAAGACTGAAAAGCCTAAAGGTG
>JAGHAM010000031.1 GCA_021161465.1 Candidatus Iainarchaeum sp. | reverse complement strand
CCATAGCTGGTGTCCCAGGCCTCCGAGTACCAACAGTATTTGTAGACTGGTTTGCATACATCATTCTCACAGTAATACTCTTTTAGCCATGCATTTTGGGCATAAGGTTCTCTCCCACAAGAGTCTATGTATGTGCCGGTTATGTCCTTGCAGGTACCCTGAACATCCCAGTTTTTCCCACCGTCTGTATCAATACACCCAAATATTGTGTTTGGTGGTGTGAATATAGAGTTTGCACCTGCCACTAGCAGGATAAAACTCACTAAGACTAATGATAAAAAATCCCCCTTCATGTGAAAACACCTTTTAACAACTGATAAGTTGTAACTATTTTGCAGTTCAAGGTTTATATATCTTTCCCATAGCTAACTGATTTTTGTATGCGAGTTTGTGGGTATATGGGGTTTATAGCAACTACCAGATAGTATAATTGCTGAATGGACTTGTCACGGCACCAAGGACACCACCTTTTCATTCCCTCTCCTGTTAACAAATAGTATAATTGCTGGATGGGAGTGCAACTTAATGGTTAGAAAAGTTATAAGAACAGTCGTATATACGAGGATGAAAAGAGTAATCCAAGTGCAACTTAACAATTAGAAAGAGTTATTATGAGGTTCCAGGAAGCATCTAAGTTCAAGCTAGGATCGATTCTCTCACTCCTTTTCAATCCCTTTTGGGGGAACAACATAGTATTTCACTACCATTGCCAGATTGCTTTCGCAATTGGTCCTCCTTTGGGTTTGAAACAGGGACCTACTCAGAGGATTCCTACCTACTCAGGGAGCTTGAATGACTCTGCTCCTGGAGTCCCTTAGGGAATCAGAGCTTAGATAAGGTGAGTGTTTCTCTCATCTTTTTATGTTCCTTTTGGTATGCAAGCAGGGACCTTTTGGAACAACCTAAGTTGCTCTTCCCTAAAGGCGGATTTAATATTCAAGTGAAACTGATATATAAATCTATCTGCAGAAAATATTTGACACTAAGTTAGCCTGTTTCTGGTTATATCATGCACCCAGCTGCGCCTATCCAAGAACGCCACCAGAAACTCTTCAAAGTTGTTTGAGTTAACGAAGAATACCCCATTATATAATACCCATTTTGCGGGAGTACCAAATACGTTTAGGCTGTAATCCACCACACCAACAGGTATGACTTCTGTGTTCAAACGGTTCACCGATGCAAAAGCCCTACCAAGATATCCTGCTCCTTTGCACTGAAGGAATAACTCCCTGCCAGCGTTCCATAACTCTACCTTATTCGAGTACAGCCTGAGGTCCTCTGTAATAACAAGTGTCTTTGGGTTCCCGTTCTGGCTTTTTTGCTCTATGGCAAGCGCGCCCCAATGGCTTTCTTTCCATGAAAATATGTCTATTTCCATTGTGTGCCTTTTTCGGGGTAATTTATTGTTCTCATCTAGCCAGTAGTTGGCTGTTTTTAATTCACTTTCTGGTATAAAGTCAGTTATTTTTTTCTGATTCAAATTGTGTTCACAATTCATACCATAACTTCTCAATATGCTGATTAACTCAAGTTCCCCTATCTTACCCAAGGTATCACCACTTTAACAAGTTAGGTAGCATATTTTGAAATTAGCTGGGTCGTTCTTTCCAGAGCTTTCCTTATCTCATTTTCGTTTCTAGCTCCAGTGCATATTACCTTACCATTCTTAAATAGAAGTAGGGATGCATGCGGCTCACTCAGCTTGAGTATTGCCCCAGGAAATTGTTCTGGCTCATATTCTATGGTGTCTATGTTCTTAGCAAGAGCAAACAAGTCAAGTTGGACTTTCAAATTTGCAGATGCAACCATATTAACTATTTTGACGTTGTATTTGTTTTCCATTTAAATCCTCCCTGTATATTTATGTTTGCCGTATATATAAATCTGGAGTTTAGCGTTAGTATATGTCCTCCTCTTCTTGGGGTTGCATTCTAGTTTTTATCGAAACCGCAATTATTGCACTTATGGTGCATATACTGCTCATTATCACAAAGCTTATCATCATAGCCAGTATGTTCACCTGTGATGGGTCTAGGAAGCCAACCCCTAGGTAGGCGAGCAATCCTGTGAATGCAAATATGACAAAGAATGGCAGAGGCATAAATACCCCATAAATGACCTCTGGGAGAACAGGTATATCATACTTTTCTTTTACTCCCAAAAACGCAGTTATGAAACCTATAATGAACACAAAAATATAAAATGTCCATGCATAAGTTTGCAACTCTGGCCTCTTTGCAAGCAGCTGAACTCTTTTGCCAAGGCGTTCCACAGGTATGTTGAATTGTGTTCTACCCCACCAGCCCTTGCCACCTAGGATTTCCCCTGTATCAAGAACTTTAAGAGCTTCTTGAGTTTTAGCGTCTAAACCTAGCACATCTTCACTTAAGCTGAGTTTCACGAAAGCGGCTGATGCAACCCAGTAGTTAAAATAAGTGTATGCATTGGGTGTTACTGCCGGTGGGCTTATCTGTGAGGCTAATGTGGCAGCACGTGTGGAAATGGCCTTCCATTCTCTCGCAGATGTTTTTTCACTACTCTCATATGCAGTATCCGCCATGTCTTTCATTCCATCTGATAGGTCCTTTAAATCCTGGGCTACACCTGTAATCTGTGATGAATACATGGCATGGAGGAATACACCATAGCTGGTTCCCATTATGAAGAATAAAGAGGATGCAAGTAGCATAGTCCTGAAAAAGTCCTTGAAGTTAAAAAAGTCTTCTAGTTCCATTAAAATCACTTATGCGTCTGGCTTTTAAATACATTACGGTCTTTTTCAGAAATCTATACTTATCTTTTTATCCTGAAAACTGAAAGCTTCTTTGTAGTCACACTTAGCGCCAACTTCATATTTCGAGATACTAATCTTTTTCTTTACAGTAGGCTCTATCTTTTTTAGAATCTGATTTGTTTCATTGTCTGAACTGATTTTTAGTTGTATCTTATCCCCAACTTTCAAACCCCTCTTTTTCCTTAGGAGTTGTACCCTCCTTACCAGCTCACCAGCCAGGGCTTCTTCAATTAGTTCATCAGTCATAGTTGTATCAAGATAAATCTCACCCTCGTCAAATTCCTTCTTTATACCCTTTCCACATCCTAATTCAACCCCTTTTACGTTACAGGTTAGTTTAACTATCCCCCCAAAGTCCCTGATGGCTTTTTTTACCTCCTTATTTTGCGAGTTTATATATAAGGCGGTGAGAGGCCATCTAAGCTTTATGCCAGCTTCCTGTCTGGTATTCAGACAGAGCTCGGTTATACTTTTTACTATTTCCATGCCTTTTTCCATCTCTGTGTTTATCTTGTCCTTTTCAAGTTTTGGCCAGCCTGCCAGATGGATGCTTTCATATTTGAAAAGGCGCAGGTTTGCATCTTCTGTCAAGTATGGCAACACGGGTGCCAGCATCAGAAGCACTTTCTCAACCACATACTTCAAGGTGGCAAGAGCAGCCTGCTTGTCATCACCATCATAAGTTGGCCAGGTCCTATTGCGGATTAGTTTTATGTACCATCTGGAAAAGTCGTTTAGCACAAAATTCTCCAACAGCTCCAGCGATTTAAACCCCTGGAAGGAGTCATTTAATTCCTCAACTTTTGCTTGGATAGAGTTAATCTTTGAGATGACCCACTTGTCTTCTGGTTGCAGATTCTTAAGCTCTGCTGGTGTATAGTAAAGCTCTGTAAATTTAATAATATTCTCTAAAACGTTCACAATCTTCTTAACATCCTCACACTTCTCCCATGAGAACTTAAAGTCTTCAGCGGGATTATACCTAAGCAGGAAGTACCTCAACACATCTCTGCCGTGCTTTGCTATTACCTCCTCAGGCTTTATTACAGTCCCCTTGCTTTTACTCATCTCTTCTCCACTTGGATTTAGCACAAGCCCGTGCTGAACAATGTTATTGAACGGTATCTTACCCATTGTTATAAGACCACAGATAGCAAGCGAATTCCACCAGCCACGTGTTTGGTCAGCTCCCTCAAGGACAAAATCCACGGGCCACAGTGAATTAAACAACTCTTTCTTCTTTGGGTATCCCAGCGAAGCCCATGGTGCGACTCCAGAATCAAACCAGACATCGAGAACATCGGGCACTCGCTTCATCTTTCCGCCGCATTCACAGCTAAACTCAACTTTGTCTATAAACGGCCTATGGGGGTCCTTTATCCCCAACTCACTCAACGATTCTATGACTTTCTCTTTCCCACACTTATCGCAAACCCATAGAGGTACTGGTGTCCCCCAATACCTCTGCCTGCTTATAGGCCAGTCGCCAAGGCTTTCAAGCCAGTTCTCGAACCGCTTTCCAGCCCAGCTCGGAATCCAGTTAGCCTTTTTGTTTTGCTTTATTAGTTCGTCGCGCAGGTTTGTAACCTTGAAGAACAACTGTTCAACGGATAAAAATAACAGAGGAGTTCCACATCTCCAGCAAACCGGGTAGTCATGGGTTATATCCTCTTTGTGAAGCAGGTAGCCACTTTCCTGAAGGTCCTTTATTATCTCCTTGTTTGCATCCTTAACGAACATCCCAGAGTACTTACCAACTGTGCTATCAAATCTACCATCCATTCCAACTGGAGAGGGCATCGGCAGGCTGTTTGCCTTGCCTACCTCATAATCCTCCTGCCCATGTCCAGGTGCTGTATGGACCAATCCAGTTCCAGCATCAAGGGTGACGTACCTGTCAGATAAGACTACTCGCCCTTTGATACCTTCCTGAACTGGTAGATTAAGTGGATTCTCATAAACCCACCCTTCCATCTTTTTTCCTTTAACCGACTTTAATATTCTGTAACCCGATTCAAGCTTGCCCATCAAGTTATCAAGAAGCTCTTTTGCAATCCATAGTTTCCCCCTGAATGTTTCAACCAGCACATACTCATAGTCTGGGTGGACCATGACACCTGTATTGGCTGGTAGCGTCCATGGAGTTGTAGTCCAGATAAGCAGATATTCGTCTTTACCCTGAAGCTTGAACTTTACATAAATTGATGTATCAGTTATCTTTTCGTATTCTATCTCGTTGTAGGCAACCACTGTTTCACAGTGTGGACATATGTGTACTGGGTATTTTCCCCTGTAAAACAGACCCTTTTCATATCCCTTTTTGAACGTGTGCCATGCTCCCTCTATGTAGCTTGGTTTAAGTGTCATGTAGGGGTTATCCCAGTCCATCCAAACGCCAAGATTTTGGAATTGTTGGTTCATAACGCCTATATGCTTAGTGGCAAACTCCCTGCATTTTTCAACGAATTTCTCTACACCCATATCCTCTATCTCGTTTTTCTTCTTTATCCCAAGCTCCTTTTCAACTTTTACTTCTGTTGGGAGCCCATGAGTGTCATATCCGGGCTGGCTCCAGACATTAAAGCCGCGCATTCTTTTGTATCGTAGGTAGTAATCTTTGAGAACTTTGTTCAGGGCCGTGCCCATATGAATGCTGCCTGTGGCGTAGGGTGGCCCATCTAAAAAGAAGAATTTTTTGCCTTTCTTTGAGATGGCTTTCTCCGGTATGCCTTGCTTGGCCCAGTATTGCGTTATTTTAGCCTCTCTATCAAGTTCCATGAAATCACTGTTTGTCTTTTAATTCTAGAACTAAGGAAGTGCTTGTCTCTTTAGCAATCAAGCGATTCCCAATAAAAACACCACGTAGATTTAGTTTTATAAAATATTTAAAAGTTGTGTTCAATGACTTATATGCCTTCATTTTAGTAGTTTTGGCTGGTGTGCTGAAAACAGTCAGTGAGTATCCCTTTGGTGTATACATACTTTAACTAGGGATAGCTATCTCCTGGTGTAACCGTAAATAATTTAAAAGACAAGGGTGTTATTTAGGGTGTGAAACCACCAGTTGTAGTTTTGATATTAGGTTTGATAGTAATTGCTGCAGTAGTTGGCATAGTAGCTTATACCACTTTATCTAACAACGAGGGTTCTGGTCTCGATATTGCGGTTTATGACAGGTGGTCGCTTCACTCATTAAATGGGACAAAAGTCCAGCTTTATGATTTGAACCAGAATCTCATCGCAGAGGCAAATACGGACGACCGTGGGGTAGCCCATTTTAATGTTAGTTCGGGGTCTTACTTTGTTTACGCAAAAGCACCTGGATATGAGGAACAATGGGAGAATTTATCTGTATCTCAGGGCATTGCGCAAATGGTTGATGTTGGTTTGGAGCAGGTTGTTTCCTGTGAAGAGAATTGGACTTGTGGAGACTATGGTGAATGTGTTAATGGTATCCAAACCCGTAATTGCACCGATTTGAATGACTGTGGCACCACTTACAAAAAGCCAAATGAGGTGGCGAATTGTACTGTGCAAGTTTGCTCATCTGACTCAGATTGTGATGATGGAAACCCATGCACTGAGGATAAATGTAACAACAAAACTTCTTGCTTACACACAGCCGTGTCTAAGTGTAAATCTGGGGATGGGTGCTGCCCATCTGGTTGTAATTATATAATTGATAAAGATTGCAGGCAATGCAAATCAAGCTCTGATTGTAACGATAATAATGATTGTACTATTGACCTTTGTGTGAAAGGCTTTTGTCAGATAAGCTGGCCGCACTGTGGTGACAATGACGGCTGTTGCCCACCCGGTTGCACACATTCCGAAGATTCTGATTGCAGTGGAGGGACGGGATGTTCTTCAAGCTCCGATTGCAACGATAACAACCCGTGTACATCAGACAGCTGTGATGGTGGTGACTGTAAACATCATTCATTAGCTGATGGTACTTCATGTGGAACTGGTAAGATATGCTGCTCCGGTAAGTGCAGTTCTCCAGCATGTTCAAAATCCTCAGATTGTGGAACTAACACAAGTTGCACTACCTACACATGTTCCAATCCTGACACATGTTCGGCAAAATGCAATGAAGTTACAAAAGATTGTTCAGACTGTTCATGCTCATGTGGAGATTATACATCAACTGGGAATGAAGCAGATGTAAGCTGCACAGATGACATTGACAACGATTGTGATAGTTTTGTAGACTGTGATGACTCCGACTGTGCGGGGAACCCTGCTTGCGGAGGAACTTGCACAAGCGATGGCGGTACCTGCACTCAGGATTCTGATTGTTGCAGTGGCAAGTGTGATAGTGAAACTGGTAAGTGTTTCTCCTGCGCATCCTGTTCTGGTGTAAGTGCATGCTCAAATCAGGAAACAAATGAGTGCGAATCACAATGTGGTGCGTCCCAGGAGTGTGATGACAAACAGGTTGATTCGACAGGAATATCCGGTAATACTTGTTACATTTGCTCTGATTGCACTTACTCTGGTGATACTACTGTTGGTTCGTGTACCTGTGGTGCTACCAATTGCGCAAATGGCTACTGTGGTGCAGGCACTACCTGCTATTATGGTGTGACGTGCAGCATTGGGCAGTGGAACTACACTAACACCTGCTCTACTGCTGATTCATGTGGCACCAACACCCTCATAACAGGGAAGACCTGCAGTGCTAGTGGTTGCAGTGCTGGAACTACATACACTTGTTCGAGTAGTTCGCACACAAACTGCCAGAGCAAGAGCTGTGGTGGTAAAACATACTACTGCACATACGATGGTTCAAGCTGGGCATGGAGAACCAGCAAGCCTGAGGAAAGTATTGCAGCAGGGAATTGTAATGATGGAGTAGATAACGATTGCAACGGAAAAACAGATCCAAGTGACCCGGGGTGTTTCGATGCTGATATCTATTGCAACGAAACTTGTACAAACAAGGATTGTTTTTCTGGGAGGTGTCAATCTGATGGTGCTTCCATAGCCTGCAGATGCTCATCACAAGCTGCAGGTTGGGGCCAGTCATACTATGGGGATACATGTTTCTTCGAAGGGAATACACCACTAATAATCTTGTGCAACCCTGAAAACTCAATTGCAGATAACTTATGTAAACAGAAAGATTCATCCAAACCCTATTGTGTTTGTGTAGATATAGTTGACGGTCCCCGCCCACCACCCGAGTGATAGGAGCATATTTTGTTGGTTTGTGACGGTTTCTAGTATACATCCACTACTACTATAATGATCTTTTGCTGATAGATCAGCATTCACATTTTATCTACAACCCCCCCTATATGTGTGTTCGGTTTGTGGGAGAGATGGGAAACCATACCGATAGGTCCTCTTTGTAAGTAGGGATTAACAGAATGAATTAACCAGAACAAAAACTAATTATGTGTTTTATCACCTATAGAGTTCCTGACGAATAACAAATTGAATTGTGGTAAATTCGGGTAGGATACTTATTCTTATAATAATGAGAACCTTCAGTGGATTACTGGTATGGAAACTATGAACCAGCCAGCAGGCACAATACCAGTAGTGTTGACATAGCGCTGTGTGACACAATAAACCCACTTAGTCAATGTATCTCATTTATCCTTTTGGTGTTTTGTATGGTTTTTTCTTACATTCCGACGACTGTTTTTGCATAAAGTATCCTAACAGGGAGATAACTACTAGAGCAAACACAAGTGCAGTTGTTCCATACTCAGGCACACCATATTGGGGTGGGGAGGATACATCAATTGTCATAATCTTGGAATTCATCTCTCCAGAGGATAAATCGACAACGCTAACGTTCAATGCGTATGACCCTGCTTCAGTTGGAACCCATGAAATGACGTCCTTCCTCGAAGTTCCACCCGGAAGTGGCAGCCTGTTTGTTGCACCAGTTGCGCTAGGAGTGGAGCCCTTAACTATCTCGTAAGTTATATTATACTGTCCACTTTTTTGTTGGCCGGTATTCTCAATCGTGACTGTTGCATTTGACCTTATACCTGGCCTGATTGGGTATATCGGCTGAACTGACTTTACAATTAGTTTGGCTGG
>JAGHAM010000024.1 GCA_021161465.1 Candidatus Iainarchaeum sp. | reverse complement strand
TAGGTAGGGTGAGGTGATGAAGAGGAAGAGGAAGATTGCCAACGAGCCAAAAGTAAGGAGTTTCAGGCCACCAAGTATCCAGGAGGCCGCACCTTTCTTGTCGTCCCTGGCGAGCTTCTCGGGGACCACTTTCAGCAAAGCTCCGGTAACGCCAAGGTTTCCAAAGACAGCAAACAAGGATGCAAGACTTATGGCAAAGGAGTAAAGGCCGAAGTCATCCGATGTCAGGACTCGCGTCAGCCAGAGTATAAGCAGGAAGGAAACACCCTTCATCAACATGTTGGCAAGCATCCGGAACGATAGGTTTTCCAGGAACTGACGCGTGAGAGAGGACTTGTCTCTGAGCTTAGCCATTGTGATGGAAGACTTGCCTTTGAGCTTGGCCAGCTGGTTTTTAGCTACTTCCTTGATAGTTTCGTGTGATGATATTGTGTTTATCGTGGAACGTAGGAAACCTGGTTTTGATCTGGATGAAGGCATCCATTAAGTTTAATGGAATGCTTTATAAAATCTTGCCGGAGGATGAGAGGTGGGGTGGGAGTATCTACAGCTTAAAAAACTCACAATCTGAAGAATTCTGAGTGTCCCCTTTGATACCTTTTAGCATCTTCTAGATACAAAACACTTGCCTTCTCTGGGTCACCATCGGCTTTTCCTAGATACTCACGACATTATTTATGTGTTTTGGTGGAAACACTTAACTGCTGATAATGAGACAATAAGTGATTATTTTGGCAATCTAGTTTTACTTTTGGTTGCGATAGCATTGTCCTACAGTAATTTTGTTTTCTCCAGAAAACAAAAATGTATGGATGTGTTTTCTCGATAGAACAAGAGAAAACAATAAAGAAATAATAAAGCGACTGATTAGTGCGACTGATTAGTTGTTGGTTGAATACAGGGGTATCTGTATGCAGCATTCATATATAGTGCAAGGGGATGAACTTAGTTATGGTTTTTCCCACCATTTGTTCTTTCCATGAATCTCTGGCAAGGACAAGCGCCCTCTTGGGTTGATATTTCTCGATAAAACTCCTCAAACCTTTGGGGACTCCCTTAATCAATGTATATTTAACTTCTATGGGTATCTTCCCATCGATCACAAAATCTGTTTCCGCTTTTGAAATTGTCCTCCAATAAGCCAACGGCATTTGGACTTCAGCTAGCATTCTAAACAAACCCGAAAAAACATGATTCTCCACTAAAGCTCCAGAATCAGTTCTATAATCCAGAGGGTTAAAATTATTGATAATGTGATTTCTAAGACCTGAATCAAAGAAATAAACTTTTCTAGTTTTCCTCAACTCAGTAACAGGGTTCCTAAAGAATGGTGGGAGCAAGTGAAGAATATATGTCTCACTTAACATTGAAATCACTTTTCGAGTTTCTCTGTAACTGCTTCCACATGAACTGGATATTTTGTTGTAGTCCAGCATGCCTCCAGTAGTTGCACTTAATGCTCTAACTATGCATCTGTAAGCTAGTGGATCAGACACCCTTAGAAACCCGATTACATCTCTTGAGATGTAAGTATCATAAATATTCTTCAATATTACCTTCTTGGTCTCACTGTCCCTTGTCTTAACTACTTCAGGATAACCACCAAAAATAAGATATTCCTCAAACAAAGGAAAAAATTCGTTTGTAAATGGATCTTCTGACAACTGAAAGTTCCTTCCCTCTAAAATGAATTTCTTGATTAAACTGTTGTGTTCTTCGTAAACTCTTGCAAGACGCGGATTTCTCACGGTCAGAAACTCGTGAAAACTAAAAGGCAATAATTCGAAGAAAAAAACTCTTCCAACGAGAGACTTTCCGATCCCACCAGAGATCTCAAGTGAAGAGCTACCAGTTATCACAAACTTTGCATTGGTTATATCATCATAAAGCAACTTTAGCTTCTTTCCCCCATCCTTAACATACTGGTATTCATCCATAAAGAAATAATGTCTACCGTTATCCATCATGAAGCTTTTTATGTATGTTTTTGGGTTACGTGAGAAACCTTCTAGCACATCTGGGTCTTCAAAGTTCAAGAAGATTATTTTATCTTCATCCACTCCTTTTTTTACAAGTTCATTTTTGAGCAAATGAAGAAGGGTGGTCTTACCAGACTGGCGTGGCCCCTTAATGGCGTAGATTTCTCTCCTCTCCATCCACCTTAAAAGTTTTGGGAGGATATCTCGCGGAAAAAGTTTGTTTTTCATATTCTTCACCTATTATTTTAACATATATTTAAATTTTACTATTAGTAAAATTGCAGGTGTTGCATAAAAACTAAAAATAAAACGAAAGCCCGCTCGCATCATGACTTAAACCACTAGTGTTTTTCACGTGTTTGGTTTTTCATCAGCTTTTAACTCCTACAACTTATCAAAAATGATATGTTACGAGAACCAAAAGCTTAAAAAGAAGACCTTCCAAATAAACTACAGAAGTTTCAACGGCCAACGCATAAGAGCTTATATACATACAGGAGTGAGAGTTACAAGGAACAGACAACAGGTAGTAAGGTGTGATACATGAAGGAAAGTGAATTCGTAGAAGAGGTGAAGAGAGCAAAGTTGGGTGTATTTAGCTCGAAAGATGTTGCAAAGCTCATTGGAAAGAATATAAACTACACCCGTGTCTACCTGAAACGGCTTGAGGAAAGAGACACAATTAGGAGGATAACAAAGGCTAGATATTGCCTTGCCGAAGCAAGACCTGAGGTTGTAGCTTCCAACCTGTTATCACCCTCCTACGTGTCTTTCCTAGGTGGTTTGGCTTACCACAATCTGACCACACAGATACCGCAAACGCTCCATGTTGTAACTTATAGAAACCTAAAAGAGGTAGCCTATGAAGGAGTAAAGATAAGATTCATTAAAATACACCCAAGGAGGGTATTTGGCTACCAGAAGCATAAACATGAAATGGGGTATGCCTTTGTTGGTGACAAGGAAAAGATAATAGTTGACGCTGCTTACCTGCCACAGTACTGCCCGCTAACTGAAATTAAAGAAGCCCTTGAAAGAGGAGTAGACAGGGAAAAACTAATTGGATACACCAAAAGGATGAACTCTATAGTTGTCGCTAAAAGAGTAGGTTATCTTATGGAGCTCTCTGGGATAGATGCCTCCCCACTCAAGAAGCTGATCAATCGCTCTTATGACCCACTTAACCCATTATTCCCGGAGAGTGGGGAGAGGGCTAAAGAGTGGAAACTTATCATCAATGAGGTGTTGGAATGATAGATAAAAAAACCTTGATGAACTACCAAAACATCCTTGGTTTCAACCTTGGCCAAGTAGAGAGAGATTACCTACAACACCTCATTCTCCAGCTTCTCTACAAACGTGTAAGTAACCAGTTGGTTTTCAAGGGAGGTACCTGCCTGCAGAAGACGCTTGGACTAAATAGATTCTCTGAAGATTTGGATTTCACTCTAAATAGTGAGTTGAATTTGGACAAAGTTTTAGGCGAGGTTATCAATGACGTTGAGAGATTTGGGTATCCTGCTAGTTTAAGAAACAAAAAAATGCAGGAAAGTGGTATAAGCTTCAGATTAGCCATTAATGGCCCACTTTATGATGGTAGTGAGAGAACCAAGGCAGTCATCACACTTCAGATAAGCACCCGGGAGGAAGTATTGTTAAAACCAAAAAGTGTAAGCGTGGTTCCTGTGTACCCTGATCTCATGCCTTATATTACAATTGTCATGCAACCTAAGGAAATCCTAGCTGAAAAAATGAGGGCAATAGCAACGAGAAAGAAGGCAAGAGACTTATATGACACCTGGTTCCTTCTCAGAAAGAAGACAAAACTTGATAAGAAGCTGGTACAAAAAAAACTGGATTATTACTCCATTAACTATGACTCAAACACTATACATCATAGAATCATTGAACTAAAGGAAACCTGGGGCAATGAGTTAGCTTCTCTCATGCAAGATATTCCTGACTATCAGAAGGTCGCTACCACTGTAATCAAGGAAATTTCATGAGAACATCTATTGAATCCCTAAAGTACAAAGTTCAATGCTGGTTTTGCTTGTTCTTAGCCTTTGTCCTCCGTAATAGTATTTATGCAAGAAGTGATTTAATTAGTTGGTCATTATGGTCTAACTCAAGATTTGTATGACCTTGAAGGGTAGGGATGTAGTGGATGCCAATCAATAAAATACTCAAGCCATTTAGGGGAGCTACCAAGAAGTTCTTGAGGAAGAGAACACTAAAAAAGAGAAAGCTAACAGCGCGTGAAGAGCTTGACCAAAAGGTCAAGAGCATCCACGAAAAGCTCCTGGAGCAGCCAGAGTGGAAAAATGCTAAAACTGTCATGTTGTATGTGTCAATAGGAAGTGAGGTAGATACGAGAAGATTATTGGAGAGGCTTTTAAGAGAGAAAAGGAAGCGCGTTGTAGTTCCAGTGGTTGAGGGTGAGAAGCTGAGCGCGGTCCTGCTTGATAAGTTAGACAAGTTGAAGAAAAACGAGCTTGGGGTTCCCGAACCAGTAGATACCAAGCGAATCCCTCCAGAGGAGATAGATTTGATAGCAGTTCCGGGAGTTGCTTTTACCAAGAAAGGCCACAGGCTTGGTCTTGGAGGTGGCTACTTCGACAGGTTCCTCAGGGAGGTCTACGAAAAGAAGCCCGAAACACCGACAATTGGCCTTGCATTTGAGTGTCAGATAAAGCGTTGGCTCCCAAAAGAGCCCCACGACCAGAAGGTTAAAAAAGTAATCACTGAGAAAAGGGTTATTGAGGTGTGAAAATGAAATGCACATCGATGAGCTGGAAAGAAGCACATGAGATGACAAGGAAACTTTACGAGAAAATAAAGGCAAAGAAGTACAGGCCTGATATTATAATTGCCCTGGCCCGCGGAGGGTTGATACCAGCGAGAGAACTGGCTGACTACCTGCGCGTAAAGGATATGGAAACTGTGAACGTTGACCACTGGGGGTTATCAGCAACTAAATCTGGAAAAGCCGAAATAAGAAAAAGAGTTGGTCTGGATATAACCGGAAAGAAGGTTTTAGTGGTTGATGACATAAGCGACACCGGGGAAAGCCTGAAAATAACCCTGAGCTACCTTAAGCAACTGGAGCCGGCAAAGCTGAAAACGGCCTGCCTGCATCTGAGGGAGGGAAGCATATCCAAGCCTGACTTCTACGTCGAGAAGGTAAGACACAAACTCTGGATTTTGTACCCATGGGAAACTATGGAAGACCTGACTATGTTTATAACCAAGATAATTAATGATGAGTGGAAGACGGCTAACCAGATAGCAAACGAGCTGAAAAGAGAAAGAGGGATAAAACTAACCAGAAAAGAGCTTAATGAAATCCTCGAGGACATGAAGCACTGGAAATTCATCAAGAGTAAAAAGAACCTGTGGAAGGCATCCACAGTGTGGGTTTAGGAGCGGGTTAAATGATTGGGATAATAGCTGGCACAAGTCTTTTTGAATCTAGCATATTTAACGGAAATAAAAAAACTGTTGAAACGCCATTTGGAAGTGTTGAGGCAGTGATGCTTGACAATGCAATGCTAATTGATAGGCACCATGGCCTTCCACCACACAGGATAAACCACCGGGCAAACGTGTTCGCATTCAAGGCTATGAAGGTGGATGAGGTGGTGGGCATCGCTTCCTGCGGCAGCCTGAAGAAAAGTATACCCCCTCCATGTATAGTTGTGCCTAATGATTTTATGCAGCTAACTGGAATACCAACATTCTTCGATGATGAAATAAAGCATGTGACACCAAGTTTCAACGAGCAAATCAGGCACAGGCTTATAAGAGCATCAGGGAAAACCGGGCTTAAGGTGCATGAGAAAGGGGTTTACATCCAGACCACCGGGCCAAGGCTGGAGACTAAAGCTGAGGTGAAATTCCTGAAGGACTATGCAGATGTCGTTGGCATGACCATTGCATCCGAGGCAACCCTGGCCAGTGAGCTGGAGCTGAAGTACGCTGCCATTTGCAGTGTTGATAACTATGCACATGGTGTAGTCAAAGAGGTTCCAACCTATGAAAAAATCCTTGAGAACGCAAAGAGAAACAGGTCAAGGATTGAAATGATAATCAAAGAGCTTATTAGATAGGGGGCCAGCAAGTGAGCATCCTTATAAAAAACTCTGAAAACCTTGGGGACGTTTACGTAGAGGGCAATGAGATAGAGTCAGTTGGTAAAGGTGCTAGCAGCAAATCCCGCAGGAAAACTGACCACGTTATCGATGCGAAAGGCAAAGCTGTTTTGCCTGGGCTTGTTAACACCCATACCCATGCAGCCATGACACTGTTGCGGGGCTACGGGGACGATATGCTTTTACATGATTGGTTAACGACCAAAATCTGGCCTGCCGAGGAGAAGCTAAAACCTGAACATATATACTGGGGCACCAGACTAGCTGCACTTGAGATGATTAAAAGTGGAACGACCTGCTTCAATGATATGTATTTCTTCATGGAGGAAACCGCAAAAGCGGTGCGCGACTCAGGTTTGAGGGCAGTCCTTGGCTATGGCTTCCTGGATTTGTTCAAAGAGGAGAAGCGCGAAAAGGAAATCAAAGAGACTGAGACGTTTGTGAAGTTTGTGGAGGGATTTGGGCTGGAAAGAGTTAAGGCAGCAGTGGCACCACACGCTGTTTACACTGTTTCTAAGGAAGGCCTTGAATGGTGCAAAGAGTTCGCTGATGAGAAGGGGCTTCTTTTGCATATACATCTAAGCGAAACCCGCAAAGAGAATGAAGACTGCGTTGATGCTAATGGGAAGAGACCTGTTCCTTATCTGGACAACATTGGCTTCCTAGGAGAAAATGTCATCGCCGCTCACTGTGTATGGGTTACGAAAGGTGAAGTAAGAACGCTAGCGGAACGTGGAGTGAAGGTTAGCCACAACCCAACCTCAAACATGAAGCTTGCCACGGGTGGAGTTATGCCCTACAAAGAAATGCATGAAGCAGGAGTGGTCATAGGGCTTGGTACTGATGGGGCAGCATCAAACAACAATTTGGATATGTTTGAGGAGATGAAAGTTGCTGCCTTGCTGCAGAAAGCCCACCGGTGGGACCCAACAGTTTTGCCAGCTGGGGAAGCCTGGCAGATGGCTACCATAAACGGGGCCAAGGCTTTAGGCATAAACACTGGTGAAGTCAAGCCCGGCATACTGGCTGACTTGATTTTAGTGGATTTGCACAGGCCTGAAATGACACCAAACCACAATCTGGTGAGCAATCTCGTTTACTCCGCCAGCGGTTCGGTGGTTACCCACACAATATGTGACGGACAGCTGCTGATGGATGAGCGCGTAGTGGAAGGCGAAGACAAGATTCTTGAAAAGAGTGAGAGAATCGCTAAAGAGCTCATTGGAAATAGCTAGCAAAGTTTCAAAATTCTTTGAAACATTTATAAATGAATAGCACTATAAATTGAAACATGAAGATAGAATGGGTTTACAGAGAGATTATGTACAGTGTTCTTGAAAAGGGCAAATATAGATTCACACAGAAAGGACTGGCAAGAGAGTGCAATATATCTATAGGGACTGTGAACTATGCCCTCCAGCGATTAGAGGATATAAATGCAATTGAAAAATTATCCCGTGGTTTCAGAGTCATCAACCCAAAGAAAATACTAAATTACTGGGCAACTATGGGGAAGTTGAAGGGCAGGATAGTTTATCAAACAGCCCTCCCTGAAAGCATCGAAGAAATAGAAAGTGAAGTCCCTCCAAGTTCTATCTTCACGGCATATTCTGGATTCAAGTTCAAGTTCAACGAGGTGCCAGCAGATTATGCAGAGGTAGTAGTTTATGGTGATAAAGCTAGTCTTGAGAATAGGTTTGGAGAACCCACCCCCAAGAAACCTAATTTAATAGCCCTGCAACTTGATGCACATTTAAAGAAATTTAAAATTGCACCAATTGGCCAAATTTATGTTGACCTATGGAATTTGAACAACTGGTACGCCAATACATTCATTGAAAGCCTGGAGGAAAAGATAAATGAAATTCTGGAATCCCATTATAACAGATAGAAGCTGGGAGTTACTCAAGACACTCAAAACAGAGTTTGACTTTGTTTTGATAGGGGGTTGGGCAACCTACCTCCTAACAAGAGCTTTAAAATCCAAGGACATAGATGTGATAATTGACTTTGAAGAGCTATCAAAGCTAAAGACCAAGTTCAACATCAAGAAAAATGACAGGCTAAAGAAATATGAGACAAAGGTTGAGGGGGTGGATATAGACATTTACGTGCAGGGTTACTCGAAATTTGTCATCCCAACTCATGAGATAACCCGGAATGTAATAATTATTGAAAATTTTAAACTGCCCAGGCCTGAGGCTCTGCTGATACTAAAGCAAGAAGCAGAGATAAACAGGAGAAACAGTGTAAAAGGCAGAAAAGATAGAATAGACATAGTTTCTTTATTACTTTTCGGAAACGTGGATTTTAAGGGCTATCTGGAATTAGTCGAAGAGTATGGGTTAAGGCACTACAAGGAAGAGCTAAAGAGGCTTGTAAGGTCCTCTTCTAAGGAATTCAAGGAAGTTGGTGGCAAAACTCCAGGGGAGGTAAAAACCCTGAAAAAGTATTACCTAGAAAAACTTGGCTGATGGCGCATCCAAAACTTGCGGAGGTTTCTCATTGGCAATTTACACTTGGGTATTTCAAGCTAGGTACTACCAGTCTTGGCCTCATGGTTTATAAATGAAAAACACGTAAGTAGGCATATGGATGTTGGATGGGTTTACAGAGAGATTATGTATGGAATCCTCGAGAAGAACCAATATCACTTCACACTGAAAGAGCTGGATGCAGGCGATGGGTCGTCTATGGAGGCTATTAACTATGCCACACAGCGGCTTGAAGGGATTGAAGTCATAAAAAGGACATCTGATGGCTTTGAGGTAACCGAGCCAAAAAAGCTTTTGAACTACTGGGCTACAATATGGAATCCAAAAGACCACGTGGTTTACAAAACACGGGTTCCAAAAAAAGTGGATGAGATAGAGGGCATGGTTCCAAAAGGTTCTCTTCTTACAGCGTACTCGGGATTTAAGCTTACATTCAATGAGATGCCAGCAGACTACTCAGAAGTCTGGGTGTATGGGGAGGAAAAAGCGTTCGAGGATAAATTTGGAGAACCTGAATTCGAGGAAGCCAATCTCATAGTCGTGCAGATTGACGAGCACCTGAAGAAGTTCAAGACCATCCCAATAGGCCAGATTTACGTTGACTTGTGGAACCTTAGCAACTGGAACGCCAGTGTATTCACTGAGAACTTAGAGAAGAAGATAGATAAGATACTGGAAGGGACCAGAAAGTAATCATGCTTTTTTCCTATTTAGTTCAAGCATGTCAAGGGCTTCATCCACGCGGTGGGGCTCAAGGTGCTCTAAAAACTCATTGATAAATCTGCCAAGCTTGCCAGGTCTTTTTGTTATAACACTATCCAGCCTTAACCGTATGTTATCTATTTTTTCCTGCGGTATGTTTTTGTATGCTCCATCAATTTCATTGGTTCCGATACCCTTCCTAAGTGCTTCCATTTCAAGTTTTGCCTTTTCAAAAGAGAAGAAGTTAGTTACCTCCTTGAAGGGGGCTATATCCTCTTCAGATTTTTCTTTGTAGATTTTCCTCTTTCTCTCCATTATAGTTGAAACAGCTCTTTGTATTGCAGTGTAGTTTGAAATCCTGTTAAGCAGCTCCTCTTTTGGCATGCTCTTCAGTTTCTCCTCTAGCGCCCTGGCTGCCCTTATGTGATGGTCAAAGGCCCTGGGCTTATTCCCAATTTCTTCACCAAAGTGCTTCACAAGCAATTCTCTTTCTTCCTCTGTTGGAGCTCTATATCTAACCATGCAACGTGGTTACTGCAATTGTATATAAAAAGATTAGCTATCCAATTTTACCCCAAAAAACTCTTCCAAACCCAAAACATCTGTAAACATGACTTTACATCCATCCACTTTCAATTCCTTTGGCTTCCCCTTATGGAAAACAACCAGAGCTTCTTTTGGCTTGTACGACCTTATGAAAGACTTCAAACTTTTTGGTGTCTTGGTTGCGGTTATCTTCACTTCTATGGGCACAACAGAACTTTCTCTCTCAACCACAAAATCAACTTCTGCTTTTGACTTTGTTCTCCAGTACTTTGGCGTAAAACCTAACTTAAGGAGCTCTGTCAGCACGTAGTTCTCAAAGATGTCCCCTTTTACTTCCGTGCTGATTTCGTTTGCAACAACGTTCCTCAAGCCAGCATCTATGAAATAAACTTTTGGCCTTTTAGTTAACTCCTTGGATCTATTGGTGTAGAAAGGCAAAACCCTTGTTACCACATAACTCTTCTCAAGGGCGTTGAGGTATTTTTTCAACGTTTGAAATGAAATTCCAAGCATAGAGGTGATGTTCTCATAAGAAATTATACCACCAACATTCACAGCAAGGTATCTAACTAGATTCTCCAAAGTGCCTAAATCTTCTATGGAAAAATTCTTGGAAACATCTTTCAACAACATAGTATCAATTAAATCCCTAAGCAAAATTTTTTTCATTTCAGAATCATCAGTTAAAACAACCTTAGGATAACCTCCCCAGTTCAAATGTTCCCAGACAGCCCGTGTTTTGATTTTACCTGTTAGGACTTTGATGTCCCCAGCCCTCAAAAACTCGTTTAGAGAAAAGGGAAAGAGTCTTAGTATGGATGTTCTTCCAACCAAATATGAAAGGACGTCCCTTCCTAAGATTATCTCTGAGGAAGAAGTAACCCAAAGTTTGTATCCTTTGTCCACAAGGTACTTTAATTTTATGCCTGCATCTTCCCCATACTGCACTTCATCGATTCCCGTAATTTTGTTCCCTTGAACCCATTGTTTCTCAAACTTTTTTATGTCTTCGTTGAACAATTCTCTTGCATCGGGATCATCAAGCGAAACGTAAGTTCCACCATGTTCTTCTAGCTTTCTCTTTAGTAGGGTGGTCTTCCCTGCCTGTCTGGCTCCAACTATGACAATCATACCATAAGACTCACGTACTTTCTCGAATGTTTTTTCCAGGTCTCTTCGAACGTATAGCATGTAAATACCTATAAGTTTAATGTTTGGTTTGAACTTTATGTGTTAAACTTTTATTTAACTCATATTTAAGATTTTCCATACTAAAATTAAACTATGATTAAATTTTAGATAGATAGTCCTTTATAACAAGCGAAATTCCAGGAATCTTATCAAGGTACATAATATTCGCTTTTGTGAAGATTAGATTTTGCTCAGGGCTTGCTTCAAATCAGCTATTAGGTCATCAGCATCCTCAAGGCCTACGGAAATCCTGATTAAGTCAGGAGTTATCCCAACAGACTCTTGCTCTTCCCTTGACATGGATGAATGGACCATCGTGGTTGAGTGCTCTATCAGCGACTCGACTCCGCCAAGGCTAACTCCAAGAGTGACAAGCTTTACATTGTTCACAAGCTTCCGGGCTGCCTTTTCCCCACCCTTGACCCTGAAGGATATCATCCCACCAAACCCACTCATCTGCTTTTCCGCCAGCTTGTGTTGCGGGAAGCTTTCCAGGCCGGGATAGTTGACAGCAAGTACTTTGGGATGTGACTCAAGGAACTTAGCCATGCGTAAGGCGTTTTCCTCATGCTTCTTCATCCTGACTCCAAGAGTTTTCATGCCGCGCAGTATAAGCCAGGCAGCAAATGGGTCGAGAGTCCCACCAATTATGCATAAGTCCTCCCATAGCTGAGCATGCAGTTTCTCCGGGCAAACTATAACGCCGCCAAGCGCGTCGCTATGACCGTTCAGGAATTTCGTCATGCTGTGAACTACAATATCAGCACCAAGCTTCAACGGCTTTTGGAAATAAGGTGTCATGAAGGTATTATCCACTACCAGAAGCGCGTTATGCTCGTGAGCTAGCTTCGCCAGTGCCTGTATATCCGAGAGCTTCATCGTCGGGTTGCAAGGGGTTTCTATGAAGATTAATTTTGTGTTCGGCTTGAGCGCGTTCTTGACCAGCTCTGGATTTGAGGTATCTACCAGGCTTGTTTCCACGCCAAACTTTGGGAGCAAGTCATGGAAAAGCTCCCAGGTTGAGCGATAAACCACATCAGAACACAGTGCATGGTCGCCCTTCTTCAGCAGGGAAAGCGCCAGCGTGGATATCGCTGCCATGCCGGATGAAAGCGCGATAGCTTTATCCCCTCCCTCAAGCTCAGCCATCTTCTTCTCAAGCACTTCAACCGTTGGATTTCTTCCACGAGTGTAGACGTAGCCTTGCTTCTTCAGCTGGAACCTCGCCTCAGCCTCTTCCACGCTTGGGAACGAGAAATTAGAAGTCTGGTAGATTGGGACAACTACAGCATCCTTGTGCTCGCCCTTGCTCTCACCTGCATGAATTGCCTTTGAGTCAAACTTTAATTTCATATTGCTCATTCCATCATTCCACTAACCATCAGTCATAGCTCGTTTTAGAATCTCTGCCTTTTTCTTATCTGTACCTCCGTGGGCCTAGTCATAGTTTGGCTTTAGAATCTCCTGGCCTGTAACTGGTGGCAGGAAGAAGCGCCTGCTGGCTATTATCTTCCTCTTCTCGAGCTTGGTGTAAGCCGCTATCAGCGAGTCGTTCAGGTCAACATTAACGATTATCGCATTGTTATCTATTATACACCCTCTAAGAGAGCAATTCTCTATGTGGACGTTGTCAAAGATGACACATTCCTTTATGGCCGAGTTCTTTATCAGTGTGTTTTTTCCGATATACGAACGGGTGATTCTGGAATGCGAAGTTTTTCCAAAAATCAAGCTGCCATCTGGTGCATTCTCCATCAGGTCAACGTTAGCCTGTATGTAATAGTGCTTGTTCCCTATGTCATACCAGTAACCCTCGGTGACAAATCCCCTTACGGTGGTCCTCTTGTAAAGCCACTCAAGGAAGAATCCCATGTTGTCCCCCGAGCTGCCAGTAGCTAAGTAATCCTTGAATAGGTGCACTGTTTTCTTCGGAAAAACATAACAAGCAGTGCTGATAAGCGAAGATTTTGGCTTATTTGGCTTCTCCTTGAAGTCAACCACACGCATTGAATCATCCAAAGCAACAACCCCATACCTGCTGCACCTGGATGGGTCCTTCATGTCATAAACTATCAAACGCGGGTCATCCGGGAAGGAGTGCACAAACTTCTTCAAGTCGAATGAGAATATGTTATCCCCCGCAACCACAAGCAAATCAGAATTGATTCTCTTTTTCTTGATTGCATACTCAACACCCTTGATAGTCCCAAATTTCTCAGATTCCTTGTGCGTCGGCTCTATGATTAGCTCAACCCTCTTGCTGAATTTCCTTTCATCAAGCCACTCTTTAAACCTGTCCTCAAAAGCAGAGTTGGTTGAGATATACACTGTATCAATCTCAGGAACCTCCTCCAGCCTCTCCATTATGAAATCCATTATTGGCTTTCCGCCAACCGGCAAAAGTGGCTTCGGCCTATAGATAGTAACTGGCCAGAACCTCTTTGCATAACCACCAGCTAGGACTATTGCTTTCATTTAAAACACCTTTTCAGCTAACTTAACATCATTCACATTTAAAATCCGCACCCATGGACTTGTAAAGGGATAACCATAAAGCTCGCCCTCAGAGGCAACCAGCGAAAGGAAATCCTTCTTTGCAGGTTTATTACCGAGATAATCAAATACTTTTGGCTCCATGATGCACACCCCCGCATAAACCAGATTTGATTTAAATTCCTTGCCTGGCTTTTGCTTTATGTCAACTACTCTGAACCCTTCAAGCTCGACAACATCCGAAACTGGCTTTGGAACGCTTTTTACAGCTATGGTAACAAGTGCGTTGTTCCTCTCGTGAAAGTCAAGCATGCCTTTCAGATTCAGCTGGGTAGCCACATCGCCCTCTACCAGGACAAAGCGGCCACCCATAAGCTGCTCCCTTGCCCCAAGCAGATAATCCATATCCCCAGGAACTTTACCAGCACCATTAGCATAAGTGATGTTAACTTTCCATTTAGAGCCATCACCAAGCTGTTCTGATATCTTGTCCTTCTTGTAGCCCGCACCAACAATTATTCTCACCAGGCCGTTTTCCCTCATCCAGTTTATCATGTGCTCTGCAAGAGTTTTCTTCTTAACCGGCGTTAATAGCTTTGGAATCCTCCTGGCCAGCGGATGTATTCGAATCTTCCTGTCACCTGAGATTATCAGCGCGGAGCTAACAGTTGAACCAATAGACTTCTCCACAAGGCTCTCTATTGCGTGCGAGCGATTCCTTATATTGCTTCCATCAATGATGGAATCTATCCTATCCAAGAGCTGTTTCGAGAGTGTAATCGTGATTCTTTCCCTTTTCATAGCACAGATGTTTTTGTAAAAGGAAGTTTTTATATGTGTTAGGACAGTAATTGAAGCTAATGATTAGTATTATTGGTGGTGGCCCTGCCGGGCTACTTTGCGCGAAGGAGATTGCATTTAATGGAGGAAACGTGATAGTTTTTGAAGAGCACGAGCGAATTGGTTATCCCAGCCAGTGCTCAGGGCTTGTATCTAAAAAAGGCCTGGACGACCTTGGGGTTGACTATAAGGAAGCTGTGCTCAATGAGTGTTCTGGTGCAAGGGTATTCTCACCGTCTGGAAAGATGATTGAATTAAAGCGTAACCAGTATCAGGCAGCTGTCCTTGACAGGCCAAAGTTTGACCAACTTATCGCAGAGGAAGCAACTGCTGAGGGCGCGCAGATAATAACTGGTGAAAGGGTAACCAGAAAAACAGGGGATATACTTGTTGGGGCGGATGGGGCTAACTCGCTCATAGCCCGTTCAGTAGGAAACAAGAAAGAGTTTATCAAGGCATTCCAGATTACAGGGAAGCTTGAGAGAGATGAGGATTTCGTGGAGCTTCACTTTGGTAAATGGGCTCCAGGGTTCTTTGCCTGGGTAATACCAGAGGGAAACAACAAATGCAGGATAGGTATAGGCGTTGAGAATGGTGACCCGGTAACAGCACTAAGAAAGTTCATGAAAGAGAAGGGTATCAACGTGAAGGCCGAGAAACAAACTGGGGGGTTGATACCCCTGTACAATAACCAGCCAACTACATTTCCAGAAAAGAACACCATCCTAATCGGCGACGCTGCCGACCAGGTAAAGGCAACCACTGGCGGGGGCATAGCAATAGGTGGATTCTGCGCCAGAATCGCCGGAGAGGTCATTGGGAAAGGCTTGGACCTTAGAGAATACGACGAGCTCTGGAAACGGGAGTTCAAGAAAGAGCTTAGTCTCCACAGAAAGGTTCACGATTCGATGGCTAAGATACCTGAGAATGAGTTGGATGAGTTATTTGACCTGGCAATCTCAGAGGGAATTCCCAAACTGATAGAGGACTATGGTGATATGGATAAGGTGTCAACACTTGCCAAGCACCTGCTCGGAAAGCCAAGGCTTTTATCCAAACTTGCGAAATACATTACATTGATTCCACTTTAGTTTTATCACCAATAGCTCCGTGACTATATCTCAAGCACGCCTGATGACAGTGCCTGCATGGCCTTTCATAGCCTTATGTAAAGAGTTTATCGATGTTATTATGACTGCCTCGCCACCCCACTCTAAAAATCTTATAGCTGCTTTCACCTTTGGCCCCATGCTTCCGGCAGGGAACTGCCCCTCCTTCATATATCTCTTTGCATCCTTCAGGCTAAGCACCTTAACAGGTTTCTGGCTGGGCTTTCCATAATCAAGATAGACATAATCAACATCTGTGAGTATGACAAACAGCTCTGCGTTCACTTCCTCTGCAAGCTTCTCCCCAGCTAAATCCTTGTCAATGACTGCCTCAACGCCCTTCAGCTTAGTCCCCTTCTTCACCACAGGGATTCCACCACCGCCACAGGCAACAACTATGTGGTTATCTATCAAATCATGTATGACGCTTTTTTCAATTATGTCCTTTGGGTCAGGGGATGGTACAACGCGCCTGTAGCCTTTGTGTGTCTTAACCATCGGTATTCCCTTTATGGGTTCGGTGTAAGCCGGCCCTATTGGCTTCGTTGGCTTCTTAAATGCGGGGTCTTTTCCATCAACAAGCACTTGTGTCACAACAGTGACCACAGACTTATCGCTCCTGCCGGCAAAAGTCTGCTGCAACATATAACCTATCTCACCCTGGCTCTGGGCAACACAGACATCCAAAGGCATTGGAGGAACCTTCCTCCTTGCCTCTTCCTGCTGAATTAAGATTGCTCCCACCTGAGGGCCGTTTCCATGTGTAAGGATTATTTTGTGCCCCTCCTCAACCAACTTGCATATTTGCTTGACTGTGTCCCCTATGTTTCGCAATTGTTGTTTTGCCGTCCCTTCCTCACCAGGCTTGATTAGAGCGTTTCCTCCAAGACCAATAACTATCGTGCGTATCATTTTTTTACTTCCCAAATCTTCTCTGTCTCAGGTTGAAATCCTTGACTGCCTCTATAAAATCAGACTCCTCAAATTCCGGCCAGAGTTTCTTTGAGAAAAACAGCTCTGAGTAAGCAGTTTGCCAAGGGAGAAAACCTGACAAACGCTGAGCATTGCCCGTGCGTATAACTAAATCTGGCTCTGTATCAAGATAAAGCGCCTTAGCAAGCTCACTTTCTGTTATTGGTTTGCCTGCGCGCACCAGACGGTTCACTGCATCAACCAGCTCAGCCCTGCCACCATATGCTATACACAGATTGATGACGCGCTTGGAATAGCTTTTAGTTGATTTAGTTATTTCATCTGCTACCTTCCGCACCGATGCAGGGAGCAAGCTAAGCCTGCCAACTATATTAACCCTAACTTCCTTCTCGTGAACCAGCTCACTTTTAAGAACTTCAGAAAGCCTGTTCTTTAGCAGAAGGGTGAAGGCAGAAAGCTCGGACTCAGAGCGATTAAGGTTCTCTGTTGACAAGCCCCAGATGGTGACCTCATCAACTTTAGGCTGCTGGAATGACCATTCGACAGCCTGTTTTGCCTTGTTGAAACCCAGAGAATATGCCTCAAGCAAGGATATCTCATTCTTTGTAGCATAGCGCCTGTTTCCATCCGGTATAAACGCTATAGAGTGAAGCATACGCATATTCACTCAAAAGACTTTATTAAATTTTTCTATATTTCCTGCATCCTATCGTTGTATGAGTATCAGACTAACTGAGTTTTACCTAAAATACAAAGATGACCCAAAATATCCTATCGTTGTATGAGTATCAGACTAACCAAACTACCAAAATGGCGCCGTGCCTCAAGGTAACTATTATATTTACCTAGTTTGTATATCTCATCGAAAAGGGATTAATATGAAGAAGGGTGTTGCTCCAGCTGTGTCTTATATCTTAATATTGATGATTGGGGTAACTGTCGCCGTACTTGCATTCATATGGGCACAGTATGAGGTAGCCAAACTTAAGGAAACCCCCCTTGTACACCAGGTTGAAACAAAGATGATGACAATGGATGATATGGTCCACAATGTAGCTGGGGGCGATATCAACTCAACTATGTATTTTGAGGTGAAATACAACAAAGGTGTCATAGAGGTTGATGAAGACAAAGACTGGATAAAATATACGGCAACAATCCTGGGAAGCCCATATCCTGGTGAGATAAGCGAAACAGGCCTGCCTACCCAGTGTAGCTCTGATACATATGCCATCGAAGACAATGAAACGCTAATTAAGATGAGCAGGATTTCAGGTACAGATGTGTTCAGGGGAGGAAGCGGCACGGGTGGGCAAAGCCAGAGGGTCGAGATAGTTGTTTGCTTTGATAATGTGGACATAGTCAAAGACCCTGAGTGCGCTGGCAGGGGTGGCCCAAGAGCCACTGTAACGCTAAGGAAGATTGGTTATAACCACAGTACCAGCAAGCCAAAGGTGGAGGTTTCTGTATGCTAAGAGGGCAGCTAAGCGTTGGGTTTGTTGCTAGAACTGCTGTTGGCTTTATTCTTATAGTTGGTTTATCTTACGCCGTCCTGAACATGGCTGACTCGATGAAAAAAGGGGAACAGGAAAAGACCATTACCATAACAGCCAGGTATATAGGCGGACAAATACTGGGCACCATGGAGAACATACAGCCTAACCAGACTGTAAAGAAGACTATCAGGCTACCAGTATTTCGAGAGTCCACAACACAGCCCTATGCTGTAACAATTGAGAGTGTAAATGGCGGGCTTTTCGTAACCGTAAAAGCTACACAATGGAAGATAACAACAAGGTATCCCCTCTACTTGAATTCAACTGAAGTTGAAGTAAACTCGCGCATAAGCTACCCCCCAAAGCTATGCTTGACAATATCCAGAGACACTAAATACCATATCAACGTAACCTGCTGATGAAAATGGCACTATCGAGGAGATTACTCAGGAAAGCTGCCGAGAGAATACGGGAGCGTGAGCGGGGCTTAGACACCATCAAGAAAGAGTCGGAGACACAACAAAGAGAGATTGAAAAAGTGTCATCAAGTGGAGAACTAACGGTTAAGAGGACTGTGGATGTAAAGCCGCCAGAGGTCCTTGACTTCTCCATGGTTTCAACCACCCCAATGAAAGAGTCAACTCCAATGGATATATCAGCAACAGAAGCTCCTGAGATAGAGAGGGAAGCAAGCGAGCTAAGGAACGCCCCGGTAAAAGCCCACAAAATACCAACACAATACCTGAAGACTATGTCATCGGCCTGGAAGCCACCAGAGTTCACGCAGGTTGACGAGAAGTACTACCTGATAAAGCCGTTTTCTATGGCAAACCTGAAATGGAACCCAGCCAGGGCGAGACTTGAATACTATGTGCTGGAGCCTTTTGTGACTGAAGAGCAAAAGCGGCAGCTCACACTAATAAAAGAGAGGGCAATAGACCTGCTTGACATCAACCTATTTGAGGTAAAGGAACCAAAGCTGATAAAAAAGTCGCTTAAAGAGAAAGTGGACGTTGTCATGAAGGATTATGGAATCCACCTGACAAAAGACCAGTACGATGAGATACTTTATTACGTCTTCAGGGACTTCCTTGGGCTTGGGGAGATAGAGCCACTGATGCACGATGCCAATCTTGAGGACATCTCATGCGATGGTGTTGGGATACCTATCTACGTTTACCACAGGAAGTATGGCTCACTGCCAACTAACATAAGCTTCACCGATGGGGAAAGGCTGAATGAATTCGTCATAAGGCTGGCCCAGAGGTGCGGGAGGCACATATCAGTTGCAGAGCCTCTGCTTGACGGCGCGCTTCCGGATGGCTCGAGGGTTCAGGCCACATTCTCCTCGCATATGGACATAGCCATGCATGGGTCTACATTCACTATCAGGAAATTCACGAAAGACCCACTGACGATAACCGATATAATGAAATTTGGGACACTGCCCCCACTGATAGCTGCATACCTCTGGCTTGCAATAGAATACAACCATTCTATACTTGTAGCTGGTGGAACTGCCACAGGCAAGACCTGCCTGTTAGGCTCGCTGTCGATGTTCCTTCCAGCCGACGCCAAGATAGTCAGCATAGAGGACACACCTGAAGTTAGGCTCCCACACGAGCACTGGGTTCAGAAGGTTGTCAGAAGCGGTTTTGGCAGGGAAGACATAACCGGAAGGAAGCAGGGAGAGGTAACCATGTATGACCTTCTGCGCGCAGCTTTAAGGGAAAGGCCTGACGAGATAATAGTGGGAGAAGTCAGGGGCAAGGAAGCATACGTGCTATTCCAGGGAATGGCCTCTATACGTGGAAATGAAAAAGTCCTGCTTGTGGATAAGGAAGGCCACACCATCAGAGAGCCAATATCAAACCTTATAGGAAAGAAGCTTGACGGCTACAAAGCAACAACCATAGACCCAAAGACTGGGCAGGTCAAGCTACTCCCTCTGAGAGCATGTGTCCAACATCCTCCAAGGGAAAAACTGTATGAAATTGTAACGTCAACTGGGAGGAGGATACAGTTAACAGGAGACCACTCAGTTTTCGTCATGAAGGACGGAAAGATAACTGAAGCTGAAGTTAAAACCCTGAAAACAGGTAGCAAGATAATAGTGCCAAGGAAGATACCAAGCGGATACGCCAATGTCAAGTGGTTGGACTTGACAAGACTTCTAAAAGGCATCAGAGTGGTTGCACCAAACTACATCAGAAAAGCTGTGGAAATCCTTGGATGGAAAGAGGCTGGTGAACTATGTGGCGTTAAGACTATCTCTGACTACTATGGCAAAAACATGTCCGCGCTACACGCAGAAAGCTATCATAAACTCCTTGCAACTGCCGGAGTCCATAACAGCTTGGATAAGATATCCGTAAAATTCGATAGAAAAAGCGAAAGGCTCCCTGCAAAACTAAAAGTAACTGATGAACTATTGAGATTAATTGGGTATTACATTTCGGAAGGCTCACTGAATACAGCAAAGAAAAACAATTCAATACAGCTTTACAATGGGGATAAGAGAGTTCTTGAAGATATGAGAAAATGCATCAGAGCTGTGACAGGTAAAGCGCCAAGAGAACGTGAAGTGCATGGTTATGGGAAGAGCAAAGAACTCTCTACCAGCCATAAGGTATTATTTGAGTTCTTGAAACAGCTATGTGGCGTAGGTTCCTCAAACAAGAGAGTCCCGGATTTCATCTTTGGATTGTCAAAGGAAAGGATTGGTGAATTCCTAAGTGGATTATACGCTGGTGATGGTTACCTTGGTCCTGACAACTTCCAGTACAGCACAAAATCAAGACAACTAGCTGATGATTTGATGTACCTGCTATTGTCATATGGGATAGTTGCACACTGCTATAAAAATCAGGATATCCACCGAATAGAATTTTACAGGGAGGAGGAGATGAAAGAATTCATGAGATACGTCAAACCTGTGAACAAGAAACCTAAATTAGTTAGAGTTGGAAGGCCAAATCCACGGGTTCATGGTGACGTGTATTGTGACCCAATAAAATCAATAAGAGAAATCAAACTTAAAACTCCTGAACCTGTATATGACTTGTGTGTACCTACAACAGAGAATTTCATAGGTGGATTTGGTGGAATAATGTTACACAACACTGGCCACGCTGGGATGGCAACTATCCACGGTGACTCCGTTGACTCTGTCATCCACAGGCTGCAAACTCCACCAATAAACTTATCACCAGGGCTGTTACAGCATCTGGATATAATGATTATCTTGGCAAGGGCAAAAGTCAAGGGTGTTGAAGTCAGAAGGGCAAAGCAGATAGTTGAAGTTGTAGGCTTAACGCACGAGCAGGAGCCAATAACCAACACGCTTTTCGAATGGAACCCTGCTGATGAAACCTTCAAATTCTCATCAGACAAGTCGTATGTCCTTGAGGAGATAATAAAAGAAAAAGGCATCCCGGAAAGTGAGGTCTGGAAAGAGATACAAAGGAGGGTGAAGGTTCTTGAGTGGATGTTAAAGGAGAATATCAGATACTACAAAGATGTTGGAAGGATAATACAAAGATACTACTCTGACCCAGAGGGGCTGTTAAAGAAGATTACGTGAGGTGGTAGGTAATTGATATTTACTGAAAAATATAGCGTCCTTGCATATTCCATTTTCCAGCCGATAGTGCCCAAACTCCTGCCATACTTTTCACATATAAAGATATCACTTGAAAAAGCAAGGATGAAGGTAAACATTGAGGAGTATGTTGCTTCATTCCTGCTTACATCAGCCATACTTGTTCCTGGGCTGACGCTGATTGGCTTGCTTTACCTGGTAACATTTGCACATATCGATATCCTTATCACAGTTATGCTCACAGTTGTTATTGCAGCACTTATCTTCGCTGCCATATTTGCCCTTTATTCAGCTTATCCTGCATACAAAGTAGATTCCCTGAAGAATGCCCTGGATAAGCACATACCATTTGCAGCTATGCATATGGCAACCATAGCAGGCACTGGTGTGCCACCTCATGTGATTTTCAAGATGATTGGAGAATTCAAGGAGTATGGGGAAGTCTCAAAAACCTGCAGGGAGATATATCGGGACATATCTGTGCTTGGGTATGACACCATAAGTGCAGTTTCGAAGGAGGCACAAAGGACGCCATCAAACACTTTCAGAGACCTCCTGTGGAGCATAGTTGCTGTAATAAGAAGTGGAGGCGACCTTAGGCAGATGCTACTGCTTAGAGCAAAAACCCTTATAGAAGATGAGCGCCGTGTCGAGGCTAAATACATTGAAACACTATCAATGCTCGCTGAGATATACTCTACTGTCTTTGTGGCTGGTGTGGTAGTAATCTTCGTGCTTGTTGCTATGATGGGGATAATAGGTGGATTGCCATTGCCAACTGGCCTGGTGCTGAAAGTGACCACCTACTTCCTTATTCCAATTGCATCGATAGCGTTTATATTGATAATAGAAACAACAAAACCTTCAGGAGTGTAACAGATGAAAAAGAAGCCAAGCACTTTGAAAAGCCTTCTGGAATGGCTGGGTATAGAGACCAAAGATAGTAAAACCGGTGCA
Source organism: Candidatus Iainarchaeum sp. (assembly GCA_021161465.1). Taxonomy (GTDB): domain Archaea; phylum B1Sed10-29; class B1Sed10-29; order WALL01; family JAGHAM01; genus JAGHAM01. The sequence goes on along the minus strand of JAGHAM010000024.1, from coordinate 4,759 downwards.
AAATTAACCCTGACGGCGATAGCGAAAAGGGAATTACAAAAGAACTACTGGAAGCCGATGGCTGTTTCAGTATTTCTGTCACTGTTGGTGGTGGGGATTGCACTAACAGCACCTAGCATAAACATAGCAGTGATAATAACCTTGATTTTTTTCGCAATATCAATGCCGATTGCAGTATACCTTTACTTCAAGCAAGAAAGGATTGAGAGCTATGAAGAGCAATTCCCAAATTTCCTGAGAGACATAGCCGAGTTCAAGCGCTCTGGGATGCCATTGAATAGGGCAATACAGTCAACAACTAAAAATGATTACGGGAAGCTGAGTATGGAAGTCAGGAAGATAGCACTTGAGCTTTCGTGGGGGATACCTTTCCAGAAATCCCTTGAGAAATTCGCCAAGAGGACTGGAAGCCACGTAATCAACAGGGCGGTTTCCATAATAGTTGAAGCACAGGAGAGTGGTGGGGAGGTAACAAGTGTCCTTGAAACTGTCGCTGCTGACCTAAGGAAGCTCAAGGAAATTGAGAAGGAGCGCAAAAGCAAGCTTTCAGTTTATACAATAACCATATACGCCATCTATCTGCTGCTTTTGCTTATCATAATAATGCTCATGTTTTCGTTTGTTCCACAGGTGCCTAAAATCCAGGCATCCGGTAAGTTCCTTGGCGGTTCAACCGGTGGAGGCATAACTGAATATGAGTTCAGGACTCTTTTGTTCCATGTCACTCTGATAGAAGCCTTCTTCGCTGGTTTAATCTCAGGTGACATGGGCGAAGGTAGGATTACAGCAGGAATAAAGCACTCCATAGTGCTAGTCCTAATAACTGTGCTTGCATTCCAGCTGGTGCCACCAACCCCTGCCATAAACAAAATGGCAGAGTCCGTACTTGAGATGCCACACACAAAAGGTGCATCAGCAGAGAGTTACGAAACTATGACTTACCTGGCGAGCTCCTTTGACAATAAAATGCTTGCACAAAAGGTACGCGAGCTTGCGAAAGAAAGGGATTACCCCACGCACAAGGATGTGAGGGCCGAAGAAATAGAATTCTTCGCGGTACCTGGCCAGTGCATACCATGCACTGAAGGGAAGATAACAGTATCAGCTGACAAAGTTAAGGTAGCAGAGTCAACATCCGTGAAATACAAAGTCAGGTTCACTGGAGAGAAGTACAGGATTGAGTTCACAACTGCAGAGGGTGAGTAAGTAAATGAAACGAGCATCAACGGGATTTGAGTTTGTGATAGCAGTCACCTTGTTCCTAATTGCATTTTGGTACATCTTTCTCCAGGTATCAGAGATGTTCACAAGCGAACCCATCCGGGAAGACACAAGGCAGCCAATAATTCAATTTTACTCCGGATACATAATAAAAAACCCAGGCGAGCCGCCAAACTGGGAAACAAATCCTTCGGATTTCGGGCTCGCATATTATGGCAATGGGAGAACCCATCTTAATATAGTTGATAAGAAGAAGCTTGATTACTCTAACTCCACAGATTGTGAAGCCCTCAAACCGGGTGTGCTCACTGGGATGAGCTTTGGGTTCAAGGTAACAAGCCAGTATGGTGAGTGGGCGTGCAACAACCCGCCAAAAAAAGGTGTTATCATAAAAAGATTTATATACATCTACTTCGAGAATAACTCATATAAGCCGGGTGTGCTAGAAGCATGGGCTGCTTAAAACTAAGTGATAGGGCATTTAGCAGAATTCTTGAGCTAGTTCTAGTTTTGGTCATCCTGTTTGCACTGGTAACAACAGTAACACAAAGCATAACACCCACTACGGTCTTCAAGGAAAATCTTCAAATATTAGATAGGTATGCCACGGATATGAAAACCATGATATGCAACTCTGAGAAGGACAGGCAAACCATACTGCTGAATGGCTCTCTAAATGAGATAAATGATACTATGAATTATGTTTCCCCACCAGAGTTAAGGCACAGGTTAGTGACAATCAATGTCACTGATGGATCGATTATGCAGATTGTAGGGAACCCCTTGCCTGAAAAAGCATCTGTGATAACGTCATCCTGCCTGCTTGCCAAGGGTGATACTAAAGTAAAAGCGGAGGTGCAGGTGTGGTACTAGGAAAAAAAGGTATGGGTAGGAGAGCACAATTCTTTCTGATAATCCTAGTCTTTATGATTGTCATAATAGTTGGTCTTGCTTACTATGCTGTGGAAACGGGCAGAACCTCCAAGGAGGCCAAAACACCATCTGACCAGGCAACCAAGATAGCTACCCAGATAGAAAGTGAGATGATGAAGATACTCGAGGAGAAGCCATTCACAGGCAAAAATGTGACCACATATGTGCCGATATTCCAGAATGAAACCAGTGAACGTGGGTTCCAACTCAACACCAGTTGCACTGAAACTGAAAATGGCAGCTATCCAAGCCAGTACCCAACTTTCATCCTCAACTGTAGCTTAAATCTAACCGGGAGAAAAGGGAACGTGACTGTGGCATTTGCCCACTCTTATACCATTGCCTTTGATATAAAGACTTATTCCGACTCTGATTATACAACAGAGTCCGACACTTTCAACATTAATGATACAGTCTACTACAAAATCACCGGGTGGAGTGATGATGTAGTTAATTTCAGCGCATGGCTTGGCAGCACACTCAAGGATACACAAAACCATAAACTGCAAAATTATTATGCTACTGGGAGCTTCGTGGCTGATGAGGGTGGCAACTGGACACTTAACATAACCGATACCAACACGAGTGAGCAGAAGAGCAAGATTATCCATGTCAATCAGTTGCAGGTAAATCTTGGAACCGAAGGTGAAGGTTCAGGTTGGGTGCCAAGGAAGCACTTCCTAAGGGGAGAACCAATAAAGGTAGTAGTAACCGTTAAAGATGCAGATGGGAATCCAGTAAACGTGCCTGTGAGAGTAACATTCACAAGAGAGAGCAAGATGGCAACCGCAGCTAACTATGACACAGAAGGAACCACTGGGGCGCTGGACGCTGCTGGTATGTTTGAGTACACCCCAACCTTAAGCACTAATGAACCAGCTGGGAATATAACTGTGACTGCAGTGGAACTCCGTTACTATTCAAAGAACAGTACAACGATAGAAGTGATGAGCCAACCATATGCAAATTATACTGAGTTAACTGACTTACCATATAATGTGAATCACGAGCAAGCCCTAAATAGCAGCTGTGGGTACAGTAGCTGGTACTCCTCCAATTCAACCAGCCACAAAACAGGCAGTGGGGAGGAGGTCCCATTCTACATAAACCTAAACCAGCTGCAGACACTTGATGTTGTCAGGGTAGACAACTCAACTATAACCATTAGCCTACCTGAGATGCATGCCAACACCATACACGTAGTCGCATCAAAATGTAATAACTGTTAGGAGCTGATGAAGATAGTAGAAGAAAAGGGAAAAAACCGTGTGAGATGGAAGACTTCAAACAGGAAGACAAGAGTAGCCCTTGCAGTTCTCATTGTAATCGCTGTAATTGCGGGGTTAATCTGGTTCTTACTAGTATCCAAAGGTCCAACAACCGTGAATAGAGTAAAATTGCCTGTAGGTGCCAAACTAATCTACGAAAGCAATGATGGTAACTGGAGGGTAGTGAAGACCATTGAAGTCCTTGCCCCAAACAAGGAGAAGGAAACTGTGTTATTTTATTCCAGTAATGGCAGCAAACCAGACCCAAGAGCCAGTTATACACGCTATATAACTACAGATGAAAATGCAGAAATCGTGAAAGAGGAAGAGAGCAGAATTCTTCTGGAGAAAGAATGGGTAATACCGTATGAAACAAAAGAAAGATTAGATCTAAAGGGGAAACAAGTTATTATATACTACACTCCACCCCTCTCCGACTTTGACTTTCCGCTTTATAAGGGTAAAAGCTACAATAAAACCACTGAAATAAAATCATTAATTATTGGTTCAGATGAAGATTGCAAGATACCTACTATAAAATGCATCTCGGATAACACCTATATTGGCAAAGTTTTAAGGAAGATAACCCACTATAAGTGTACAGATACATTCGAAAAGGAACTGTTTGGCAAGAGTAGGTTATGTGCCAGAATAGAGTATCAATCAGAGACACCAATATTATATTATCACATATTTGATAGATCTATGTCTAGAGAAGAACTTGGAGAGGGTAAGAGCTATCGTGACTTTTCTCCATACGTCAACTGGCTAGAGAGAAATTATACTAGCTCTCCAAATGCAACAGTAGCAGGTCTAATCCAAGAGGGGTATATCATATATTGCGATGGGATAGGAAAAATTGAGGAGTACACCCATACAAAGAGATTCAAAGAGAGTATGGAACTAAAAAAGTATGAGAATACGTACCACGGTAAACTCGTTTCCCTAAACTGGGAGGGTGGTGAAGATGAGGAATAAACTACATTTATTACTTGTCATTTCATTTGTGTTATTGTTAATTCCCCAAGTCACATCTGAATGTATACCTCCAAAAGGAGGATGCGAAACTGGACTTTGCTGGAATGGAGAACCTTCTTGTGCCTGTGCCTTATGCCCAATTAGCCCACCAACAAACAACTACAAGCATGAAGAGTCAAGCTGTGCCTGCCTTGAGGGGCACTGCAATAACACAGTGTGGTTATGGTCATGTAAGGATAACTGCACTAGATATGGTGAAGAATGGAACCTAACTTGTAGTGGGGAGATATCCAAAAACAGCACTGAGACAGATGTGAGTATGGGACTAATTAAAAAATGTCCATGCAAACCAGATGCAC
>JAGHAM010000028.1 GCA_021161465.1 Candidatus Iainarchaeum sp. | reverse complement strand
TTGGGAAGAAGAATTTTATTCCAGAATTCCTCTTGAGAAATCTTGTGGGAGAGGTTTATGAGCTTCTTAAAGAGCAACCTAAGACACCCCTAAGAGATGCGCGCGAATATGCAACACTCCTTAATGCTTGTGGTAGGCATGAGGAGGGGCTTATTGGGATAAAAGTTTGCATGGGTGATAGGGGTGAATATTATCACAGAGCAGAGTTGTTGTTGCAGAAGCACAGGAGAATGCTCCGTGATGGGATAGAGTTTGCCAAAGAGAAAGGTTTGGATGAGATGGAGCACATTTATATCCTGGATGCTGGAACGCACATCAAAGACACCCTAGTTGGTGTGATTGCTGGAATGCTGTATGGCAGCAAGGTTGCAGGTCAGGGAAAACCAATAATCGCGCTTGCAATAGATGAGGAAGGTATGCTTAAAGTTTCTGGCAGGGCTAACTGGATGTTAGTCAACAAGGGGCTGCATCTTGGGAAGGCTATGAAACAGGCTTGTGAGGTAGTTGGTGGAGAAGGCGGTGGCCACAACATAGCAGCAGGCGCGCGCATAAGCCCAAAGCACAAGAATGAGTTCCTTGAGCTGATTGATAAGATAGTGAAAGAGCAGATGGGAGAGTAGTCCCTATACTCTTTGGGCTCTTCCCCTACTTTTGCTTCTTCCATTTACTCTTTAGGGCATCCAGTATTTCCTTTGCTACCTCTGCTTTTGTCCCATTTACGCGCGTTTTTGTTTTAACATCCATTATTACAGCTTCAGCGTTGTTGGCACCTATGGTTTTTGTTGAATTGGCAACCATAAGGTCTATCCCACTCTCTTTGATACACTCAAGAGCCTTGTCCTCTCTGATTGTTTCCTCAAGCTTGAAGCCGACAACAAGTTTCTCCGGGAATCTCTTTTTGGCAAGGGCGACGAGCTTTGGGTTTTTCTTGAGCTCAAGCTTTAAGTCTTTTCTTGACTCAAGCTTTCCGTTTGTAACGCTGATTGGTGAGTAGTCTGCTATTGCTGCTGCTGATATGAGTGCATCTGCACTTTTGATGGCATCCATGGTTTTTTCAATCATCTCTCTTGCCCCAGTAACCTTAATCAATTTTACATTTGAGGGAGGTTCCTCTCTGGCTGGACCATACACCAACGTTACCTCCGCGCCTCTGGCTGAGGCATTGGCGGCTATTGCACAGGACATCTTGCCGGAGCTCTGGTTTATTATCCCCCTACAAGCATCGATGCGCTCATAGGTCGGTCCGCCAGTTATCACAAGTTTCAGGCCAGCTAAGTCTTTTGGCGTCAAGGTACTGATGACACGCTTTACTATCTCATCATTTTCAGCTATTTTGGCTTTCCCCTCAGCGATGTGGGGGTTTATGACAGCTACGCCTATGCTTTTCAGCTTTCCCAGATTTTCTTTAACTATAGGATGGTTATACATACTGGAGTGCATTGCAGGCACAAGCATCACAGGAACTCCCGCTCCAAGTGCGCAGCTGACAGTGCTGGTTACTGGTGTGTCATCTATGCCACAGGAAATCTTAGATATGGTATTTGCAGTGGCTGGGCAGACAAGAACCATGTCAGAGTATGCCCCCAGCCTAACATGTTCTATCCTACCTGTAAGCTTGGAAACAACCTCTCTGTCTGTGGCCCATTGTAGGAGGTCCGGACTTATAAGTTTCTGCGCGCTTTCGCTCATTACTGCAGCCACTTCAGCTCCGTGTCGGATGAGCTCTCGTGCTAATTCTGGAGCCCTGACACAGGCAACACTTCCGCTGATACAGAGTGTTATTTTCTTGCCTAGTAGGGATTTTGACTTCACAGACTTAATCGAGAATTGTTTCATCAGCAAGCCTCTCCTTTATTAAGGCGATTGCCCCCATGAGGTTCTCTCTATTGTTGAATTCTATGTTTGGAACTCCTCGGCTTTTGTAACCTTCAGCGTATTTAATCATTAGTGGCAGGGCGCGCACTATGTTGTCTACTATCGTGATGTCTGCTTTGCGTGCTGTTCGGGAGAGGGGATTTAGGTCTATTGCAATGACGAACTTCCCTGCTTTCTTCAGGGCTTCTGTCCTGTCACCGTCTTCAAGCGGAACGAGCACAACATCCGCTATGCCTTGTCCGCGGGAATCAACAAATCCCCTGGCAGATTCAGTGGGTATGCGGGTGTTATCCCCAAAGAGCAGGTTCTTGCAACCATGCTCGTGCAGGAGGGCCTTTATAGCATCAACGCGCTCTGGTGTTTTGTAAAACAGGTTAATCTCGATTGGGGCGTCTAAAACTTCTCCTAGTTTTATGTAGTCATCAGGTGCAAGCATGGCAACGTTGCCATTTATGGACAAAACCGGGTGCTTAGCCAGTAGGAGTTTGGCAACTGCAGCTCTTATGGCTTTCCTTGCATTTTCGGTTGTTCTCTCCCCTATGAGGTAATCAAAAGCTTCACCCCTACCCTGCGCAATCAGACCTGCGGTGGCAGTAACACCATTCTCTACACCTTCTATCAGTTTCTCTCTTTGGAGGAGAGATTTGTATCTTGGGTGGGTTTTTGGTATCTTCATGGTTTATTTTTCTTCCCACTTGGTTATTATCTTTACTCTGAAAAATTCGTCTAACAGCGATATAACCTATTAATACTAAGACGAAGATAACTGAAAGGCGGGGCAGGTCTTATGGATAAACCAGTTTTGCAGTTGGCTCTTGATTTGATGAACTTACACAGAGCTTTGCAGATAGCCGAGGAAGCAGTAGCTGGTGGCGTAGACTGGATTGAGGCAGGTACACTCTTGATAAAGAGCGAGGGCATGGAAAGTGTTCGGGCTTTGAAGAAGAAATTTCCAGATAAAACTATAGTTGCCGACTTGAAAACTGCAGATGTTGGTGGTGTTGAGGTTGAGATGGCATCTAAGGCAGGCGCCCAGGTTTGCATAATACTCGGTATATCAGATGATGGGACAATTTCAGAGGCCGTCAGGGCAGCAAAAAAATATGGTTCAAAAGTCGTTGTCGATGTACTTGGTGTTGAGGATAAGGTCAACCGTTCTAAGGAAGTCGAGGCCCTTGGGGTTGATGCAATATGTGTACATGTTGGGATAGACCAGCAAATGAAGGGTGAGAACCCTTTGGACACCGTCCGTAAGATAGCAAAAACAGTTACCATCCCTGTAGCTGCAGCAGGTGGCCTAAACACAGAAACCGTGGCCGCTGCTGTTGAAGCTGGAGCCAGCATAATTATAGTTGGCGGTGCCATAACTAAGGCAGCCAACGTGACTGAAGAGGTTAAAAAACTTAAAAAAGCCATATCAGAACATAAGGCGATACCAACAGAGTTATACAAGAAGTATTCAAGAGATGAGCTTTACACTGTTTTTTCAAGGGTTTCTACATCCAACATAAGTGATGCCATGCATCGCAAGGGCGCGATGCCAAACATACGGCCATTGAAAACTGGATACAAAATGGTTGGGAGGGCGCTCACAGTTAGGACTTACAATGGCGATTGGGCAAAGCCAGTCGAAGCAATAGACATAGCCAAGAAGGGTGATGTGATAGTAATAGATGCCTGTAGTGGCTCAGATGCTGTTTGGGGGGAATTAGCATCATGGAGTTGCAGGAAAAAGGGCATAGCAGGTGTTGTCATAGATGGAGCTGCTAGGGATGTTGAGGATATCCTACAGATGGGCTTCCCAGTTTTTGCAAGGCATTTTGTCCCGAACGCAGGGGAGCCAAAAGGATTCGGTGAGATTGGTGCTGAGATAAAGTGTGATGGTCTTACGGTCAGGAACGGCGACTGGGTTATTGGCGATGATAGCGGTGTTGTGGTGGTGCCAGCTGAGCGCGCTCAAGAGATAGCAAACAGGGCTATGAATGTGCGTGAGCAGGAGAATAGGATTCGCGAAGAGATAAAGCGTGGAAGTACTCTATCCAAAGTAGTTAAGCTTAAGAAATGGGAGAAAGTGGTGGGTTAGTGGCAAGGATTGCTATAGTTGGTGCTGGCGCTTTAGGGCTTGCGTTTGCATCTATACTAAGCAAAAGGCAAGAAGTGTTACTGGTTTGTAGACGGGAGGAGCAGGCTGTTGCTTTGCAGGATAAGTTTGACGCAACTGTCAAACTGGCTGAGGCAGAGGATGTTGATTTTTTCATTCTTACGACAAAAGCGTACGATGCATTGAAAACTTTTGAAACCATCAGAGAGTACAATCCGCATACACCTGTGGTTGCTATCCAAAATGGTCTGCTTCATATCGATGGGGCGCTAAGGGGAGTCACAACATATGCTGCAACTAGGATTAGTGACATAGAGTCAACAGTCACCGCTGAGGGTGTGCTCTTTCTACATGATGTTAACAGTTCAGGCAAAATTGCCAAAGAGCTTGAAAAGGGAGGACTTCATGTTAAGCTTGTCAAACATATCGGTGGATTACTATGGGAGAAGTTCTTTGTAAATGTTGGCATTAATGCCCTTGGTGCGGTCACGGGCAAAAGGAACGGTGAGCTGGTTAAGGACAAAGGACTTAGGGGGAGGATGAGACGACTTGTTGAGGAAGCCGTTTTGGTTAGTGGTCTTGGAGCAAAACCAGGTTTGGTGTTTGATAAGGCAATTCAAGTTGCGCGTATGACGGGGAAGAACAAGAGCTCGATGCTGCAGGATATTGAAGCTGGCAGGAAAACAGAGATAGATTACCTAAATGGTGCTGTGTGTGTCCTTGGGGGATTGGTGGGTGTGGAGACACCAGAGAATGTGCGGATTACAGGAGAGATAAAAAGCGTGGAAGGAACATACTTACCCTAGTCCTTTTTCAGGTTGTAGTATAACCAATAGGAGTACACGAACAGTCCAAAAGCAACGCCGAGTGTAGGCACCAAAAACAGTATGATGAAATAATCCTTTAGAACATTTCCGAGCAGCAAGAGTGAAAGCATATATACAGCAAGGATCTTGAACCACTTGCCTCCTGCTTTGTGAGTTTCGCGCCATACAACATTACTGCTTAAGGTCCATGGGGTTCTAATGCCAACAAACCAGTTGCGCTTGGCGTGTTCCATAAGAACACCAGTTACATAAAACAGAACAGAAGTGGCTGGCACTATTGCAAAAGTCATGTCATAGGCAAAGCCAATGTTCCATGCTGTAGTAAGCCCTTGTATGTAAAGAAGGAATAACAGCGTTACAATCAAGAATAAATCATAGTAATTCCTGAATTTTTTGATGTTTCTTTTCAGGGGGTCTACTCTGGGAATTATCAAGAAAATCAAGCAGATAACGGCTAAGCCGATTGGGAATAGTGACAGACCCCACAGCTTGCTCATATACCCATTCACTTCCCCTTGGGCGTTCCAGTGGGAAGCTATCCTATCCCCAGGTATCTCATAATAAGCAAAGACAGCCATGCTTATAGATAGGAGTACCAATAGGACGGCTACAATCCAAACATGTCTCGATTGCATTAACTGTAATTGTGCCTGCTAGCGTTTAAAATACCTGCTATTAAAATCTTGTGGTGCAGGGGGCGAGAGTCTCCACCCCCCTTAAGGGAGGGGGCTTATAAGGAACGCCTAACACCCTTACTGCTTTCCATCCCATTAAGGGAGGGGGCTTATAAGGAACGCCTAACACCCTTACTGCTTTCCATCCCATTAAGGGAAGGGGCTTATAAGGGGGAACCGTAGGTGCCCCTTATTTTGAACTCGCGGAGGCACTAAGCCACAAGGCCCTGAACCTTGCCCGTTTGCGCGATTCTCCTGCTGATGCAAGAAGACCTTTGACCGCTCCGGAACCCCTGCGCTTTTCTTATTTTTTGTTTTTCTGGTTTATAATGAGTTATGTGTGTAAGACTATAACAGCCCTTTTTCCTCTCTATCAAGTCGGTCTAGAAATTCTACCATAAACCTATGCCTTTCTTCAGCAAGTCTTCTTGCGGTTTCTGTGTGCATTAGGTCTTTCAGCTTTAGGAGCTTTTCTTGAAAGTGTGCTATTGGCTCTCCCCCATACTTCCCATGGTATTCAAAACATCTTGCAATCCCTATAGCGCCTATGGCATCTAGCCGGTCGGCGTCCTGGATTATTTTTGCCTCAAGCGTTTTTGGTTCCACACCACCAGAGAAGCTATGGGCTTCAATGCAATGGATAACTTCATTAACCTTATGGTAGCCTCTGGCAGTCAGCAGTTCTCTTGCAATTTCAGCTCCTTTTACTGCGTGATGCAGGTTTGAGTTCTCATGGCCTCTCGCCACGTCATGTAGTAGGGCTGCAATCTCAAGCACTTCTAGGTTCGCTCCTTCAACTTTGCCTATCCTGACACTTAACCTTCTAACCCTCTGTGTGTGCTCCCAGCCATGAAGGTAGTCCTCTCCCAGAAGTTTTTTAGCTGAACTTTCAATCTCTTGTATTATGGCTTTGATGGAAAATCCCCCTTAGTAATCAACACCAACTTCGTCTAAGATATCCTTTATCAATGTTTTGTGGCGGCCTTTCAGACCTTTCTCATCAAGTATTGCATGTTTAACACCATCGGTTGTTTGCTCTACCATCTGTTTCACCAAGGCTACATCTATAAAGTCAACTGAGTACTTTGGGCAGATGTGACCAAATGCTACCTCACTTTCCATTTTTGTGAATGTTGGGCAGTAATGCCCTCCACCAAAACCAATGACTGCCTCTGCCTCCTCTTTACTTTCTAGGCCATTTAGTATGGCCTCAGCCAGGAAATCAGCAGCTTCTAAATCTTGCCATTGCTTTTCTGTTGACCCAACCTCAGCAAAAAATAAGGGCACTCTGATATCTGTAGGCCCATGGTGCGTTGCCTCAAGGGATAATTCATATCCCTTTGGCGTTTCGTTCAGTAGATACAAAAAGACATTTCTCATAGCGTTTGCATTTGTTGCTTGAAGTGTTTTTGGCTCTCCCCCGTACTTTGCTTCGTGATAGTTGCCTGTTGGGTGCACACTTAAAGTAGGTCTGCCACTTTCTGACTTGTGTTTTGAGGCAACAACAAGCAGCTCTGGGTTATATTCCATGATGAAATCGTTTAGGCTGTCGCCAAATATAGCCTCTTCTTCAATGGAGAAAAGCAGCAGGTCCTTGTTCTCGTAGATGGGGGAGCCACTGAAGGTTTTCCCGTTTTCGTGAAAGCCTTTTTGGATGAGTGCTTTGGCGATGTTCTTCCCTGCGGTATCTTTCTTTGAGAATACTATTGCCTTCATATGACTTTCTTCCAGAAGCCGTTCTCATCTCTTTTGAATTTGTGGGATTCATCCCTTTGGCACTGGTATATCCCATTCCCCAGGTACTTCAATGGAACAGAATAGCCAGATTCTGTAAAGCATATCGGACACGTGTCTTTAAATTTCATATTTTCCCCTCACAATAGTTTGTGCGGGTTATCCTTAAATGATTTTGTAACTACTGTAAGGTTACTAAATGTATAATATTTAAATAGATTAGCTGATACAAAACAAGAGCATGCCACCCAGGAAGAAACCAAGAGGGCCAAGGAGACCAAAAGAGCATAAAGGTGACTTATTTAGTGGCATTCGTAGGCTAGGCTTTGATTTGCCAAGCATTGGGAAGATTTTTGCTGATAACGGCGGGAGGATAAGGGAAATCTCGCTTATGCCAAGTGAGCTTAACAACGAGAAGAAGTTAAGCTGGCTGCACAAGAATAAGATAAGAGTGTCAATAGAGGGCGTTCTGGAAAACAAAGGTTCTCTGGTGGAGAAGGTTGGGAAGCCCAGACTTTTCCTATCAAACGAGCCAATAGTAACCTCCCCCGGAAGCGAGGCTGTTCCAGTGACAGTTTTCACACCGTATGCAATCCACGCAGAGGATGGGCGGCCATTGGATAACCTGATTGCCCTGAGGCGATACAACTACAAAATGTCAGCTGATATTATACCCTCAGCGGATGGTGAGCTGGACTACACCAAAAAATTTCTGCGGGGTCTGGAGGAGAAAGGCAAAATAAAACTACCCTGGCTCAAGAAGGTTAAGGACCTGAAAGTACTCTTCAAAAAACTTAAGAGAGAGGGTGGGCTACCAGCAGAGATTATAGACTTGAGCTCATTAAAGAATCATAAAAGTTTTTTGAAGGCAATACAACACTATAAAATGAAGGAACATCACAACGACTCCCTGATGGATGCGTCCTTCCACAAAACAATACATTTTAATGGCACGGTTAAAGGAAAAATAAGAAAAACAACGCTTAGAGAAAGGCTTCTGATGGAGAAATTAGGCCTTAAGCCAAAGAAATATGTTCTGGAAGTTCTCGGTACCAAGGAGGACCCAGAGGTGTCTCCAGAACTTAGGCTGAAACAGCAGGCCAGGAAGCATGAAACTGGGAAAATAGGGAAGCCACACCAAGAATTTAAACTAGTTTCTACAAAAAGCTAGTTATGATTTTAGACCTTTTAATCTGGTCTTTATGGTATATCCTGCCTGCTTACGTTGCAAACGCCTCAGCAGTGGTGATACATGGGAAATATCCACTAGACCATGGGGTTAAGTTTTTGGATGGGCGGCCCTTTCTTGGCAAAGGCAAGACACTAATAGGTTTTTTTTCCGGAGTTTTATTTGGCTTTTTGGCGGGCGTTGTCCAATCTCTTTTTGGGTATCCCAATTTTGGGGGTTTCTCAATGGAGGGTGTATCATTAGCTTTGTTATTGGCCTTTGGCGCTATGTTTGGTGACTCCCTTGGGTCTTTTGTGAAGCGCAGGTTTGACTTAAAGCGCGGTCAGGCAACGCCACTACTTGACCAATGGGATTTCATATTTGGCGCGCTCCTGATGGTTTACATATTCAAAGATTTTGTGGTCTTGCCTAGCTTGCTGATGGTGCTAACTATCTTAGTTGTGACACCTTTCATACACATAGCATCTAATTATGTAGCTTTCAAATTACAGTTAAAGGGAGTTCCATGGTAAGTATGAAGGAGTTTCTTGGTAAATTTTTTCTTGTGTTCTCAATACTTTATTTGTTCTTCCACGCTGTTGACCTATTCTTTGGTTTGTTATTGCCTTTACGGCAGTTTGTCGCTGTTTCTTCTTTTATGCTACTTGCCATGTTAAGCTTGCCTGTTTCTCTTTCTGGGCTGACGATAACTCTTGGTGGCTCTAGCTTTACTATAATAACATCCTGCACAGGTGTTGTTTCTTTTTCGATATTTGCAGGGTTGCTGTATGCAACACCCATGAAAAAGGAGAAGCGAAAGCTAACTTATATAACGGCATTCTTTCCGCTGGCGATTTTATGGAATGTGTTTAGGGTCACTGCAACACTTTCTTTGGGTGGTGAGCTGATTGAGGTTTTGCATAACACCTTCTGGATGCTGAGTGTTTTGCTGGTTCTTGGGATTTACCTACTTATATTAAAACTGGATGGGACTACCATAAAGAAGCGCACAAGAAAGTAGTAGCCCCGAGCGGAGTTTCTCCCTAAAAGGGTGCACCGATGTTAATACAAAGGTTTGTGCAGCTGCATCAGATGCCGCCCTCTCTTATCCTACTCCTTTAGCAACCCTGTTTACAAGGCAGTTTGTTTATACAGAAGGATTGCGGAGCAATCCCTGCAGGCGTAAAGAGGTGCAACCCTTTTTCGAACCGCTGTCACTGGCTCCAAAGGCCAGTATGATTTTGCGGATTCGCACCTAGGCGCGAACTGGCCGCTACACCACGGGGCTATCAGTTATTTTATACTCCATACATTTAAAAAAAGTATCTAAACAAATGGCTTTACAGTGAACCCCAACTTGGAATTTATTGTAACAGGGTACCACTTTGCAGAGAAATTTGTGGCGGCCATTTTTGTTACCCTAAGCTCTTTTTGTTTCCCATCCTCAGCCTGGCGTAACTTTATCACACCATCACAAATATGCTCTTCCGCGTCAAACAGGTCCTCTTGCTTCTCATCGCAGATTACTAAGCTTGTTGCCCCACTTCCCTTGAGAAAATCAACAGTTTCATAGAAACTCCTTCTATAGTCCGCAGAGCTGTTAAGTGCGATTTCCATTGGTGTTATTGAGTCAAGTACTATCCTGCTTACTTTCATCGATTCAATTATGTTGCCAAGCTTTCCGAGGAACTCTCCCTCCAGCTTAGCTGGGTGGAACTTTTCATAACTTTTGGGCTTGAAAGAGAAAATTGCCAATCTCCCCTTTCCCTGGCATCCACCAAGGTCCCACCCAAAGATGTTAGCGTACCATTCCAGGGTTTTATCAAATTCCTCTATCTGGATGAGCATTCCTGCTTCATTCCCTTCTACACATCCATTGTATAGGAACTGAAGACCAAATATGGTTTTTCCTGTTCCTGGTTTGCCTTTTAGCAGGATGCTGCTTCCCTTCGGGAAGCCACCTTCGATTATGTTGTCCAGTCCGGTGATGTGTGTTTTAATCCGTTCCATAGCTACCACTGGTAGACTAACACGTGTCTCTTTTATAAGTTTTTCTTTATGCACTATGGCAATTGGAACAAAATGGACAGTAGGAATGCAAAGCTACCGCCAATCAGAGTTGACAGGAAATTTACTGTGCTGTTGCCTATGATTTTTTTGTTCTCGAGGGTTGCGCCCAGTATAGAATCAACTATACACCCAAATATGCCAGACCAGAAGCCAACCCAGAAAAGCAAGAAATTATTGAATAGCAACAGACCAAGTATCCCGATTAATCCCGATCCAAGAAACATAAACAAGTTGCCAAGGTTTGTTACGCCCCCATTTGAGCCTCTTTTTACTTTAGTCTTGAAATTCAGGATGGATACAGGGGATTTCTTCGATAGTATGCCTATCTCAGAAGAGATGGTGTCAGATGTTGCGGCTGCCACTGCACCAAAAAACCCATACACGTTCCCAGTTAGAGCAAAAATTAAGGCAGCAAGCCCATTTCCAAGCACATTTTCAGTTTCTCTTCGTTTTTGTCCAAGCCCGTATTTTAGCTTCTCTGACACACGATAATTGGTTGCTATCATGCCCAATACAAAAAACGTTAGGAAAACTATGAACCATTCAAACCCTCTGGCAAGTATCACAAGGCCAATTGCCGTTCCCACCAGTGAACCAGCAGCATCCAGAGATTTTAGGTAATACGCTGAAAAGCCAATCACGATGGGGATTATTGCTTCAAGCACAAAGGTAGAATCAATCATTGGTTTCACTTGTTACTTTGGTTTTGGTGATTTCCATCCTTATGACAGGGAATATTTTCTTCACTTTCGCGAAAATCTCTGTTGATATCTTTCCAAACACTACTTCCTGGAAGAACTTATCAAGGTTCGTCTTCTTTGCTTCCTTGGTTGCGACCTCAATTACAGTTTCTCTGATAGCTTTCTTTTGCTCCCTATCCATCTTCACCTTTGCCAAGCAGATTGTCTGCATCTGGACGATTTTCTTATCCTTAGTCTCTACATTAAAAATAGTCCGTACTACGGAACGCATCCTTTTGGAAAGCCTTCCAATGTATCCTCTCTTTATCTCATGGCCTCTAATCTCAGTGTAGGCTTTGTTACCTTCCACTTTATAAACTTGAAATATAAGGCTTGTTTGGTATTGTGACCTCTTCTCTGTGATTTCCCCTAGACTCATCTTTATGGTCCTTCCCACTAAAGACTCTGCCTCTGCCACCGGCGTTTCGCCAAGTTCCTTCTCGTTGAAGCATCCTGGAGCAACTATGGAATACCATTTTTTGGCTTTCCAGGTATCTACTTTCTTTTTCCTTTTCCTTGCCATTTTACCACTCTCTCAAGTTTTCCTATGAGTTCCAACAACCCATATCGCCCTTTAATTTGTTTTTTATCAATTGTGGCTTTTATGCTATAGGTCCGCATTACTTCACCAACAGTGCTGCTGTTTCAGGGTTGTAGTACCAGTCTTCCGGTAGCACGTGCTTTTCTTTGTAGTGCTTCTGTAGCCTCTTGATTTTTGATTCTATGAGTGCCAAACCCCTTTTGTTGTGTAGGTCCTTTGTGTTCTTTTCAAGGTGCTTTCTCAGATTCACAGCTTTTTTTATAAGATTCATGAAATCCTCTGGCAAATCTGGGGCTAACTTGTTCTCTTTTAGAATGCCTGTCACGCTTCTACCAGTTATGGATTTAACATCTGGAACACCATGGACATCTCTTAAAATACGTCCTATATCACTTGCACTTTTCCCTTCTCTAGCCAGCTTTAAGACTAGTTCTTCACAGTCCTTCTTAGTCATATCTACCCACCTTGGGGGATTCTTCATTTGCGGCTTTCTAGAGCCACTTTTTCCTTTTTTTCTTGCATGCATTCTAGCCATATTCATCACTGGAAAATGAGGTTGATCCGTGCGAAGGCGTAGAGGGAAGTGTTATTATTTGATGCCATGAGCTTTATAAATGTTTGCTTGGTTTTTCTCCAATCGATAGGTAATCTGCCAGCTGTTTTAGGGCGTGTTGCCTATGCGAGACTTTGTTTTTGTACTCAGGGTCTTCCGCAAATGTTTTTGTGTTTTTTAGGGGGATAAATATGGGGTCGTATCCAAATCCACCAGAGCCACGTGGCTCTTCTGCTAGTTCACCATAAGCCCTTCCAAGGAATGTTTTGACGCCAGATGAGTCCACATACGCTACAGCAGACCGGAACTCCGCGCCCCTATTCCTCTTTCCAGCCATAATTTTCAGTACTCCATGAAGACCTATCGTGTAATACACATACTTTGAGTAAGGTCCCGGGAAGCCATGAAGTTCATGTATAAACAATCCTGAGTCCTCAACGAAGCATGGCTCGCCTAGTTGCTCGTAAGCATATCTCGCGCTTTCTGCAGCTATCTCAGTTATGGAATCCGACTGAATCTCTGGGACATTTATATGGCTTTGCTTTAGCTTGATGCTCATTATCTGCTGGGCTTCCTTGAACTTGTATGTATTGCTGGTCACGAAAATCATATTTTTCACCTCGTATACTTCGCTCTTTTTTCTATTTCACCTATCCTCTTTTTGATAGTCTCATCGGCATGATATCCATCAAGCACTTTACCCCAAATCCTATCAAAGACATCATAATGGGTTGATGATAACATTTTCTTGAACACCACAAGATCCATTGCTTTGTCTTCAAGCTCACTGGACACTCTTGCTAATCCAAAGTCTATGAAGAATAAATCTCTTCCTGAGAGAATCATATTGGAGGTGGTTAAGTCATTGTGGATTATATCAATATCATGCATTTTGCGTATGTCATGGCCTATCCTACGCGCTACGTGCGTTTTCCCACTGTAAAACAATTCTTTCACACGTTCACCATCTACAAACTCCATCGTGATTTCGTACCCACTTAAGCCGTAGACATGTGGTGTCTGCACAGCACTCCTTGCCATTGAAAGTATCCTAGCTTCATTCTTTGTCCGGCTGGCTCTAAGACTTTCGTCAAGAGAGGGATGCTTGTAAGGCTTTGGAACGCGTCTTTTGTGCACCACTTTTTCTCCAAGGTATGTGTCCAGCCACAGCTCAGCTTCAGCCCCATGGTATATTAGCTTCATTTTTTCACCGCCTTACTTAGAGCCCTCTCTAACTTTGCCACTGGCCCGGCATCCACATTCTCTGGATGCAGTATGGCAACTTCACCCCACTTCGATGTCCCATATTTTTTAGTGAGGCTTTTCACCCAACTCTCTAATTTTTTGAATTCTTTTGGGTTTTTTAAGTATCTCTCTATTGAAACTATATGGGCTGGATGCGCAATTAGAGCCACTTTTACAGCGTCCTTTTGCTCTTCCATGGCTTTTATTGCCTTTAAGAGATTGCTTGTCATCATCACATCCCTGAATTCCTTCTCTGAGAAATCCACTTTCCAATCCTCCCTTAACTTGCCCCTCTTCCCACGTGTTGGGATCTGGATGGAAGCAAACAGCGCCTTCTTATCAGTTTCTCTATCCCTGACGCTCTCTTCTGTCTTTATGGCATCAATAACCAGAAGTTTGATATTGTCCTTCACTACTTTCTTGCGTATTAGCTTTTCCTCAGGCTCCCTAAATTTCTTCTTGCTGTATAATGCCCTCCCAAGTTCTTCTCGAAAGCCTTCATCAGTTTTACCCTCGAGGGCTATGGCATCAAAGTCTGGACTTATTCTCTTCAGAACTGGTTTTATACCTATCCAGCGTCTTTTTTGGTAGTCATCCATGGTGTGTTCTACAGGAAATAAATGAATTTCAGATTTCCCCACTCTCACAATATGTTTCTTTATCTCAGGCATGTCATCACTTTTTCAGTGTATACTCCAACCGTGTGGTTTCTGCCCCCTTGCTTTTGGTTTCGATAACCACAAGCTCACCAAGCTCGTTTGTGTTCTTGACATGGGTTCCCGCACAAGGGCATTTGTCAACACCCTCTATCTCCACGACTCGAATATCCTTCACGAAGGCGGGCACTCTGCTGAAAAGGTTTCTTCTCAATGGGTCTATCTCCTCCATGACTCTCTCACGTGTGGTGAAGTAGGTTTTCACAGGGATTGCTTTCTCAACGTATTCATCGAACTTCTGTTTTACTAGTTTTAGTTCCTCTTGGCTGGGTCTCCATGGCTTGAAATCAATGCGCGACCTGTCCTCATGAATCTGGTTTCCAGCAGTGGTTGCTTTGTAGTCGTCAAGCACAATTGCAGAAACCAGGTGTTGGGCAGTATGCATCCTCATCCGCGCGTACCTTGGTTCCCAGTCGATGACACCATGCACTTCTTTCGTGCTCCCTGATAAAGGGGTTTCCAGAAAGTGCCTTACCTCGTCTCCCTTTTTCTGTACGTGCGTTACACGAATATCATTGAGAAAGCCAGTATCTGTTGGCTGGCCACCCCCTTTAGGGTAAAACGCAGTCCTGTCGAGGACAACATACTCACCCATGTTTTTCGTGACTCGCGCGTCAAACTCTCTGGCATAACTATCATTCAGGTAAATCAATTCGGTTGCCATCTTACCACCTGTACCAATATTGGGATTTCAAGCCTAAATACCTTGTGCTTTGTATCACCTATACGAGAGTAACAGCTAAACATTTAAATTGAAGAAGGGTATAAGGTAAAAACATGGATGGAGATTCGGCTCAGCCCCCTCAGGAGCAGCAAAAAGACAAGGGAACAGAAGATAGGTTAAGCAAGACGACCATTAAAGATTATGGAAAGAAGATAGATGATGTTAGAGCCGAGATAAAAAAGGTTGTTGTTGGGCAGAGGAATACAGTTGATAAAGTGCTTATAGCACTTTTCTCGGATGCACATGCTCTCTTGGAAGGGGTGCCTGGAATTGCAAAATCCCCGTTGGTTGAAACTATCTCCCGAACTATCTCCGGGTCGACTTTCAAAAGAATCCAGTTCGTGCCAGACCTTTTACCTGCAGACATAACTGGTGTTAATGCTTATAACCCAAAGACTGGTGAGTTTTACATAGTTAAAGGTCCAGTGTTTGCTAATTTCATACTCGCAGATGAGATAAACAGGGCACCACCAAAGACCCAGTCAGCCATGCTTGAAATCATGCAGGAGAGAAAGGTGAATATCGGTGGGAAAATATGGGACTTATGACTACGAGCTGAAAGTGCCATCCAAGCTGAAGCAGTGAAAACCATCAAGTGGTTTGATAACTATCTATATTGAGCTTAGGTAGTGACCATTACAAGATACTCCCCTAAGACTTCTTAGAGCAGAAGTAACTATCTAGAAGGTCAAGATGTAAAAAAACAATAGGGAGGAAGGGGGAGTATAGCATGTTTGGTTGGATAAACAGTGTGGTTGGCGTGCAACGTGCTTGTAGCTTCCACCAGCATTATAGCTACCGCATACTTCAAATCTAATGGGTTCTTCTTTTAACCAGAGGTAATGGTTCCCTACGTGCACTTACTCCTCTTTCTTAACCTTCCAGAAGAAGATTGCAGCAATCGCTATGACCAGAATAACAGCACCTAAAACATAGCTACCTGAGCCAGTTATCAAACCAGTTATCCCACCTACTTCCCCAATGTTGACTTTCATCTCACGGTCTATCTTATTGATAGGAGGTTTTCATTCTCTCCGTAGAACACTTTAACTCTCTGTTTGTCTAATACTTTAATCTCCAATTCCGTCAGGTCTGCAGGTATGAGCAGTTTTACTTACTTTCCTGGCTCTACTTCCTTTACTCCCTCGTATCTTAAGGTTTTAGTGATTCCAGCTATGCTGACATCTGGAAGTTCAGCATCAGCAAAAGCTGTCACTTTACCAGTGTTCTTCACTTTGATGCCAAACTTTTTTGATAATTTGTAATATGATAGTGAAACCACTTCTAGCTTTGAGGCATCCTGCACGTCCTCAATGCTAAGAGGAAGCTCCAGAGGTGGCCTATATTTGCCAGTAGCTGTTATGTACTTATCGAGAGCATTGGGCTCTCATCATAAGAAGTATACACTATGACAGTTAAGTTCTCTGCAAGCCTCTTGCTTGGTATCCCTATATCAAATGGGGTTGTGTACATTTCATCGCCACCAACGAATTGTGGCTCTTTGTCTGATGCCTTCGCAACTACCTCATCTCCTGATTTCACTGTAAGCGATGTGAACTCGAAGACACCTACCTTACCCTCATTCTTGAACCTAACGAAAGCTTTCCATGCTTCGGTGAGTAGAATACGGATTCAGTAGACAGCTTTGCTTCATAAGCTGGCAATGGGAACATAGTTAATGCACTGAAGCCCATCTGTGTGCCTGCCGCATGGCCCATACCAAATTTAATGAAAACAACAGTGTTCCTGTTTGTTGATTTCCTTATGCTTTCTCCAACTACAGACAACTGGTTTCTAATAACTACTGCTGTCTTGATATTACTATTCAACAAGAATTCAGTAACTTCATTTGGCAACAAGTTGGGCCCCACTAGTATAACTGGGGATAAGCCCCTACTACCAGGGATAAGTTCCGGCTCCAAGTACCTGCCATCAGAAATCAAAACCTGTGTTGTGGGCTTTATAGCAATGAATTTCTTGGCAAGCTCAACGCTGTCTGTGAACTTGCTTTTGATTGAAATTGTTTCAGTTACATACGGTGCTAGGCATTTTTATACTGGTCTTGAATAAACCAACTGCAATCACACTTTTTGCACCTGCAATTTGAGAAGATAATCATCACAGGTCTGTACACATTCCTTTCCTCATTTGGTTGGGTAATATTAATCTTACTTGTGCTTCTAATACTCTTTATCATGAGGAGAAGGAAGAAGAAAGGCATTGAGGAGATTAAGAGCAAGACCAAGGAACGTGCTAAGGGATTGTTTGAATTCCTTGGGAAGAAGGAGTAATGGTGTAACCCTCGGTGTAATTCACCAGCTTACCTCGGCTTCATCTGTTCTCCACTTCTGCCTGATGTCTAGCTCTTTTAGGTTGTGCCTTACGCCCGCTTTGTACATCTTCCAGCCAGTTAAAGCTATCATAAATCCGTTATCACCGTTGTACTCTGGCTTTGGGACTAAGAAATTCGCTCCATGCTGTTTGGCCATCCCAGTGAACATCTCACGCAAGCGCTTGTTCTGCGCGACTCCACCAACTAGCATGACTTCTTTCTTTTCTGTGTGGGCAAGCGCGCGTTCGCTAACTTCCACAAGCATAGCAAAGATTGTTTCCTGGAATGAGAATGACAGGTCGGACAGTCTGGACTTAG
>JAGHAM010000017.1 GCA_021161465.1 Candidatus Iainarchaeum sp. | reverse complement strand
TGTATTGTTGGCTCGTATTTCATTGGGTATGTTGAAAAAGGGAAGACATACATATCCTTTTTTTCAGCTACTTCACAAACGTGTTCTAGTGTGTTCAATAAATCCACTGAAGTGTCATTCACGCCTATTGAAGGGTATGATGTCAGTTCTACCCAGCTTTTATTGCATTCCTGCTTAACATTGTTTCTACCTAAGTCCCTTCTGCATTCTTTGATTAGTGGGTCAGCATCTTTTATTGGGACACCATTGTTGTCTAGAATGTAAAACTCAGCTTCAAATCCCGATAGAGATTTCTTCAATCGTCGAACACCCATGCTACTACAACCAGTTGTGTATCCTTATGAATCCCTGTATTTAAAGCATGGATGTTTTCGAGGAAAAAGAGTGGAGATTATGATGAACATTAGCGATCATTCTCTCCTACCTTCTACTATAGTAGGTAGTGCGTGAAAGGAAATTACCATACGATAAGTTTATAACCAAAGGCTCTCATAATACCACCCAACATAATAAGTTTAATGAGGAGTTTTAAATGAAAGGTAAAGTTAAGTGGTTCAATACTAGAAAAGGATATGGCTTCATAGAGAAGGAAGATGGGAACGACATTTTCGTGCACATAAATGATATTGAAGGCGGAGCTACCCTTCGAGAGGGAGACGAAGTCGAGTTTGAGCCAGCAGAAAGCCCAAAAGGGCCTAAGGCAACTAAAGTGAAGAAAGTTTAAGCTGATTCTTGAACTAATTCAAGATAAACAGCGGTAGCTATTTTAGGATTGCATAGGTTCTTCTGTGTTGTTGAGATTTTAGCTACTAGTAAAACTCTAGTCGATAGCTTTTGGCTAGCGTGTTTCTATAACCGTCGTGTTCCAGGCTCTGCCTGGTTTATTTTCTATTGTTACTCATTGCATTTTCTCAAATGCATACGCACCAATGAGAACGGTTATCGCAGAGAATACCACAAGAATAGTGAAGTCTATCCAAAGTGGGAATGTAGGATGGCCTATAAGTATGCCTCTCAACCCGTCTATACCATAGGTTAGCGGATTGGCAAGCACGAGTATCTTCAGCCATCCTGGAAGGTTATCCACTGGAAACAGCGCGCCGGACAGGAAGAATAATGGCATGATGAAGAAGTTCATGATTACCTGGAACCCGTGCGGGTCGCTTATCCTGGTTGCGAATATAATTCCTATATTGACAAAACTTGCAGAGATAAAGAACATAATTGGGATAACCAGCAGCAAAGCAATCAATGAGAACTTAACAGCCCCAAGCAAAAACACGAGTGATAGCAGGAGCAGAGCTTGCAGAAGTGCAGTGCTGGCTCCACCAAGTGTTTTACCAAGGACCAGAGAGGACCTTGGCACAGGGGCAACCAACATTTCTTTCATAAAGCCAAACTGCTTGTCCGCGACTACGTTTAAACCAGAGAAGATGGAACCAAAGAGTAAAATCATCCCAACTATTCCTGGTGCCATGAATTCCATATACCCTACCCCCCCTGGGACAGAGAACGCTGAATTCAGGCCGGTTCCAATGAACAGAAGGAAAAACAAAGGCATACCCATAGAGCCAATTATCCTGCTTTTATCCCTGATAAAATGTAGCATCTCCCTCAACCATATAGTGTATATAGCCATCAGTGTCCCCTCCTAGCCATGAACCTCTTCCTGAGTGCATCAGTGGAGCTTGCCTGCTCTTCACGCAGGTGTCTCCCGGTTAGTTGGATAAACACGTCTTCAAGGGTTGGAGAGTGCATTGTAATGCTGTTTACATTTAACCCATTCTTCTCAGCCAGTATAACCAGTTTTGGGATTAGCTTTTCACCATCTTTGACTGTTAGATGAACCTTGTCACCAACGCACTTACTCTTTATCACCCACTTACTTTTCCTAACCAGCTCGCAAAACTTGTCTGGTTTTGAAACATCCATCGAAATGACACTCTTACCCATCTTGGATTTAAGCCTTGATGGTTTGTCTAGGGCGATTATCTCCCCATGGTCAATTATTGCAACTTTATCGCATAAGTAATCAGCTTCTTCCATGTAATGAGTTGTAACAAGGACTGTTACGCGCTCCTGCGCGTTCATTTCTTTTATGTACTTCCAGATATACCTGCGCGTCTGCGGGTCTAAGCCGATTGTTGGTTCATCAAGGAACAGCACCCGCGGCTTGTGCATTAGGCCCCTTGCTATCTCAAGCCTTCTCTTCATTCCCCCAGAGTAGTTCTTGACAGGAATATCTTTCTTATCGATTAACTCAACGAGTTCTAACAATTCAACTATCCTTTCCTTCCTTTCATCCTTTGACATACCATACAGCCTGCCGTGGAATTCAAGGTTCTCGTAGCCTGTAAGCTCGTCATCCAGTGAGGGGTCTTGGAACACCACTCCTATGTCCTTCCTCACATCTTCCCTTTCGGTTGCTACATTGTGCCCTGCTACTATGGCAGTTCCGCTTGTTGGCGTGAGAATTGTTGAAAGCATTGAAATGGTAGTTGTCTTGCCAGCTCCGTTAGGTCCTAAAAGCCCAAAAATCTCCCCTTCTTGGATATGTAGCTCTATAGATTTCACTGCGGTTAGCTCTCCAAATCTTTTCGTTAGTTCTTTTGTATCTATCATTGGATTCACTTTTATCTGTGGTGGTTAGCCGCATATATTGCTTTTCTATTATTAATAATCGTTACCAACTACCAAAATATATATAATTATATTGTGTAATACCATCTAATGAAGAGACGGTTTCTTGGTATTGTGGCAATTTTGCTGTCGCCGTTGTTCTTTGCCTGCATGAGCCTGGTTCTAAATCTTTTTGGTCCAGAGTTCCCATTGGCAGAGTTGCATTTCCTCAGGCCTTTCGTTTCTGCTATGTTTCTATTGCCTTTTGTGCTCTTCATCGAACCACATACTTTAAAACCAACTAAGACCGACGTTAAGGACTATCTTTTGATGGGGCTTTCGCTTGCTATTTCAATAATGACTTTTAACATAGCTATGGTATCAGCTCCAATAGGCACTATGACATTTCTGGCTAATTCCTCGATATTTATAGTCTTGGCATTCTCATTTTTATTCTTGAGGGAAAAGGCCACATGGAGGGAGGTTGCAGCAATCTTGGTCGCACTGGTTGGGATTGCAGTGATAAACCCATTGGAACCAGTTCGGGCTTTCGGAGCCAGCATGATGTTCGTAAGCGCATTTACCTTTGCTATACTCATAATTCTGATAAGAAGAAAAGAGTACAACCACAGAGCAGGAATTACATTTTGGTATATGTTGTTTGCTGCACTCTTTCTCCTGCCATTTTCAATAACCACTGGCTTCGTGCATCTGCTGGATTATTTCTGGCTTGTGTTGTTGCTGGGTTTGTTTAATGCTTTAGGTTACCTGACGAAGACATACGCACTCAAGTGCGAGACTGCAAACCTAACCCAAGCAGCAGCCCTGATAATAAGTCCAATAGCAGCAACGCTCCTTGGCTTCGTCTTCCTGGGCCAGTCGCTAATGCTAAACGTTATAGTTGGTGGTGTGATAATCATAGCTGCAGGGCTTATGGTTAGCAAGGAGTTTCTGGGGTAGTATCCCTCATTAATATATAGTGGTGCACCCAAAACTGAAAGATATGAAATTAGATTTGATAGTCGATTTGTTTGCAGGGATCGTTTTCATACCAGTTATAGTGACAAGTATTGCTTTATTCCTATTGCCAGATGGTAAGCATAGTGGACTAGCTACACTTTTTGGTGTTGACAAGGTCGTTTGGACTAACATCCACACAGTCACAGGATTTTTGTTCATCGCGCTGGTTGTCATACATTTGGTGCTTCACTATAAGTATATCTATGCTATAATCAAGCGTTGATGTATCCTGCGAAGTTGAGTAACAGTTAGTCTACAAAGTGACTGTTTTTAAGCAGAGTTTACAAAATTTATCTAATGCAAGTTAAGGCTTTGGTAAAGGGTACTGTCCAGGGTGTTGGGTTCAGGCCATTTGTTTATAGAATTGCTAGCGAGCTCAAGCTTAAAGGATATGTGAAAAACATAGGAAGGGGTGTTGAGCTTGTTCTCGATGGTAGCAAGAGTAGGATAAGCGCGTTCTTTACCAAGTTGAGGAACTCCAGCCCTCCGCTGGTCACGATAGAGGATGTTTCTTCAAGCGAAGGTACTTTCGGAAACTACAACAGTTTCAAGATTCTAAGGAGTTCAGGGGTTGCTACTTCTGTTTCAATACCTCCAGATGTGGGCATATGCGACGACTGCCTGCGAGAGTTGTACGATGAAAGCAACAGGAGGCACAACTATTGGTTTATAACATGCACAAACTGTGGACCCCGGTTTACCATGACGAGGGAACTTCCATATGATAGAGAGACAACTACTATGTCTCAATTCAAGATGTGTAGTGACTGCGAGATGGAGTACACAGACCCACTCAATAGGAGGCACCACGCGCAGACGATAGCATGCCATAAGTGCGGGCCAAATTTGCAGTTAGTTGACATCCATGGGAATGAGTTGCCGGCTTCTGACCAGATAAAGAAAACAGCGGAGCTGCTGAATAGGGGTAAGATAGTTGCCATAAAAGGCATTGGTGGCATACACCTAACATGCCTTGCTTCAGACGATAAAGCCATTGGGCGGCTTAGGGAAAGGAGGAGAAGACCCCAGAAGCCTTTGGCCATCATGGCGCGTGACATGGATACAGTCAAGAGCTTCGCCATGGTAAGCGCAACTGAGGAAAAGCTACTAAAGAGCTGGCGAAAGCCAATTGTAGTTCTAAGGCGCTCTAACCATTATTGGTTGTCTGATAAACTCTCTCCAGGATTAAAGACTATTGGAGTTATGCTACCATACACTGGTTTACATTATCTGCTGCTTGACCACACTAAAGGGCCTATAGTCATGACCTCAGCTAACCTACCTGACGAGCCAACCATCAAGGACGATGAACAGGCGATGGCGAAGCTGGCGAACATCGTGGATTACTTCCTGCTACATAACCGGGAGATATACAATCGCTGTGATGACTCTGTCATAAGGGTTGTTCAGGAGAAGCTGGTTTTTTTGAGAAGGTCTAGGGGGTATGTTCCTGAGCCGGTTGAGGTTGCAGATGCTGGTGAGACAATCCTTGCTTTAGGTGCGGAGTTGGATAACACCTTCTGCATAGCCAAAGATGGGAAGGCTTATCCCTCACAATACATTGGAGACACATCTAATCTTGATACCTTCAATGGTTTGAAAGAAAGCCTGTCAAAGTTTCAGGGGCTTATAGGGGCTAGTAAGTTTGATTCGATTGTATGTGACTTGCACCCTAGCTTTAACACAACCAGGTTGGCAAAAGAGCTGGCAGAGAAATACGGTTGCAGGCTGGTGCAGGTGCAGCACCACTTCGCACACTTAGCATCATGCATGGCGGAGCATAAGCTAGAAGAAGCTACTGGGATAGTTTGCGATGGCTATGGCTATGGGCTTGATGGGAAAGCTTGGGGCGGTGAAGTGATAACAGCAAGGGGAAATGCCTTTAATAGAATTGGTCACCTGGAGTATCAGCCAATGATTGGTGGGGATGTGGCAACGAAAAAGCCAGTTAGGCTTGCAGTTGGAATTCTTTCAAAGTTCATGGATGCTAACGAGATTGCAGGGACCGTTGCTGCCTCAAAAGATGAAGTCCGGGTCTGGCTAAAGCAGCTGGAGACAGGCTTTAACGTAGTTGAAAGCAGCAGCTGCGGCAGGTTTTTAGATGCGGTTTCAGCCTTGCTTGGAGTCTGCTATGAGCGGACTTATGAGGGGGAGCCAGCAATCAAACTTGAAAATCTCGCGCTTTCTGG
Organism: Candidatus Iainarchaeum sp.; assembly: GCA_021161465.1. GTDB lineage: Archaea > B1Sed10-29 > B1Sed10-29 > WALL01 > JAGHAM01 > JAGHAM01. The sequence continues at coordinate 15,119 of JAGHAM010000017.1, read as the reverse complement.
AAAGGAATACATCGAACTACCAGTTAAAATCACCAGAGAGAACGACAGTTATGTTCTAGAAACAACTGGCATATTCAAAGCTCTAGTTGAAAGCTTGGACAGCCCTCCCGAGGATTTAGCGCTCTCGGTCCACCACGCACTTGCGGTTGGGCTCGCGCGAATCGCTGAAAAGTCTAAAAGCAGGAACATATGTTTCACCGGCGGGGTTGCATCAAATGAGTTGTTTAATCGTTTCCTTGCAGAAGAGATAACTGGAATTAAAACACAAACGAAAGTCCCATGTGGTGATGGAGGGATAAGCTTGGGTCAGGCTTTTAGCATATCCTTGGATAAAGCTCACCAATAGGCATTTCCATAAACCTTTTTCCGCCGATTTTGGTTTCTACTACAACCCTTCCTTCTGTCTTCTTTCCAACCTCACCAATGATGGATGCACGCTTGTTCTCTTCTTTAATGGTTTCCAGCACATTATCAGCGTCCTTTGGCCTAACACACATTACCACTCTCCCCTCGCAGGCGGTTTGCAAAGGGTCTATCCCTAAAACCTCACCTATGCTGTTTGCTTCTTTTCTTATGGGTATGTCTTCCTCCCTGACAAAAAAAGTCCTTTTTGACTTCTGGGCAAGCTCGTTCAGGCAGGTGGCGAGCCCGCCTCTGGTTGGGTCTTTCATCGCAGTTACCCTTCCTGCTGACATGGCTTTTTCAATGGTTTTCAGCACAGGGCCACAGTCAGATTTCAACTTAGTCTTGAAGCCAAATCTCTCTGCAAGAAGTGCCAGTCCGTGTTCGCCTACTGGCCCTGAGACCAATATCTTGTCGCCTGGTTTCGCGCCGTAGTTAGTTATTAGGTTATTGACCAACCCAATGCCAGCTGTGTTTGCAACCATCTTGTCAAGGCTTCCGCGCTCAACAACCTTTGAATCCCCTGTTATTATTGGGGTGTTAACAGATTTGGAGGCTTTGTTTATTGATTTCATAACTCTCTTGAACACATCTATTGCGAGACCCTCCTCAACAATCAGAGACAAGCTTAATGCAACTGGCTTCGCACCCATGACTGCAAGGTCATTTATTGTCCCGTAAACGCTTAAAGTCCCAATATCTCCACCAGGAAAAAACAAAGGGTTCACAGTATACGAGTCTGTTGTCATAGCTATCTTTTTGTTTCCTATTTTCACTATGCCTGCATCCTCCAGCTTATCCAACCCTGAACCGCCAATGGTTTTCTTAAGCTCTATTGATGAGGTTATCAAACTGATGAGCTTTTGCATCTTTTCTCCACCTGCACCGTGAGATAACTTTATCTTATCCATTTCAGCCACCGAACCTGAACGCTACGTTACAGGCACCCTCTACTGACACCATGCACGGTCCAACAGGCGAGTCTGGCGTGCATGCTTTTTTAAACAACGGGCACTCACTTGGCCTTGCAAGCCCTCTCATTATCTCTCCACATCTGCAGCCTGGCTTTATGTCTATGGAGCCATCCACAGAAATATCAAATTTTTTCTTTGCATCGAATTTTTTGAATTTGCCCCTAAGTTCTAAGCCAGAGTTTTTTATCTTTCCAATACCTCTCCAGTTGCTGTCACATACGTTGAAGGCCTTCTTTATTGCCTTCAGTGCAGTTTCATTGCCTTCGGGCTTTACTACTCTCTTATACTCTATCTCGACTTTTGGCTCGTTCTTCTTCATTTGCTTTAACATCATATATACGCTTAGAAGCACATCCTCTGGCTCAAAGCCAGCTATCACACATGGCTTTTCATATTTCTCGGCGATTGGCTCATATGGTTTGCTTCCAATTATTGTGGATACATGGCCTGGGCAAAGGAAAGCATCAATTTTGCATTCTCCACTGGAGAGCAAGAAGTCCATGGCTGGGGGAATCAGCTTGTGTGAGCAGATGATTGAGAAGTTATCTACGCCACCAAGGACCTCCACAGCAGTTGATGGGGTCGTGGTTTCAAAGCCTATGGCGAAGTGGACTATCTGCTTATCAGGATTCTCTCTGGCAAGTTTTGTTGCGTCGGCTATACTGTAGACCACTTTTGCATCTCCACCACCTTCTGAGAGAGAGGTGCGCGTTCCTGGAACCCTATACATATCACCGAACGTAGTTATGGTGGTTTTTTTGGATACCTCAATTGCAGAGTCTATCTCTGAGGACGGTGTTACACAGACAGGGCAGCCTGGGCCTGAGATGAGGTGTATATTACCTGGTAGGACTTTATTCAGCGCGTATTTCGCTATGGTTTGCGTGTGCGTGCCACATACCTCCATTATGTTTATGTCTCTCTTTGGGTTTAGCTCTTTGATTTTCCTCAGCAACATCCGAGAGTCCTCTCGGTTAAAATAGTTCACGCTCTCTCATCTCCTTGGATATCTTCTCTATCGAAAACCCCGCGTGGACCAGAACACAATCCCCCTTTTTCACATCTGGTGTGAGAAGTATCTTTATCGTCATCTGAGCTCCTCCAAAGTCTGCAATAGCATATTCGCCCTTTATCTCTAGAATTTCAGCAGGGACAGCGAGGCACATATCTATCACTTTTTGGGTGTTGCTTTACCTTTTATATAACTCTGTGGTTTTAAACATTTCATGGATGTTTCCATAGTGATTCCAACTTTGAACGAGGAGAAGTATTTACCGAGATGCTTAGATGCGATTAGCCGTCAGGAGTTCAATGGCTCCTATGAAGTAATTATAGGAGATGGTGGAAGCCATGATAGGACGGAAAAGGTAGCTTTGGAATACAGTGCAAAGTTCGTGGTTGAGAAGAAACCAACCATATCAGCAGGTCGCCAGAAAGCCTGTGAATTGGCTAAGGGTAGAATAATTGTGTCAACAGATGCTGATGCAGTTGCTAGGGCTGACTGGCTTGCTAAGCTGGTTGAGTCCATCGATAGGGGAAACGTAGGGGTTTATGGATTGGTTGAGCCATATGAAGGCTCTTGGCTGGAGAGGAAGGTCTTCGGTGCAGCAATGCTTGCTTATATGGGTTCAATGAGGGTTCTTGGAGATGATGTTCCAGTTGGCTCTAATTTTGCTTTCAAACACAAGGAATTCAATAAGATAGGTGGATTTAATACGGACCTTGTGACTGGAGAGGACTTGGACTTAGTCAAGCGGCTGAAAAGAGAGGGAAATGTTTCTTTTAACCCCAACACAATTGTCTGTGTGTCTATGAGGAGGGTAAAAGAGTGGGGGTACCTGAGGTTCATTAAGTTCCACCTACAGAATGCCTTTAGATTCCACAGAACAGGTAAGAGTGTTAAGTCATATAAGCCAGTGAGATAAAACGCTTACTGTATTGAAATTTTCTCACATGAATGGTTGCGAATAGGTGGCTAAGAGCTTTTGTATGGAACACCTACTGTATTGAAATTTTTTCCAAGCGCTTGACAGGACTCATGAGTATCTGATATTTTGTTATCTTGCTTATCTTAACTGGTTTGTCACTATAGAAAACGTTAGGGTTGTTTCTTAGCTTATTTAGGGTTTCAATCCCCATCTGGAGGTTTATAGCAAATGCTTTCCTATAACCTTCATAGTCAGAGGGAACAGCAGCTATGTAATCTAAGCTTGGTTGCACGTGTCGGTCCGTTTCCTTTATCATCTTATTAAGGGCTTCCATTGCCTCATTCTTATGGCTAGTGTCTAAAGCCATCTCAGGACTTATCCCTACTTCCTCAAAAACGTCCCTTGGCCAGAAAGATTTACCAGTTCTCATCATATCTGCCCTGAAATCACGTATTATGTTGACCTTCTGGAGGAATCTTCCAAAGTCAAACTTATTCCTGTTTAAAATAGCTTCCTGCTGCTCTGTTGCTGCCATAGTTCCATCAAGTATGAGGTCTGTCAGGAATCCACCAATGGTTCCACCAACGTAGTAACAATACTCGTTTAGCTGGTTGAATGTCTTTATTTCAACGTTTACGTATTTCTTCATTCCATAAGCCATCTCAGAGAACCATCTGGTGATTATTGCTTTTACCCTGTTGTCAAGGGTGTTGTGGAGCGCAATAACCTTATCCATATTTAATATGAGGTCCAGGTAGTAAGGATTTGTGCTTATCCTCCTGGCCACATCTTTCAATTCATCAATCCTATCCATCAAGTCTTGGCTGTCTGGGTTTGAGATTATATCGATTACCTTATCTATGTTTTTTATTCTCTCATACTGGCTTATCTGCTCCTGTCCATTTTCATCCTCAAAGCTATCGATTATCCTAGCCTCTAGATAGCCAACTACCATTGGGGTTAAGATGTTCTTCTCAACCATAGGAATAGTTAGCGCGAATGACCTGGAAACATTCTTCAATGCTATCCTGCAGTACTTCGCTGCTTCTTTTACTAACATATATACACATTTACTTGAATAGCATATATATAACTAACTGTATGCGGTCTAACTTTAAGGCGCGGTTACCGGCATGAGCGGCAATTTTTTATTGTTGTCTTGCTAAAGCATATGGCATGAGGATATCAATAGTATATGATAACACTGCCCTAGCTGGATTAAAGCCAGATTGGGGGTTTTCTTCACTTGTTGAGTTGGAGGGCGCGCCGAAGATACTCTTCGACACAGGGGCAAATAGCGATATCCTGCTAAACAACATGAAAAAAATGAACATAGACCCAACAGCGATAGATGAGGTCTTCATATCTCATCCACATTGGGACCATGTTGGTGGTCTCGATGGTTTTCTGGATAGGAATAGCGATGTCATCGTGTATGCCCCTGACTCATTCAGTGAGTCAATAACTGCCAAGTTGGTGAAAATTAAAAAATCCACTAAGCTTCATACTAATGTGTTTTCCACAGGCGAACTTGCTGGTATAGAGCAATCTCTTGTTTTGAAAACCAAGAAAGGGCTTGTAGTTTTAGTGGGCTGTTCTCATCCTGGTGTGGATAAGATTCTTGAGGCTGCTTCAGCCTTTGGTAAGCCTTATGCCCTAGTAGGGGGTTTCCACGATTTCCACGATTTTGATGTACTTAACGGTCTAAAAGTTATCTGCCCAATACACTGCACTCGATACAAGGATGAGATAAAAGAGGCATACCCTAAGAGGTATGTTGAGGGTGGTGCAGGGAGAATCCTGGAGTTGTGAGGAATGTATGCTTATGGTCCCGTGCCCTCAAGAAGATTAGGAAAGTCTCTTGGTGTTAGTCCAATTCCACCAAAGACCTGTTCTTACTCCTGTGTCTATTGCCAGCTTGGTAGGACCAACCATCTCCAGGCTAGGAGGGAAAGCTTCTACCCAAGAGAGGACATATTTAAGGACATCAAAACAGTTGTTGGTGAGTCGCGTCCTGACTACATAACTTTTGTGGGTGATGGGGAACCAACGCTTTGCAAGGATTTGGGCTGGTTGATTCACGAATGCAAGGAAAACTGGGATATCCCAGTGGCTGTTATAACCAATGGCTCGCTTTTCTATATGGAAGATGTCAGGCATGACCTGATGGAGGCTGATGTTGTCCTGCCGACTTTAGATGCCGGGAGCGAGGAGCTGTTCAGGAAGATTAACAGGCCCCACCCAGACATAGCCTTCGATAAGATGCTTCAGGGTCAGATAGACTTCAGGAAGGAGTATCATGGCAAGATATGGATGGAAGTTATGCTAGTTGCCGGGCTAAATGATTCTGATGAGGCGTTAGCTGGCATAAAGAAGGCTCTGGATATGGTGAGGCCTGATAGAATCTACATAAATGTTCCGATAAGACCCCCAGCAGAGCCATGGGCTAAGCCACCAGAGCCAGAAAGGATTATGGCTGCGCATGGCCTACTTGGGAAGACCATAGACATAGCAGGCTATGAATCAGGCAATTTTGTTGTTGATGAGTTCAAAGACGCGCGGACAGCTATCCTTGAGCTGACCTCCCGCCACCCACTGCGGGAGGAGCAGGCAAGGAAAATTGAGGAGAAGTTCGCTGAGAAAATAGTTGATAAGCTGGTGTCTAGCTCGGAGCTGGTTAGAGTCAATTACCGTGGTAAAGTGTACCTTTTACCAAGTCGGTTCAGGAGAGGTGGTTCTAATGAAAATAATCCCACTGGCGTTTGACAGCCTTGGGACGCGCTCGATGAGCACGTTTGTTGAGACTGATGATGTTAAAATTTTGATAGACCCAGGTGTTGCTCTCGGCCCGAGCAGATATGGCCTATCTCCACATCCTATCGAGTTATCTCGCCTTAAAGAGCACTGGAATTCCATAAAGGAGCATGCAAGGAAGGCAGACGTGCTAATAATAACACATTATCATTATGACCACTACAACCCAGACGAGCCTGGACTTTATGGGAATAAGGTAGCACTGGTAAAACACCCAACGGAGAAGATAAATCATAGCCAGATGGGAAGAGCTGCTTATTTTCTTAAAGAAATTAAAGGCTTGCCTTCAAGGCTGGAATATTCTGATGGAAAGGAGTTTCGGTTTGGGAATACACTGGTTAAGTTTTCTCAGCCTGTTTTTCACGGCACCAACTCGCGGCTTGGGTATGTTACTGAAGTGTTGATTGTAGATGAAGCCTCTGGCTATCGGTTCATTCATACATCGGATGTAGAGGGGCCAGCTATTGAGGACCAGGTTAACTTCATACTGCAAAACAAACCAAATGTCCTGTTCTTAGATGGGCCGTTGTCGTATATGCTTGGCTTTAGGTATAGCCATGCTAGTCTGGAGCTGTCTGTGAAGAACATAGAAAAAGTAATAAAAGAGTGTCCACTGGATTCTTTGGTTGTAGACCACCATTTCCTTAGGGACTTGAAATGGAAAGAACGGCTCAATGGTGCGTTTAAGGTTGCTGAGAGGGAGGGTATTAAACTTCAAACGGCTGCGGATTTTTCTGGGAAAAAGCTGGAAATGCTTGAAGCAATGCGGAAAAAACTATACTCAGGGCAAGTTATATAATAGTGATTTTCTAATAGTAATTATTCACTACTCCATCACCTATTTAAGTAGTAGTGGTTAAAATAATCACTCCTGTGTCGTGCAGAAGGTGTTGCCTATGGACGATTTAGAGGAGATAAGAAAGAAAAAATTGATGGAGAGATGGAAGCAAATCCAAGGTGGTGTTAAGATGGAGAATGATAATTTTGAGCCAATAATAGCAGTTAATGATGCTGACTTCGATGAGAAGGTTATACAACAATCTGAGAAGATGCCTGTTGCGGTTGACTTTTGGGCAGCCTGGTGCATGCCATGCCTAGCTTTGGGCCCTATACTTGAGGGTCTAGTTGAGGAATATAAGGGAAAATTTATACTAGCTAAGTTAAATGTTGATGAAAATCCGCTAACTAGCCGTATTTATGGTATCCGTGGCATACCTGCCGTTAAGATGTTCAAGGGTGGCTTGCTCGCTGATGAGTTTGTGGGCGCGTTACCGGAGCCAGCGGTTAGGCAATGGATTGAGAAAAACATTAAGAGTTGATGTGGGGGGTGAGCGTATGGCTGAAAATTACGATATAGCAATAGTTGGTGGTGGTCCTGCTGGCCTGACTGCCGCTATATACGCAGCCAGATACAAACTCAACACAGTTGTTATTACTACCCAAAGAGGAGGCATGATAACCGAATCTTTCAAGGTTGGCAATTTTCCCTCCTATGATGAAATAACCGGGACAGAACTCATGAAGAGGATGGAAGCTCATGCATCTGGATTGGGTGTTAAACTAGTTGATGGGTATGTTGAAACTATCAGCAAAACTGAGAGCGGGTTTTTGGTAAAAGGCCCTTCCTTGGATATACAATCGAAGGAAGTAATCCTGGCAACTGGCCAGAAAAAGAGAAAGCTTGGGGTTGAAAGGGAAGACGAGCTTGCTGGCAAGGGGGTAAGCTATTGTGCCATATGTGATGCTGCGTTCTTTAGGGGGGAGAAGGTAGCTGTGGTTGGTGGCGGAGACTCAGCTGTGACATCTGCATTATTGCTCTCCCAGTTTGCAGACAAGGTTTACATAGTGTACAGAAGAGATAAGTTTTTCAGGGCAGAGCCAACATGGGTTGAGCAATTGAAGAAGAACTCAAAGATAGAGCCAGTTTTAAATACAACAATATCAAAGCTGGTTGGGGAGAATGCACTTGAGGCTATAGAACTGACGAATGGAAGAACCTTAGAAGTCACTGGGTTGTTCGTTGAAGTTGGTGAGAAACCCAATTCGACTCTGGCTAAGGAATCAGGTGTAGCCCTTGATGAGCACGATTACATCATAACAGACGATGAGCAGAGAACGAATGTGCCAGGTCTCTTTGCTGCTGGTGACGTTACAAACAACAAGTTAAAGCAGGTGGTCGTTGCCTGTGCTGAAGGTGCGATAGCAGCGACCCAGGCTTACAAGGATATATCTGCTTCTAAATAGCACCAATAGCAATTTTATAGCCCTTCTACTAAAAGTTAGTGGATGCCAGAGAAATTATTTGAAAAGAGAAGGGAATTCGCGAAAGCTTTGGTGGAGCATGGAATGCATAAGACAGCTGCACAATATGAAGCGATAAGACGTATCAAATATGAACGCAAAGAGCTCGAAACACTTGTGCCCTTTACCCTAGAGCGGTTCAGAGAACCTATACTACCTGAAATTTTCAAATATCATAGGCATTTGGACCCTATTTTTAATGATGTTAGATATCTTTTAGAAGAAGCTCAAAAAGAACTTGAAGAAAAAGAGGGCTTTCATTCACATGTTGCTAGAGTCTTACTCCAAGAAGTTCGGGATGAAATGATACACCACCAGGACTTTGATCCTGATAGGAGACCAGAGAGAATGAGAGTTAGCTATATCGTTGGTAGGGTTAAGAGGCTTATGAAGAGTAAAGAAAAGGAAAGAAAGGCAATCTTTGGTCAACAGGAGAAAACTAATTAAGTTTATTAAAACCAGTGAACAAAAAACTACTTCGTGCCGGCATAGCTCAGTTGGTTAGAGCGCCAGACTCATAGGGCGGTCAGCGATATTTGACCGGTGTCTGCCTAAGCCATCTGGAGGTCACGGGTTCAAGAGAAGGGTTGCACCCTTTCTAAACCTGCAAGGGATACAGTACTGTCCGTATCCCGATTGTCAGGATAGGGGCTGCGCCCCTTCTAACCCTGCTAGGATTGCTACGCAATCCGCTTGTTGGGCTGGAACTCCCGTTGCCGGCATATTTTTATTCTTGTGCTGTCTACAGATGGATGAGGGTGTTTCGAATGCCAGTAAGCAAAAAACAATCAGCAGTTAGGGCTAGGGTGCTTAAGGAGAGAATTACTGAGATAGAAAAGGAGCTTAGCCTGCCAATCATAGACAAGACTAAGAAGGCAAACCTTGAATACGAGCTGGCCAGGCTTAAGAAGAAACTATGAAGGCAATGATAGTTGCAGAGTAGCTGTGGCTAACACAAGACTTAATGAAAATCTGCATAATTCATTGACAATTATCGTCTGACTATCTGTTATTGCCAAACTACTCCCTATGCTTTTTGGACCGATTTTGTGCTGGCTTCTGCTGCGGTTCGCGAGGTTAGTATTATTCCCCACGATACTATTATGACCATAGTTATAGCAAAGCCAAGTGCCAAATCTAACATCCAGTCGGCACTTATCAGGAACAATTCGCCGTGCCATAGATGGTCCACAACACCAAAGATAGCTCCACCAAGAAGCATGAGATTGAGCCATAAGTATTCTGGCTTTTGATTGTGAGTTGCTCTTCTCCACATATAAACTATCAGCGCGCTCACCAATGGTACTGAATAACAAACCATACAAAAACCTCCGATGTAATTCCTCACTTGTGATTAATAAATTATCATCCCGCTTACTGTGTAATGGAATAATAATATTAACTATATGTGCTATATCTATAGGGTTTTCCATGGAAGAACTTAAAAAACGGGCAGCTGAAAGGGCCTGTAAGTACATAAAAGATGGCATGATAGTTGGCATGGGAACAGGCAGCACGGTGAAACATGCTATAGACATACTGTCAAAACGAAAGCTGCGCGTAGTTGTTATACCCACGTCAGTTGAAACCGAGGATAGATGTAGAGAAGCCGGGATGGAGTTGGGGAGCATAAATGAGTTAATACCGGATATAGCTATTGATGGGGCAGATGAGGTTGACCCAGAGAAAAATTTAACCAAGGGCGGGGGCGGCGCGCTCACGAGGGAGAAAATAATTGATTATCGTGCCAAGAAGTTCGTTGTTATAGTGGATGAGTCAAAGTTGGTTAAGCACCTGGGTGAGAAGCATCCATTGCCCGTGGAGGTCCTACCATTTGCCTATGAGAGAGTCAGGAAAGAGCTTGCGGAAATATTTGAGAAGGTAGAGAAACGTGACTTCGTGACGGACCAGGGTAACTACATACTTGACTGCTATGGAAAAATAACAAACCCACATGAGATGGAGCTTATGCTGAACAACATACCTGGTGTTGTTGAGAATGGATTATTCACTAGGAATGTTTGGAAAGTAGTGGTTGGTGCTAAGAAAGGAGTTAAAACGTTTTAGGTGATCTTATGGCAGTTAGTGATAGTATTGATATTGTGGTTGGGGCCAGGGACAGTTTTACGGAGAACCTGGCTGGTTATCTAGGTGCGGACTTTGTTGAACTTGATAAGCATGTATTCCCGGATAGGGAAGTGAGACCGAGGGTACTGGCTGCTGGCGATGATATATTAAACAAACATGTGCTCTTGGTAAACAGGACTGGAAGCGGTAAGGGTTTCCAACCAAACCAGACTCTTGTGGAAACTTTATTCGTGGTTAGGAACCTTAAATCACTGGGCGCGGCTAAAGTGGATGTGTTATTGCCATATTTCTTCTATGCCATGCAGGATAAGGTCTTTAGGGATGGCGAGCCACATTCAGCGAAATACGTGCTTGAGCTGTTAAAGTCAGCTGGCGCTGACAAGCTTTTCGTCGTATGCGCGCATATGCAGAGGGCTGAGGGCAAGCTGAAGTTCGCGGATGGCATAATAGATGCATACACTATATCTGTTTTTGGAGACATAGCAAATTATTTAGGGCGCAACTACGATTTCAAAGACCCTGTTGTTATTGCTCCTGATTTCACATCAAGCGAAAGTGCGAATGAAGTGGCTAAGGCTATGGGTGCAAAAGAAGCAAGCGCGATACATAAGAAGCGCGACCTTAACACCTATGAAACAACCATCCGCGAGGAAGACATAGCTGAGCTGAATGGACGGGATGTTGTTATTGTGGATGACATTGCTGAAACCGGTGGGACTCTGGCTAAGGCAATAGACCTTTGCAAAAAGCGTGGTGCAGGGAAAATTGTTTGCGCGGTGGTCCATCCTGTTTTATCCGGAGAGTGTTTCGAGCGCGTGACAACTAGAGGCGCGGACTTCGTGGCGACCAATACTATCAACTCTCCAATCTCAAAGATAAGCGTGGAGAAGACGCTGGCAGAGTACATTAAAGACGCGTGTGTTTCTTACTCCTGATTGGATAGAATATACACCAAAGTAAAAGCAATGCCGAAGATAATACCAGCAAAACCAAGAGCTTGGAATAGAGTTAGGTGGACGACGTAATCTAGAATGCTAAATGTGATTGGTTGAGACATAAACCATACTATCAAAAATAGCACTATTAAGAATAATATGATGAGAACAGACAGAAGATATAGCAGTGTGTTGTCATCATCGGCCCACATCAATTTCACTTTTCAACTTTCTTGTAATCGTCTAGGAATGCTTTTATGCCTTTGTCAGTCAGCGCGTGGCTGAACATCTTCTTCAATACTTCGTATGGGACAGTAGCTATATCCGCACCTAGTAGTGCAGCTTGCTTTACATGGTTTGGATGCCTTACACTGGCAACTATTACTTGTGTATCAAATTCATAGTTGTCAAAAACATCTAGAATTTCAGCAACTACCTGCATACCATCCTGCCCGATATCATCTAATCTTCCCACGAATGGGCTAACATAGGTTGCCCCTGCCTTCGCGGCGAGAAGCGCCTGGTTGGCTGAGAATACAAGGGTGCAGTTGGTTCTTATACCTTCCTTGCTTAGTTGCTTTATTGCTTTGATGCCCTCAATAGTCATTGGTATCTTAATCACAACATTCTTATGCCACTTGCTCATCTCCCTAGCTTCCTTTATCATACCTTTGGAGTCTAGGCTTAGGACCTCTGCACTTATTGGACCATCGACTATCTTACAAATATCTGGGATGACTTCTTTGAAGGTCTTCCCTTCCCGAGCTGCAAGTGTTGGGTTGGTGGTTACACCATCCAGAATGAACGCGAATTCTTTGATTTGTTCTATGTTGGCAGTGTCAAGAAAAATTTTCATGTTCGAATCCCCCTGAAAGCATTATTTAGCATCTTTGAGTTTAAATTCTTTTTAGTGTAACAGTTCTTCAACGGCTTTGGTTATGTGCCTCGTGCTCATCCCAAAGTTCTCAAGCAGCTCTTCAGGCTTGCCAGAGATGCCAAAATGGTCTCTCGTTCCAACTCGCGCGATTGGTGTTGGGTGTGTTTCTCCTAGGTGTTCAGATACCGCTGCGCCAAGTCCACCTATTACACTGTGGTCTTCTGCGGTCACTATGTAACCTGTTTCTTTTGCGGCTTTGACAACAGCTTTTTCGTCTAGGGGCTTTACCATGTGCATGTTTAGGACACGGGTTGAGATGCCCTTGCGAGCAAGCTGTTCGGCGGCCTCAAGTGCTTTGCTTACCATTATGCCGGTAGCAACTATTGTGGCGTCATCACCATCGCGCATTACACTGGCCTCTCCAAGCTTGAAGTCGTGCTCTGGTAGTACAGGCACTTTTGGGCGGGTAAGCCTGACGTAGAACGGCCCGTAAATATCAGCTATCTCATGGATTATCTTGAATGTTTCCACGGCGTCTGCAGGAACAACAACGCGCATGTTTGGCAGGGTTCTCATCAAAGCCATGTCCTCTAATGCATGATGGGATGCACCATCCTCACCTACAGTCACTCCAGAGTGGGACGCGCAGACTTTTACGTTAGCATCAGAGTAGGCAATGCTTATCCTAACCTGGTCGAAGGCCCTTCCAGTTGCGAATACTGCAAAGGTGCTTGCAAAGGCAACTTTCCCAGACAACGCAAGGCCTGCTGCGGCACTCATCATATTAGCCTCAGCGACCCCAAAATCAAAGAACCTTTCTGGAAACTCAGCTGCAAAGAAGCAGGTTTTAGTTGATTTTGATAAGTCAGCATCCAGAACAACAACATCTTTCCTCTTCTTTCCAAGCTCCACCAGTGCTTTGCCATAAGCTTCCCTGGTTGCTATCATCTCTCCTTCTTTCAGTCCAAACATTTCAATTCCTCCAGGGCTTTTGATGCTTCTTCTCTGGTTGGTGCCTTCCCGTGAAAGTCAACTACACCTTCCATAAATGAAACCCCTTTGCCTTTTGTTGTGTTAGCTATTATTATATAGGGCTTGCCCTTTGGTGTCTTCGCGTTCAAAGCCTTGATTATAGCCCTTATGTCATGCCCATCTATAACAGTTACGTGCCAGCCAAATGCTTTCCATTTGTCGGCGATTGGCTCTATGGACATCACTTCTTTGGTTGAGCCATCGATTTGGAGTTTGTTTCTATCGAGAATGGCTGTTAGATTATCCAGGTTATAGTGCGACGCGCTCATGGCAGCCTCCCATATCTGGCCTTCCTCACATTCTCCATCACCGATTAAACAATAAACTCTTGTGTCTTTTTTGTCGAGCTTTGCAGCCAGTGCCATACCCACTGACGCCGACAAGCCTTGACCTAGTGAACCTGTTGATATCTCAACTCCAGGTATTTTTACCCTATCTGGATGGCCCTGAAGCATACTTCCCAGTTTTCTCAATGATTTTAGTTCACTAACAGCGAAATACCCACTCTCAGCTAAGGCAGCATAAAGTACAGGTGCGGCGTGCCCTTTGCTCAAGACAAACTTGTCTCTATCTGGCCATTCTGGATTTTCTGGCTTGTGTCTCATCTGGTAGAAATAAAGCACTGCGACGATATCAGCAGCTGAAAGAGAGCCACCTGGATGCCCCGAGCCAGCTTCAGCTGTCATCTCTACTATGTCTTTCCTAAGCCTCCTTGCCTTCTTTTCAAGGTCTTTTACAAGTTCAGCATTTAGTTGCAAGTTTTTTCAACTCCTTGACTGCTTTTCCTGAGTCACCTGAACCAAACACAGCATTCCCGGCTACAAGCGTATCAGCGCCAGCATTTATTACTTGGCATATGGTTTCCCGGTTTACGCCACCATCGACTTCAATTTCACCCTTAAAGAATTTCCTAAGCTCACTGATTTTCGGTAGAACACTTTCCATAAACCTTTGACCACCAAATCCAGGTTCTACACCCATAACCAGGACAATATCTATACCATCTAGGATTTGTCTTATCGCTGAGATGGGGGTTTCCGGCCTTAATGCGATACCTACGCTAACACCAAACTCTCTTAGGGTGTTTATGCACCAGTTCACGTCAGTATCTGCTTCTATGTGGAATGTTATCCTATCGCTTCCAGCATCTATGAATTCTTTTAGGTACCTGTCCGGCTTTTCTATCATAAGGTGCACATCTAGGGGCAGTTTCGTGGTTTTTCTGATGGATCTCACAACTGGTTGCCCTATGCTGATATTTGGGACAAAGCACCCATCCATCACATCAACATGTATCAAATCCGCTCCTGCTTTCTCTACTTCTGCTATTTCATCAGCTAACCTGCTAAAATCAGCCGAAAGTATTGAAGGTGCGATTTTAATCATTTTCCCCCCAGCGCTGAAGACAGAATGAGATTATGTAGGAAATTGTTTATAAGAATTACTAAATACCTAAAGAGGTATTGATACACCATTCTTTTTATAAAATTGAAAGCTTATAATATCCCGCAAGCCTCGGTAGCTTAGTGGTAGAGCACTCGCCTTGTAGAACCATAAATCGGTTCACGGAACCGCGAAATCGGTTCACGCTTTAGGTGTTGCGCTACGCGCAAGCACCATGTGAACAACAGGCGCTGGACCTTGTCCAAGTACCAGTGATTTCTTACGCTACGCGTAAGGGCACCAGGTACAGCCGCAAAATCGGCTGGCGCTTTAGAGGTTGCGCTTCGCGCAAGCCTCAGGTTCGAGAGAGCGAGAGGTCGAGGGT
>JAGHAM010000012.1 GCA_021161465.1 Candidatus Iainarchaeum sp. | reverse complement strand
GTGATAGTCATCCTATTAGAAATTTATAGTATCCTAACCAAGCGCGTTAATCCTAAAAACTAATTTTCCTAGAAACTATCTTCTTGTGACCTAAAATTAACACAAATAGCTTTTGCTCTGACTTGCTAATATCTATCACCAAACGGTATTTCCCACATCTCAAACAAATTATAGCCCCGCTAGCTTCATAGCCTCTTTGTGGGGAATTCCTTTTCCCTCTCTAATTTCTCTCCTAGCCTCTTCAAGCTCCTCACTGGAAAGTTCGGGCTCTTTAAGGATGGCTTCCCTCAGCAAATCCCGGATTAGCTCTGTCCTGCTTCTATAAAAGTGCTGTTCCTTGTATCTGTCTATCTTCTTTAGGAATGGCTCCCCAACTTCAATCTGGATGACAGTAGTCTTCTTCATAATTTCACCTGATTAGTATTTTACCAGAGGCATATAAAAATATAGGGGTTTCCATTAGAATTCCTATGGTTTTCATATGAAACCGGATTCAACGCTTGACGTGGATTTCAACTATGTCCTTATCTTTTAGCTTGTGCTCCAGCCCAACACGCTGGCTTTCAAACCTCGCACTTGGACCCCAAACTTTAGCGAACATAAAATTTCGCAGAAAATCCTTGTGGAGCTTCTTGCATAAGTCACGGACTGTTGGATTCCCCCTGAGTATCATGGGCTCCTCCATATCAGGCTCTGCCCCAACTTTTTTCATAAATATGCGGGTTAGCCCAAGCTTCATGAAAATGCGCTCCTTAAGCTCATCCAGGTTTCTGCCCTCTTTAGCTGATATTTTCAGCTCAATCTCTTTTCCATTATAGCTGCTCACGTCAGACTTGTTTAAAACCACCAGCGCTGGCAGATACCTTCGGTTCTTGGTAAGGACATCTATAAGCTGGTCTGGCGTTATCCTCTCACGTATGGTCAGCTCTGCATTGCATATGCCATACTCAAGCACGAGCTTCTTGTAGAAGTTGTGAGTTTCCTCATCAACAGGGTAGGTAAAACTAAGTTTTATACCGCCCTGGCGTTTCCTAGATAGCTTAACATCCGGTGGCCTTTGGTTAACCCTAACACCTGCCTTGTGAAGCTCACTGATAATCTTGTCAAACTGTCCGGGTCCATCTATCAGAACCAAAAGCAAATCAGCATTCCTAACAACACTGAGAACCTGCTTCCCATGGCCCTTCCCCCTGGATGCACCCTCTATTATACCAGGAACATCCAGTAGCTGTATTCTTGCGCCCTTATACTTCATCATGCCGGGAATAACACCTATCGTTGTAAACTCATATTCACCAACATCAGACTCGGCACTTGTAAGCTGGTTCAGGAGTGTACTCTTGCCAACAGATGGGAAGCCAAGCATGACAACAGTTGCATCTCCTGCCTTCTTAACTGCAAACTGCTTTCCCCCACCACCGCCTTGTTTCTTCTCCAGCCGCTCTTTAAGCCTTGCAATCCTGGCTTTTAGCAAGCCTATGTGTTTCTCAGTAGCCTTATTGTACTGGGTTTTCTTTATTTCCTCCTCCAGCTGACGTATCTTATCCTCAGTTACCACGCAAACACCGCTTGCACCACTATTAACCTACCACCATAGATAAATCGCCCTGGGTCATAGGCATTAGGAACTTCATTGTGTTGCTATTAACTCATCTACTAGACAAGCAAAAAATAATGTTATTCATTTGGTGTTAGCAGCAACTCTGCCAATCCACACTGCGACAGCAACTGCTATTATCGTGACTAAAATTGCATACACCCATGGACCATAGCCTGCCATGGAGTACAATGGCCCACCCTCTGCAAACAAAGACTTTATCGCATCGTTCCAGGCAAGTGCTGCAATAAGTCCAAAGGCAGCTGTCAACAATGAAGCAACTTTCTCAATAACATCTTTTTTCATAAAGACACCCATAGAATATATTGAAAGGGGGCTAATATATGCCTTCCTATAACTCTGGCTTTAGGCGACAGTGGAAAACAACAAGCTCCTCCCAAGGGATTTTCTGCTTTGCTGCTATCTCATAATCAAAGCCAAGTTCATCCAGCTTTTTCTTGGTTTGTTCTATACCAGTTATGGTACTCTGGACAAAGATTATCTCCCCCTGCTCTGAAAGGTATTCCTTGCACTCATCCAGAAACTTATCAAGAACTTCCCTACCAGTTGGGCCCCCATCTATTGCCACCACATCATCCATTGGGTGGTTTGGCAGATATGGTGGGTTGAATATTATAAAATCAAATCTGCCTTCTATATTCTCAAATAAGTTGCTTTGCACGGCGTTAATCCGCATTGAACTGACAAAGTTAACGGCCTCCTCATCAACGTCTGCTGCCAGGATATCAGTCACTCGCGGGCTTTTCTCTGCTGCAAGTGCCTGGACACCACTACCCGTACCCATATCAAGGACTTTACCCCAGGCGCGCCTTTTAACCTCTTCTGCAAGCAGATATGAATCTTCTCTCGGCTCGTAAACCATTGGTTAGATTATAACAGTTGAAAAATAAAAGGGTTTTAGAATTCACCACAAACTAAGGTATCTTTCTCCCCTATCTGGCAGTACCGTAACAACATTCTTAAATCGCCTTGCCATCTCCATTGATACTAACACATTAGCCCCAGAGCTTATTCCAACCAATAGTCCATAAGTCCTAATAAGTCTTCTGGTCATCCTGATAGCATCCTTTGTTCTTACTGTTATGACTTCATCTATCAAATCTAAGTTGTCTTCAACCAGCTTTGGTATGAAGCCTTCACCAATTCCTTGTATCCCGTGAAAGCCACTGTATCCTTTTGAAAGTATGGGTGACTCGGCAGGTTCAATGCCAACTATTTTAGCGTTCACGCCAGCTTCCTCCAAAGCTTTCGCAACTCCTATGAGGGTTCCACCAGTTCCAATTCCAGCAACAAAGACACCTGCGTTACCTTGCATCTGTTCTAAAATCTCACTCCCAAGACCCTCTTTGTGAGCCATTATGTTATCCGGATTCTCAAATTGTCTTGGTAGCCATGCATCTGGATTACTTTTAGCTATTTCTTCATATTTTTTAACTGCTCCTCCCATATTCTCACTGGCTGGTGTTAAGAAAACACTAGCCCCAAAAGCTTTCATTATCTTAATTCTCTCCACACTCATAGACTCTGGCATCACTGCTGTGAATTTGTAACCTGTCATAGCTGAAACCATAGCAAACGAAATACCTGTGTTCCCGCTCGTCGCCTCTATTATTTTACCTCCAGGTTTCAGCTCGTTCCTTTCCTCAGCCTTTCTCGTCATGTACAGGGCTATCCTGTCTTTTATACTTCCTGTTGGATTGACTGTTTCAAGCTTTGCATAGATTTTTCCTATCCTAACAAGTGGCGTATTACCAATTGTATCCAATACGCCAAGGGCACCGATAATCGCCCCTTAAGTTTTTATCCATAAATTTCACCTCTTTCATACTAAGACCTCAAAAACTCGTTTAAATGTGCATAAAAAACTCTAACAACAAGAAGTAGGAAACACATCGAAGCCTACGTCATTACCCATAAGAACAAATCCCATTTTTTATCTTTGACCCTTAAGATATAAAAATCTATGGTATCTTGGTTCTGTTAACTTATAGTTGGTATAACGTTTTGGGGATAAAAGAAGTTGCCGCCTGCCTGTGCCGTGCCCAGCACGGCAGACAGGAAGGCAATTTGGGCGGAGCGTAGCGAAGCCTTTTATCCGCTGTTAGACGATCGTATGACGCAGGCGATTTTGCGATTATTGTTTTTTAGCTCTGAATTTGTCATAAGTGAAGATTATTAAGCAGGTGAATAAATAAACACTAATAATTTCAACTACAATTAAGGTTAGGAGTAATAATAAGTGATATTGTGGGATTTGTGATTGGAAAATTTGAATAGGTCCTGCGGAGTATAAATAACAATAAGTATCAGTGGGATAAAACATAGAACATAAAGGTTTTGCTAAAAACCCGAAGAGTCTATCAACGACACGATACCAGACTAAAGTTGGATGACCTCCAAAAGGTATTTGCTCCTCACAAAAAGGAAGCCATAATAGAAATACAGTTAAAACGATCTTTTTCCAATCTGGTTTCAAAAATTCTTTAATCGCTGCTTTATTCATCATATTCATATTCTATCCCATCCTTTAAATCTATTTCTCAGCAAAATCGCAGAGTAGTATGTTGCTTAACGTTTTGGGGATATGTGAAGTTTGCCCATTAGGGTAAATTTGGGCGAGCGTAAGCGAGCTACATATCCGCCTGTTAGCAGACCCGAAGGGCAAGTCTGCGAGAGCAGGCGAAGAGTTCCGCCGCCAATAATTCATGGAAGTATTTGACCCCAAAATGTTACAAAGTACATCCCTTCACAACTTCCAACAATTCTTCCGAAAGGAAACCATTTAACCTTATAGTCACAGAGTAAATTTTCAAAAATTATTCTAGAATCTGGTAAAATTCTATAACATTACCTTCCGTATCTTTTGCTTGAAAAAGATGATATTTCCCAATCTTTTCCAATGGCAAGACAATTTCACAATTTTTACTTTTAATTAATTCCAACATTTTATTAATATCTTGAACTTGGATATTTGGAACAACATTATTGCCACTGGAAATTGTCTCATTATCAATTTTAGGATTATAAAGAAGGAAGGTAATGTTCTCAAACTCAAATGAACTCATTCTTTCATCTTTTGAAGAAACTTTGACATCAAAAATGTCTTCATAGAATTTTACCGCTCTATCCATATCCTGAACTGCAATATAAATTGCTTTAATTTGTGGTTTCATAATCACAAATTAGCAGTGAAGGTTAATAAAAGTATCATTAATTTTTGAAAATTTATTTCATTTAACGTTTGCGATTTAACGAAGTCCTGCATAGCAGGATTGGGGTGGAGCAAGGTGCAACCGAGCGAAACCTCTTAATCGCTGTTATATTCCCGAAGGGCAAAAATTTAGTGCAAGGTTCCGAAGGAAAATTTTTGAGTTTTCGTGCCTAAACTAAAAGTTGGGAACCCTCATAACGAATATGGGGGGTTGAATTCTGTACTAATGATAACATAATATCATTATTTTATGGTAATAATGACATTGTAGTGTAGTTAAATTTAAAAATAAGAAAGAACACATAAGATTCATGAAACTTGACATCATAAATAAGCACTGGAAACCAGGATTCAAATATGGATATGAAAAGAAAAGAGTATTATTCCAGAGACTTGTCAAATTTCTTGAAAAACGGCCTATAGTTGGGATTGTTGGTTTGAGGAGAACTGGAAAAACAGTCCTCATGCAGCAACTCATGGACCACCTAATTGACAAAGGAGTCCCAAGGAGGAACGTACTGTACTTCACATTCGACGAATCCGTGAATAGTCTTGAAGAAGTAATCACAGAATACTTAGGAACAACAGGTGTAGACCTGGGAAAGGATAGAGTTTATCTATTCCTTGACGAAATCCAAAAACTCAGAGAATGGGCAACCCAGATAAAGATATACTATGATACATACCCTAACCTAAAATTTGTGGTTTCTGGTTCCCAATCACTGTTTATAAGGGAATCAAAGGAATCACTAGCTGGTAGGATAATAACACTTGAGCTTCCAATATTATCTTTCAAGGAATTCCTTGAGTTTAGAGATAAAGAGCACTTGACCAAAAATCCAAAAATGTTCCCTTCAGAATTGGAATCTGAATTCCTTTACTACCTTAAGAGAAATTTCATAGAGATAGTCAATGAAGATGATGAATTCAGCCGCCTGTACCTAGAAAGTATAGTTAATAAGGTGATTCTTGGAGATATACCAACATTATTTGCAATAGACAACCCCGAAAAGCTCAGAACGATATTTATGGCAATAGTAGAGAACCCGGGAATGCTTCTGGAATACAAGAGCATAGCTAAAAGCTTCTCTCTAAACGAACGAACTGTTGAAAGATATGTACGGTATCTGTCTTACTCCAATATGATAAAGAAGGTATACAATTACTCAGGGAGTTTCATAGCATCTGAAAGGAAGTTGAAAAAAGCATATCCTGCGGCCCCCTGTTTCTCATTACTTGGGACCACGCAGAGTATTCCAAAAAATGTTGAAAACTCAGTTGCACTTGACCCTAGAATTAAATTTTTTTGGAGAACATCAACAGGCAAGGAGGTTGACTTTGTGATAAAAGAAGAAAAACCCCTACCTGTGGAAGTCAAGTTTAAGAAGGAAATCTCAAAGAAAGACCTAAAACCGTTGAGAGTATTTATGAAAAAGTTTGGGGCTGGCTCTGGAGTGCTTCTCTCTAGGTCCGCGAGAGCAGAAATAGAAGGTATAACAATTAAACCAGCACACGAGTGGTTTCTAGAGTGAACCTAAGACCTGTTTTACCCTGCCGATATCAGAGCCTTCGCGCAGTATTTTTGGTTTTTCACGCAGGTCAACCACGGTCGAGGGCGAGAAAAGCTGCTCTCCATAGTCTATGTAGAGTGCTACCCTGTCGCCGAAGTACCTTACTGCTACCTCAATAGAAGAGGCGGGGCTCTTGCCTGAAGGGTTCGCGCTTGTGGTTGTGATTGGCTTTCCAAACTCCTCAACCAAACTTATGCAAAAGGGGCTCACTGGAATCCGGAATCCTATTGAGCCATCCATGGAAAGGTTCTTAGCAAGGCCTTTGGCATCAAGAACCACAGTAACCCTGCCTGGTAGCAACTCACGTGCCAAATCCAGCTGTTTGGTGTCCAGGCGCGCATATTCCTCAAGCATAGCGAAATCGGAGACCAATACGCTTATTGGCTCGCCACTGGGCTTGCCCTTAAGTTCAAAAACCTGTCCAACGGCTTTCTCACTGGTTGCATCCGCTCCAACACCATAAACAGTATCAGTTGGGTAAACTATAACTTTGCCTATGTTTAAGGTTTCCACTGCCTTTTTGAGTATGTCGTCTTCGCCATCAACAGCAACGCTTACAAGCTCCATCATCCTCTCCCTGGTCTTCCGCTGAAATAAACACATACAGCCAGTGCAGATATGGAGAAGCCAATGAGTGCTGTGGCGATTATCGCCTCAACTGCAGCACCTGTAAGATCCGAAGCCGCTAACCTGCTTGAGACGCCCGGGAGCATATAGAATATGTCAAAGCCAACAACAATAATTGCAATAAGCAAAGACGTCACAGAAATTGCCATCCTGAGCTTGAACGGTCCTTTAAGCAATAAGTCTATATCTGACCGGTTAAGCTGCTGGCTCTTCCTCATCTGCAGGTTCTCTTCCCTAATTTTCTTAACAGTTAGCTCCATGTCCCGCGTCTTTTCATTCACTTCTTTAGCTAACTCACCAACTATCTCCTGGGACTCCCTGCTTAGGTCCTTCTTGATATCGTCCCTCTTCCTCTCAAGATAATCATCAACTATCTTCTCAATCATGGGAGCATTCTTCTTTAGCCGCTCTTCCAGGAACTTGCCCATATCCCTTTTAAACCTGGCATAAACATCCTTGTTGGCAGCTTCCATTATTTTCTTTATCTGGTCATCGCTAAGGCCAACAGACCTCAGGTTTTCTATTATTTCCTCGTCTGATAACCCCTGGGCTATCATCTCGGAAACCGCTTCAAGTATCTTTGGCTTCTCAGGCATCCCAGCACCTTTTTATACTAAACTATTGTAATGGGACTTAGGTATTTAAATTAATCGGTGGTAAGGAATGCTTCAAATACCGAAGAAAATGGCTGTTGATATCATAACTATAAGCTGCATAATAGTCATGGCCTTTGTTGCTATAATCTTCTTCATAGGTTTACTTCCACTGTTTATACAGGAGCCAATAACACCGCCTCCTATCCAGCAAAAGCCAGTTGATATAGAGGTATCAGTGCCGTCAGAGGCGACACCCGGGCAGGTGATAATATCAAACATATTGATAACCAACCTTGGTGATGAACCAGTAGAAAACATAAGGATGGAACTTGCAAAGTCAGAGGTCTTTAAGAGCTCTGGGCAACTGGTAAAGGAAATCCTTCCAAGAAAGACAAAGGAGACATCTATCAACATAACAATCAGTGGGAATGCCTCCCTTGGAGATGCAACTGGCGCGTTTATTTTCAGCACCGGGAACTACTCAACCATGGAGCCATTCATGGTTAAAATAGTTAAATAAAGTCAATTGACGAATGTCATTTCGATAGATATTTAAAGAACCCGGGCCATTAAAAGCATATGCGACTCATAAAGCAAAAAATTGCTGGGGAAATAACACTGGCAAAAAACCCGGGAGCAGCCATGAAGAAATGGAGGGAAATATTTGGGATAACCCAGACAGAGCTGGCTGACTACCTGAAGATTACTCCCTCAACCATAAGTGATTACGAAGGCAACAGAAGGAAAAGCCCGGGCATAAACATAATAAGAAGATTTATAGACGCAATAGTGGACATAGACAAAAGGAGAGGAGGAACAGTAGCCAAGAGGATTGAGGGCGAGAAGCCACCAGCAGACATATTTGAGGCATACGAGTTTCCAGAGCCACTGTCGTCAACTAAGTTTGTTGAGAGAATAAAGGGCAAAGTTATAACAAATAAAAGGAGGCTAAAGGAAACAAACCTGCTTGGTTACTCCATAGTCGACTCACTTAAGGCAATACTTGAGCTCCCTGTGGATGAGTTCTCGAAGATTTACGGCCCGACACCCAACAGGGCTGTAATATTTACAAGAGTCAGTGTGGGCAGGTCCCCAATGGTTGCAATACGTGTTACAAAATTTAAACCAACTCTCGTAGTGTATCAGGGCCTGGACAGGATGGATGACCTGGTTGCAAGGAAGATTTCGGAAGTTGAGAAAGTACCAATAGTATTAACAACCATGCCAATTGAAGAGATAAAAAACGCGCTGAAGAGATACACCTACCTGTGAGCTGCGTTGTTTTTAAGTCGATTGTCGTGAGAAGATTTATTAAACCTCATTCCTTCAAGCACTAGAGTGAAAGGGTTGATAAAATGAAGCACTTTGGTATAGTTGGTTATGGCGCTTACGTCCCAAGATACAGAATAAAAGTTGAGGAAATAGCTAAAATCTGGGGGAAAAATCCTGAGGACTACAAGAAAGGCCTGCTGATACGGGAGAAGAGTGTTCCTGATGTTGATGAGGATGCTGCAACCATAGCAGTAAGCGCTTCCTTGAATGCAATCGAGATGGCGGGGATAAACCCACAGGAGTTAGATGCAATCTACGTTGGCTCTGAGTCACATCCATACGCTGTAAAACCAACGGGGACTGTCGTTGCAGAAGCCATAGGCGCGACACCAAACCTGACAAGTGCAGATTATGAATTTGCCTGCAAGGCAGGAACCGCCGCAATGCAAACGTGCCTTGGAATGGTTAAGGGTGGAATGATTAAATACGGTCTTGCAATAGGGGCTGACACCTCA
The DNA here is from genome assembly GCA_021161465.1 of Candidatus Iainarchaeum sp. Classification (GTDB taxonomy): domain Archaea; phylum B1Sed10-29; class B1Sed10-29; order WALL01; family JAGHAM01; genus JAGHAM01. Next base: position 55,168 of record JAGHAM010000012.1, on the reverse strand, counting down.
CAAGGTAGGCCAGGTGATGCCCTGGAATACACAGCTGCGGCCGGTGGGGCAGCTTACATAATCGGCAGTGAGAATGTGATGGCAGAGATAGAGGAAACCTGCTCGTTCACCACTGATACCCCTGACTTCTGGAGGAGAGCAGGGCAGGAATACCCAAGACATGGGGCAAGGTTCACAGGTGAGCCTGCATACTTTAAGCATGTCTTAAGCGCAACCAGAATGCTACTTGAAAAAACAGGGACCACCATAGATGATTACGATTACGTCGTGCTTCACCAGCCAAATGGAAAATTCCCGCTTAGGGCCGCTAAGACTTTAGGAGTTCCAAAGGAGAAAATAACACCCGGTTTGCTCGTCCCAGAGATAGGTAACACATACTCTGGAGCCAGTATCCTTGGCCTTGCTGCTGTCCTGGATGAGGCAAAGGAAGGTGACAGGATTCTTATGACCTCATTTGGCTCTGGGGCTGGAAGTGACTCATTCTCCATACGTGTCATAAAGAAAAAGGAAAACAAACACCCGGTAAAAAGTTATGTTGAAAAGAGAGAATACCTGAATTACGGTCAATATGCGAAGCACAGGAGAAAAATAAGGATGTAGGTGATAATATGCAAAAAGTTGCTGTTATAGGAGCCGGCCAGACAAAGTTTGGGGAGCACTGGGAGAAAAGCTTCAGAGACCTAATGGCTGAGGCTGGAAAAAAGGCCATTGAGGATGCAAACATAAGCGGAAACGACATCCAAGCCGTTTATGGTGGAACTATGAGTGCTGGGAGGATGATTGGGCAGGAGCACATAGGCGCGCTTATAGCTGACTCCATGGGTTTAAACCCGATACCAAGCACAAGAGTTGAGAACGCCTGCGCTTCGGGTGGCACTGCATTCAGGGAAGCTTACATGGCTATTGCTGGAGGCCATTATGACATAGTCGTTGCTGGTGGAGTGGAGAAGATGACTGATGTTTTTACATCCCAGGCTTCCCTGGCATTAGGAGGGGCTGCTGACCAGGAATGGGAAGTTTTCTTTGGGGCAACTTTCCCCGCACTGTATGCACTTATAGCAAGAAGGCACATGCATGAGTATGGAACCACAGAGGAACAGATGGCGAGAGTAGCTGTTAAAAACCATCACAATGGCTCGCTAAACCCAAATGCCCAGTACAGGAGAGACGTAACACTGGAGCAGGTGATGAGCTCCTCGAAAGTTGCTGACCCATTGAAATTGCTGGACTGTTCACCCATAACTGATGGCGCAGCAGCTGTGGTATTAGCAAGTGAGAAAATCGCAAGAAAATATTGTGACGACCCGATATGGGTTTTAGGAAGCGCGCAGGCAAGTGATACACTCGCCCTGCATGATAGAGAGAGTTTAACAACTCTCAAGTCAAGTGTGATTGCTGGGCGTGAAGCCATGAAGCAGGCAGGCGTAAAGCCCACTGACATCAACATAGCAGAAGTCCACGATTGCTTTACCATAGCGGAAATATGTGCCGTGGAGGATTTAGGCTTCGTGGAAAAGGGGAAAGGGGGCAAGGCTGAGGAGGATGGCATGTTTGACCTCAACTCCAACATCTCTGTGAACCCTTCTGGAGGCCTGAAAGCCTGTGGACATCCAGTTGGAGCAACTGGTATAAAGCAAGTAATTGAAGCAGTGGAGCAGCTGCGCGGCGAAGCAGGAAAGCGACAGGTAGATGGTGCAGAAACCGCATTGACCCATAATGTTGGTGGAACAGGGGCGACAGCCGTAGTACACATATTTTCAAAGGAGGGGAACTAAATGCCACACAGAAAAAGTCTGAGCCTTGTATGGAGAAGGTATCCCCAGAGGTACCAGCTGATAGGTAGCAAATGCTTAACCTGTGGAACTCACTTCTTCCCACCAAGGGATTTCTGCCCAAAGTGTAGGAGGAAGGGAGAGATAGTCGAGCAAAAGATGAAAGGTACAGGGAAAATCCACTCATTCACAGTAGTTCGGGTTCCGCAAGAGGGCTTTGAGATGGAAGTGCCTTACGTGCTCGCTGTGGTAGAGCTGGATGAGGGGCCAAAGCTGACCGCGCAGATAATTAGTGTGAAGCCTGATGAAGTTAGCATTGGCATGCCTGTGAAGATGGTATTCAGGAGAATTTCAGAAGATGGTGACAGCGGTATTATAAACTATGGCTACAAGTTTGAAAAGGCCTGAAACATATTCTAGTCTTATCCGCTTCTGGCTACCTTTTGGTGGCATCCACCAAATTACAGTTTGTTTCATCAACCTGAAGTGTTATACTGCCATTCACGCCCAGGAAGCAAGAGTCGTACACTACAGGTAGATTGCCATTAACTGAACAAGGCGAAACTTTATTGCTGCGGTAATTAACTGTTATCATGGATGCTGCATCGGATGCGTTTTTTGCCATCCTGTCATAGCCGCTAACATCTATCCCACGCATGGCACATTCCCCAACCTGCTGTGAGATAGGCTCTGGAGGCTTATAGCCAGTTAGAAGAATAACCACAGCAACTACAGCTATCAAAGCTAGTATACCAGCTACCACTGCACCAAGTTCTGTTGAAAACCCTTTTCTCATAATTTATAAAAAGTGCACGGCTTATTTAAGCTTTTCTATGTGAATGCTTAAACTTTGACTAGGCAAACGCTGAGTTGCCATAAATATCTAGTAGGCCTTTCTATGTAAATGCCTAAACCCTAACAGAGTAAGTTACCCTGTATTTCTTCCTGCCATCCCTGTCCATCCCAACCAAGGTGCTGGATTTCTTAACCTGCGCGTCAAACTTACCCCTGAGGGCATTTACAATATCACCAGCTGCCTTAGAGGAACCCAAATAGACATCTATGCCATGGCTGTCTGCCTTGAATCTGAAAATCTCAGCCTCCCTGTCCTTAATCGCGTACGCCCTGTTCCTGTTCCTCACCAAGCGGAACGCCTTTTGTATTGTGTCATGGGAAATGCTCCCACTCTTTGGCCTCAGCTGTATCAAGGCCTTGTAGTATTTCGTCTTCTTCTTAGCGCAGATATCACACTGCTTGACATTCCGAATGAACGTTATCTCCTTGAATATCTCAACGGGTGTCCCACCAAGCTTCCCCTCAATCTTAACCCCAATTATAGACCTGTGGCCCTGAACTCTTGTTTCCCTAACAGAGATACTATAGTCCTCAAGCTCTTTCACCTTAACCTTGCCCTTTATGAATCTGGCCAGGTTGCTAGGGGTTGGGGTAACCCACTCACCCCTGAGCCGCAACCTAAGGCATGATGGGCACTCATCAACTGTAATCTCCTCAGGTATCTTTATGAGCTTGTGGTCCTTCATGTAGCAGTCAACACAAAAACCCTTAAAGAACGGCTTATCCGTAGCACCGCATTTTGGGCAGAATTTACTCACCAACCAAATCACCCAACAAAATCTTTTAGCTCAAACTTGTCCCTGAGCTCTGGTGCAAAAGCATAGCATCCAATTTCATCCTTGACCCACTCAACAACTGAGTTGCATTGCTCCTCCTCGCCATGATTAACCAAAACCAGCTTTGGGTCTGCTGCCTTTATGAACTTATGTATGCCCTTGCTGTCACAATGCGCGCTGAAGTCGAAGTATTTTATGTTCACATTGGAGAAATTAGTTAAAATTCCACCAAGGTTCATTTTTTTCTCCTCAAGCATCTGCCTGCCTGGCGTCCCAGGGACCTGGAATCCTGTGAAAAACAAAGCAGAATTCTTCAAGGTCTTTAGCTCTGGTAGATATTCCATGGCTGGCCCTCCTGAAAGCATCCCTGCTGTGGTAACTATGATAGATGGCTCATTGAAGACCTCTTGCCTTTGCCTTGGGTTTGTAATCCAGTTAACCCATCTCATGGCATTGTAAAATTCATTGTAATCCCGAATAAGCTCAGGGTGCTCCAGGTAAATCTCAGATATAGCCCTTGCCATGCCATCCATATAAACAGGAACATGCAACTTGTTTGCATAAAGCAGCTGGACTATCTCCTGTGCCCGCCCAACAGCGAAACACGGTAGCAGCACCGAACCACCAGAGTCAACCACTGCTTTAACATCCTCAATGAACTCATTCTCAAGCTCTTTCCTATCTGGATGCTCCTTGTTCCCATAGGTAGCCTCCACTATTATCACGTCTGCCTTGCCTGGTGGCTTGGCTCCCTTATGCAGGCGCGTGTCCTCATCCTTGAAATCTCCTGTGTAGACAACTTTATAGTCCCCTACGTGCATTTTGGTCATGGATGCCCCAAGTATGTGCCCTGCATCCTGGAACTCAAATGAGATATCACTTGTCACTTCGTATTCATGGCCATAATCAGATGGTTTCACTTTCCTTAGCACTCTCTTAAGGCTTGAGAGCTGGTAGCTATCCTGCTTCCGGCTCCTGGCTATGTTTACGGAATCTTTTATTAACATCTCCATGATAGGCACTGTAGCTGGGTGGGTGAAGACATCAGGCTCTGCTGCCTTGAAAAGGTAAGGTATTGCACCACAGTGGTCCAAGTGGGCGTGTGATAGGATAACTGCATCTAGGTAGCCATGTACTGGCAATGGCCTGAGTGGGGCTACAACATCCTCACTGCTTATTTTAAGCCCATAGTCGAGCAAAACTTTGCTTTCTCCCGTATCCACCAGCACCGCGCTTCTGCCAACTTCACGCGCGGCCCCAAGAAACTGTATTTTCATAAAAACACCAACAAGCGTATAATAGCCAGCAACCGCCGATAACCACTGCAACATCCGACAATCACAAAGCTCTAATAAAGAGGAAATTCGTGTTTAAAAGGGTTTGGTTTGGTGCCAGCAGGTCTTCAAGGCAATAGTCGCGCCAGCAATAAAGGGGTTAACTTATGTTTATTCTGATGTTTTTCGAAACATCAAAACTGTTAGGTATATCCAGCGATGCATTTAGAAGCCATATCCCTCTAGAACCAGGGAATACTTTCACAGGCCCGATTTGAAGCTTAGGTTTACTGCTAACCGGAACGCCTTCTGGGATATCAAACTTAAATCGGTAATCCCCTCCCCTATACACATGTTCACCATCAAGCACAAGTTTTCGTTCATACACGGTCACAAATGAACTGTTGCGACCGCTTCCAGTATTCTTAATAGCACTAAGGACTACACGCAACTCTCTGGCTTGGACAGGTTGATTTAGGTGTAACACAATGGTTCCTTCTATAGATTCTCCTCTAAGATAATCCTTTTTTGGTATCCTTATTTCAAGTTTTCCCTTGCCAAGGCCAAACATGGCACTCACCAACATTCTAACCAACTGAAGGAATATAAATATTCCTGTCAAACACTTCTGAGCACATGGAGCTCTTATCAAACCATTGAAAGAAAATAGTTGTGGAATCGCGCGTCGCCTGAAAGCTCTGGGTGGAAGGCAGTTGCCAGGATGTTGCCCTGCTGCACTGCAATGGTTTTGTTGTTGAATTTCGCGAGTATTTTAACCTTGCCTTTATCCAGAACGCGCTCAACCATAGGGGCGCGAATGAAAACCCCGGTGAAGGGCTTTTCCCCCAGTACAGAGATATTGATAGGTGCCTCAAATGAGTCCTTCTGCCTGCCAAAGGCATTGCGCTTTACCTTCACATCAAGAAGGCCAAGCAGCTTCTGGCCGGTTCTCCCAACCTGCTCATCGCCCTGCTTGGCCAGGGATATAAGCCCTGCACAGGTGCCGAGTATAGGGAACCCCTCTCTTCCAAGTGCTTTCACTCGTGCAAAGAGCTTGTTTTTCACCAGAAGTCGTGAGATAGTTGTGCTTTCCCCACCAGGAATTATCAAAGCACCCACTTTCTCCAACTCATTCCTATCCCTAACTACCAGAACGTTTTCCGCTCCGACAAGCCGGGAAAGCACGCTCACATGCTCCTCAATAGCACCCTGGACTCCTAAAACACCTATTCTCATGAAAACGCCTAAATGCCTCTTTCCTGCATGCGCTTTTCAACTGGCAGGGCCTTTGCTTCAATACCTTTCATAGCCTCTCCCAACCCCTCGGATACCTTCGCAACAACTTCAGGCTTATCATAATATGTTGTAGCCTCAACTATGGCCTTCGCGCGTTTTAGAGGATTCGAAGACTTGAATATGCCAGAACCAACGAAGATGCCATCCGCACCCATCTGCATCATCAAGCTAGCATCTGCAGGAGTTGCTATTCCGCCAGCAGCAAAGTTCACCACAGGCAATCTTCCCAAATTGCGAGTTTCTTCAACGAGCTTCAAAGGTACTCCATACTCGTTTGCCTTGTCAGCCAGTTCCTCGATGGTCATCTTCCTCAAGGCTTCTATCTGCTTGTTCATAAGCTTCATATGCCTTACAGCTTCAGCTACATCCCCGGTTCCAGGTTCGCCCTTGGTCCTTATCATGGCTGCACCCTCATTTATTCTCCTTAGGGCTTCTCCAAGATTCCTTGCTCCACAAACGAAGGGTGTTTTAAACTTGCTCTTATCAATGTGCCCGCCAACATCAGCAGGTGTAAGCACCTCACTCTCATCAATCATGTCAACCCCAAGGAACTCCAGCACCTGCGCCTCTGCAAAGTGGCCAATCCTGCACTTTGCCATGACAGGTATGGTAACAACCTTCATTATCTCTTTAATTTTCTTAGGGTCTGCCATACGAGCCACTCCGCCAGCAGCCCGGATATCAGCCGGCACCCTCTCTAAAGCCATAACGGCCACTGCCCCTGATTTCTCAGCGATGCGTGCCTGTTTTGCATTAACCACATCCATAACCACACCATGCTTCACCATGGATGCAAAGCCTCTCTTGAGGCGAGTAGTTCCATGCTCAACGCTAACTTTCAAACAAAACACCTCAGTTAACTATAGGCCACTGTGTATTTATTTCTTCCTTCCTATTGCAGCCTGGGCAGCTGCAAGACGAGCTATTGGTACTCTATAAGGTGAGCAGCTAACGCCATCTAAATTGATGTGATGGCAAAAGTGCACTGACTTTGGCTCGCCGCCATGCTCTCCACAGATTATCATCTCAATCCCCGGCTTCTGGGCATGAGCTCTTTTAACAGCCATCTTCATAAGCTCCCCAACACCAACCTCATCCAGAACGACAAACGGGTCCTCCTCAAGTATCTTGTTTGTAAAGTAATAGTGCAGGAACTTATCCTCTGCATCATCCCTCGAGAAGCCAAAGGTAGTCTGTGTCAGGTCGTTTGTACCGAAGGATATGAAGTCCACATATTTCGATATTTTATCTGCAATCAGACATGCGCGTGGAAGCTCAATCATAGTCCCGATATGGTAAGGTATTTTAACTCCTTTCTTTTTCTGAACTTCCATAGCTGTCTTGTCTATCTCATCCTTCATTGTCGCAAGCTCGCGCTCCTCTGCAACCAGCGGCAGCTCAATTACAACGGAGACTCTGGTCCCTCTCTTCTTTACATTGCACGCCGCTTCCATTATTGCCCTTACCTGCATATTATATATCTCCGGATAAACCAGGCCAAGCCTTATTCCCCTGTGGCCAAGCATTGGATTTACCTCATGCAGGTGGATTGTCTTCTTCAACAGCTCCTCCTTCTCCGCCAGAGCCTTCTTGTTGCCTGACTTCTTAATGGACCGTATATCCTCCTGTATCTCATCAACATCTGGAAGGAACTCGTGAAGAGGCGGATCAAGGAGTCTTATCGTGATTTTTCTTCCCTTCATTATCTTGAACAGTTCTGTGAAGTCCTTACGCTGCTCTGGCAGGAGCCTTGCAAGAGCCCTCTCGCGCTCCTCTTTGCTCTTCGACAATATCATTTCCTGCACGATAGGCAACCTGTTCTGGCTCATAAACATATGCTCTGTCCTGCAAAGCCCAATGCCTTCTGCACCGAACTCAACAGCTTTTTTAGCGTCTTTAGGCGTATCCGCATTAGCCATGACTTTAAGTTTTTTGAAGCTATCTGCCCACTTAAGCAATTGCGCGAATTCCTTAGAAATCTTTGGGTCAACCAGAGGGACTCCACCAGGTATAACTCTACCGGTAGTTCCATCTATGGTAAGCGTATCCTCCTCTCCAAGCTTAATTCCTTTTCCAATAAGCAGCTTGTTCTTGTAGTCAATATCAAGCTCATTGCAACCGGACACACAAGGTATCCCAAGCCCTCTGCTGACAACAGCAGCATGAGAAGTTACGCCACCACGAAGCGTCAAAACTCCCTGTGAACGGACTATCCCATGAACATCATCCGGGGATGTTTCGCTCCTAACTAGGATTACCTTCTCGCCTGCATCTGCGCGCTTTTCAGCATCATCTGCATCAAAGGATAACTTTCCGGTAGCTGCTCCAGGTGATGCTGGCAGACCAGTTGCAATTACATTATAGCTAACCTCATCTGAAATCTGCCTGTGGAGAAGCTTCTCTATGGTGGATGGGTCTATCCTCATGATAGCCATCTTCTTGCTTATCACGCCTTCTTTAACCATGTCAACTGCAATTTTTACTGCTGCAGAAGCTGTCCTCTTCGCAGTCCTTGTTTGTAATATGTAAAGTTTTCCCTTCTCAATCGTGAATTCTATGTCCTGAACATCCTTATAGTGCTTTTCAAGCCTCTTTGTAGTCTGAACGAGCTTTTTGTAAGCCTTAGGTAGGACTTTCTTCAGAGTGTTGACTGGCTTTGGTGTTCTAGTTCCAGCCACTATATCCTCACCCTGTGCATTAAGCAGGAACTCTCCATAAAGCTTTTTCTCGCCGGTTGCCGGGTTTCTGGTGAACACTACACCAGTTCCAGAATCGTTGCCCAGGTTCCCAAATACCATAGTTTGGACGTTAACGCCTGTACCCAAGTCGTTTGGTAGCCTGTTGAACTCTCGGTAGCTTTTAGCCCTGTCGCTGTTCCATGAGCTGAAAACAGCGCCTATCGCCATGAAAAGCTGTTTGCTTGGGTCTTGCGGAACATCTGCTATCTTCTTGAACTTCTTAACCAGTTCTTTCATACCATCAAGGGATATCTCCTGATCGAGGTGGACTCCCTCTTTCTTCTTTTGCTTGTTGATTGCGTCCTCAAAACTCTCTTTGGATATGTCTAGGACGATGTTACCAAACATCTGAAGGAATCTCCTGTAAGAGTCATAAGCAAACCACTCATTGTTAGTTTGTTTGGCAAGGCCAAGGACTGTCTTATCGTTTAGTCCAAGATTTAGGATAGTATCCATCATACCAGGCATTGAGATGGGCGCGCCTGAACGAACAGAAAATAGGAGAGGATTGCGTGCATCGCCAAATTTCTTTCCAGTCTTTCTCTCAATTTTCTTCACATGTTTCAGCACATTGTCTTTAACTCTTTTTGGTAATTTCCCTGTCTTTGCATACTCGTTGCATACCTTAGTCGTTATCACAAATCCGGGGGGGACAGGAATACCTACTCTAGTCATTTCGCAAAGTTGCGCTCCTTTATTCCCAAGGAGCATTCCCATATCCTTTTTGCCCTCTTCGAACAGATAAATATCCTTAGTTACCATGATATCACCAGAAACAAGGGGAAATTCATGAATAATCTCTTTTATATGCCTTTTGGTTTTATCACCAAGTAAGAGTTAACTGCGCGAGTCTTTTCAAGGCCCTCTCCTTTTCACTGTTTCCAAGTTTAGCCTGGTCAACAGCATCTTGCATAAACCTGATGGTTTTGTCGTAAATCTGCCTTTGAACTGGAAATGGAGTTCCATCTTTGCCCCCATGCGCGAAGCTGTATTTCACTGGGTCCTTCCAGCTCGGCCTGGTTCCATAAACCAGTTCCGCAGTCAAAGCCAAGGCGCGCAGACTGCCAGGGCCTACTCCCCTAATGGCCACCAACTCTTCATAGTTTGATGGTTGAATCTCATAAGCACGTTGCAGGGCTTTCATAATAGCTGGCGTTATTTTAACCTCGTGAGCGCGTGGCATAGAGTACCTTGGAACGCGCGAAGGACTGAAGTCTGAGAGGGTAAGCTGGCCAGAGAGATGGACTGGGTTATCCTTAACTAGGTCTACGCTCACACTCCTCGTTTGCTCACTTTCTTTGGCAGTCAAATCTAAGGTTTTATTGGTTTTATCACTACAGATAGCCATGTGGGGCTCCTCCACAAATGAGTATAATGATGTGGAAAGCCAGTGATATCTACGGGCACTTTTTTCTTGAGGATTCATACCTTGTTGGATAACTACCCAATTACCCCCTTCATCAAAAACAAAACAACGGTGATAAAGTGTATAGTCATCCTGCACAAGACTAGAATCTACCTTTGCTGCCATCCTACTTGAGTACTTCAGGTGGGCTATCTCATTTGAAGAAAGTGAGAAAATGTCAGCGATAGAATCAATCTCTTGTAGGATCTCATGAGACTTTTTGCCTTTCCCACCAACAACCGCAATTCCATCAATTTCCGGAACAAGACTCTCTTTAAGTGCTCCTGTAAGTGTAGTAGTAAGACCACTTGAATGATAATCAAACCCAACGAGACATCCAAGAGACTGAAAGAATAAAGGATCAGATAACCTCTTCAGCAACTCAGTCACTCCATAATCTTCTATTATAGCCCTTGAGATAGCTCCCGTCAAAGCTCGCATTCTTTTAAATAACCAAGGAGGACACTCACCATAATGGAGAGGTAGTTCAATACTTCCTGCCTTTTTCAAGTTCTCTCACCACCTTAGCTAATTTCTTGGATTTTTCTATATGAAACGAACCGACACTCTTCGCAAATTTCACCAATTCAGATTTCCTTTTGATTCTAATCGAATACCATTTGCCAAGAACTGTTTTATGCAGATATGGTCCAGTGAAGGTTATATCAAGCTCTCCAAACAAGTATATGAGTTTCACCAGAAAAGTCTTATCCGCCTGAGAGATCGAAACTTGCCTGTTACTCCCTGAACCAACATAGCCTTCTGAATCAAATATGCCTACCAAGAGATACCTTTTTAATTCTGGACCCCACTTCCATACCATAGTAGGTATCTCACCCACTCGAATATGTAAAACATTTTTCATGAACCTATAGATAGGTTTTGATCCTATTTGTAATGCATATCCACCCATGTATCTCCTAAAAATGGGTGCATCTACTCCAAATATCTCTTCAAACAAAGGTTTGAGCACGAGAGTTAGTTGATCAACCGACTTCTCACTTATTTTCACTAGATAATTATGCATTTTCTTGAGGTGCCCATCTCCAATCATCCACCCCATCAAATAAGCCAATTTAGGAGTAACATCTTGTGGGAGTTTTGTCTTTTGATGTTTTGAATGTGTGGATAATCTAAAATCTCCTTCAAACACTTCGAGCCATTTTATTTGAAGTTCCTTGTTGGTTTTATTGCAGTAACGCGCCCATATCTCAATAAGGTGTCTCACTGTTTGGATTGGTACTCTCTTTCTTCCATTTTTGTACTCATAGAAAACTGGGGTAGTAATCCCAAACTCTTGGGGAATTAATTGTTGAACCTTTAATTTTCTGTAGTTTTTTCTTACTATTTCACCCCAGAGATCCTCTATGAAACTGTTCGCATTATTAAGATATAATGAACATTCTTTTCCATCTTCTTCACCCACCAAATCCAATAAATAGTTGTATAGCGGGACAGAAGGTTCTTCCGGTATTTTCTCAACTAGTTTCATGCTTTAACCTTCATTTGCTATACTTAAGTTGGTTTTTACTATAATTTTCCGAAAGTTGGGTAATTGTTTGATTGAATAAAGACTGAGTGAACATAGGTCGGCTAAACGCCTTAAAAGCTCTGTAGTTCCATATTCATCGATAATAGCCCCGCTTATAGCTCCGCTTAGCTTAACCATCCTCTTAAAAAGCCATCTGGGCGCGTGGCCCGGATGTAAAGGCAAGTCAATGACTCCTGTTTTCGCTGGCATCTTCTACACACTCAACATCAAAACGAACCACAAGGTTTAATTAATTTCCAGTAAAACTTTCCGAGAGTTTCGCTGCCCAACGCTGGGAGTGTCGGAACGCGCGCTAATCGGCTACTCAGGTAGAAAAAACCACTTCAACGTTAGGTTAATAAACATCTAATGAGTTCTTCTCTTCGCAAATAAAAACTAAGTGTATGTTATCTTTGAGGCACAGGTCTTCAAAGAGAAAACATCGTAATAAAAACTAAGCGACTGGAACGCCAGTAGCCGGGATAAACAGGTAACATGTTGCCGGTAAAAACCCATGCATAAAGTGGGAAGCAAAGGAAGCAGCCGGGATAAAAGAAGTAACAGGCTGCTGGAATATCGTAATAAAAACTAAGCGACTGGAACCAGTGGGACGCTAATCGCATTGGCGGGGCCGTTGCTCCTACAACTTTACCGCCTGCGGGGCGCGACTTGGTAGGGAAAGTTTGGTTCCAGCCTATGTAATTTTACTGCACACTATATATAAATAGCTTTTTGCTACGGTTTTCCGAGAAACAACCAAAGAAAAGACTTATAAATCTCTAACGAGTTCTTTTTCAACATGAACATGCGCGCCGGGTTTCAGCTTCTGGAGAAGTATGGCATACCAATAGCAAACTACAAGCTGGTAAAAGACAAAGAAAAAGCCCTTGAGTTCGCTGCAGAGCATGGGTATCCTATAGCCCTAAAAGTAGATTCCCCGGACATTCTTCACAAAACTGATAAGGGTGTAGTAGCCTATGGTTTGAAGAACGGGAGCGAGCTAATAGAAGCTTGGGCTAGAATTATGAAAAACGCAGGCAAAGCTAGAATCAATGGGGTGATAGTCCAGGAGCACATAACTGGTAGGGAGGTAATTATAGGCGGAAAGCTCGACCCCCAGTTTGGTGAGATTGTATTGTTTGGCCTTGGTGGAATCTTCGTTGAAATCTTCAAAGATGTATCCATGAGGATAACTCCCTTCTCCAGAAAGGAAGCGCTTGATATGGTGAAAGAGCTAAAGGGATATCCTCTTTTAATGGGGGCGCGTGGCGAGAAACCAGTTAAGATGAGCGCGGTTCTAGATGCAATAATGAAGACTCAGAAGCTCATGGTTGAGAATCCAATAAAAGAGCTTGATATAAATCCATTGTTTGTAGACGAGCACGGGATTAAAGCAGTTGATGTCAGGGTGATAAACTAGATGTACAAAATAAGAATTCATGGTAGGGGAGGACAGGGAGGCAAGCTAGCCTCCAAGATAATCGGTAGTGCAGCATTTTTAGGAGGTCATGAAGTGCAGGATTTTGCCAGGTATGGAGCTGAGAGAAGGGGCGCGCCTGTGGAGTCCTTTGTCAGAATAGATGACAAGGAGATACTTGAGAGAGGATACATTTCGGACCCCGATTGCGTGATAGTTCTGGATGAAAGCCTGCTTGACATAGTTGATGTAACAGCTGGGCTGAAAAAGGGTGGCCTGCTGATAATAAACTCAAAGAAGAAGAGAATCCCAAAGCTTGAGAAAAAGGGCTTCAAGGTCGTAACTGTAGATGCAACTGAAATAGCCATCAAACACCTTGGCAAGCCCATATATAATACAGCTATGATTGGAGCTTTTGCAGGACTTACAAAGCTTGTTGACTCTGAGCACATAGAAAAAGCCCTGGAGCACGAAATAGGAAAGAAAGTCGGCATGGAATTCATAAGGAAGAACATGGATGTTGTGCACGAGGCCTTCAAGACAGTGGAGGGAAAGAAATGAGCAAGGTCTTAAAATACAGCTACGACTTCGAGAAAGGGGTCCCTGTCATGCCAGCAAACGCCTCAGCACGCAAGAACAAGACAGGCACATGGAGAATATGGAAGCCCGAGATTAACTACGATAAGTGCGTCAAGTGCAAGATATGCTTTACCCTTTGCCCCCATGGCGCGATATCATGGAAGGGCAAGCCAGTAATTGACTACACTTTCTGCAAGGGTTGCCTGATATGCGCGGACAACTGCCCTGTGAAGGCTATAAATTTCGAGAGGGAGGTGAAATAATTGGAACACTTAGCAACTGGTAACGAGTCAGCAGCACTTGCAGCAAGACTCGCAAGAGCCCAATGCATCCCCGTTTATCCAATCACGCCTCAAACAGAGCTCATCGAAACTATAGCCAAATGGGTTGCAAATGGGGATTTTGACACAGAATTTTTCACTGTGGACTCCGAACACTCTGTTATGAGCGCTGCTGTCGGTGCTTCCGCTACAGGCGCGCGTGTATTTACTGCCACGAGCAGCCAGGGTCTGCTGCTGATGAATGAAGTACTTTACATAGCTTCTGGTATGCGATTGCCAATAGTGATGGTTAATGTCTCCAGAGGCCTATCCGCTCCGATAACACTATGGAGCGACCACGATGACTTCCTTAACCAAAGAGGCGCTGGCTGGCTGCAGGTGCACGCACAGAATAACCAGGAAGTTCTCGACTCTGTACTGATGGCATTTAAGATAAGTGAAGATAGGAGGGTACTGTTGCCCTCAATGGTTAACATGGATGGGTACGTGCTTTCCTACACCAAAGAACCACTAACTGTTCCAAAACAGAAGGATGTTGACACCTTCCTGGGGAAATACCACCCAAAACATGCGTACTTCAAGCCAGATAAACCATTGGTGCAGGGACCAGCTGTACTCAGGCCTGAGCCTTACACCTACTTCAGGAACCAGCACCACCAAGCCTCTATGAACGCGCTTATAGTTATGCGAGAGGTTTGCAAAGAATTCAAAAAGAAATTTGGTAGGGATTATGGCAATGGTTTAGTCGAGGAATACATGACAGAAGATGCAGACATTATTCTGGTGACACAGGGGAGCATCTCAACAACTGCAAAAGCCTCGGTAAACGAGATGAGGAAGAAGAAAAAGAAGGTCGGGCTTTTAAGACTCAGAACAATCACGCCCTGGCCAGAGAGGCAGGTGAGAGAAGCTTTGGAGGGAGCAAGACATGTGCTCGTGTTTGACAAGAACCTGGCCCCTGGAAGAGGAGGTATGGCAACTCCTGAGATAAAAGCTTCCCTGTACAACGCGAGAGTCGAACCTGTAGTTACAGAATTCATAGTTGGTCTTGGAGGAAACCCTGAGAGCATAAAGATGTTTGAACATGCCGTTAGGTTAGCAGAGCATGATGCACATGGGGGGGTGTACTGGCTTGAGTAAAAGGAAGTTTAACACATTTAAGGATGTCCCAAACAAGAACCTAATAGAGGGAGGGACACCAACCTGCCCAGGGTGTGGAGGAGAGCTAGGATTGAAATTAGCCTTGAAGGTTATGGGCAAGGATACTGTAGTCGTGAACGCCTCTGGGTGTATGACTTTACTAACTAACTGGCCAACAACGCCAATGAAGGTATCTCTCATACACAATGCTATAGAAAACGCATCATCAACCGCAACTGGCATAGTCCATGCATTAAAAGCGTTAAACAGAAAGATGAATGTGTTGTGCTATGGCGGAGATGGGGCCACCTATGACATTGGTTTCCAAAGCCTAAGCGGGGCAGCAGCCAGGGGAGATGATTTTGTATACGTATGCTACAACAACTCCTGCTACGGCAACACAGGAAACCAGTGGAGTACAGCAACTCCACTGTATGCAAGAACCACAACAACACCAATAGGAAAGAAACACAGGGGGAACCCACTATCCCGTAAGGACATGGCAAAGATAATGGGCGCGCATGGAGTATACAGCGCTACCGCCTGCACGGCGTTTCCTCTGGATTACATGCGAAAGGTAGAGAAGGCTAAAAAATTCAAAGGATTGGGTTTCATAGACCTGCTCGTAAACTGTCCAACCAACTGGGGATTTGAAGCCAGAAATGGCATTGAAATTGTTAAGAAGGCTGTTTTAACTGGCATATGGCCATTATATGAAGTTGAGGGTGGCCGGCTGAAGATAAACTATGACCCAGGCCCCGGAAAGTTCCTCCCAGTAGAAGAATTCCTGAAAAGTCAGGATAGGTTCAAACACCTGACGAAGAAAGAAATTAAGGAGATACAGAAAGCAGTTGATAAGGAGTGGGAACTTTACCGTGCTGGCCAGTACTGGAAAACAGATGAGTATTAGGTGTATCAATGGGTACCAAAAGGAAAGTCAGGAAAACCCTGACAAAGGATAAAGACCGGATGAAAGAGTTCATGGTCAAACTTAAATATGCATTCAATCCCAGCAGTGTTGCAGTGGTTGGCGCAACTCCAAATACCACTAAGATAGGACACGTTGTGCTGAGGGACTTTGTTAAAAGTTTTCCTGGGAAGATATACCCTGTAAACCCAAAGTATGACGAGATACTCGACCTAAAATGTTACCCAAGAGTCACCAGCATACCAGGAAAGTTAGATTTGGTAGTAATAGTCGTTCCTGCCCATATAGTCCCATCTGTCATGAATGAATGCGCAAAGAAAGATGTTAAGTCTGTAATAATAATCTCGGGTGGCTTCAAGGAAGTTGGAAACGTCGAGCTTGAGGAGGAAATTAAAAAAATAGCAGATGAAAACAACATTCCAGTCATAGGGCCAAACTGTCTTGGTGTTGTGGATACCTACTCTGGTGTGGATACGATTTTCAACCCAAGGTATAAGATGAACAGGCCAAGACAGGGCAAAATCTCGTTCATAACTCAGTCTGGAGCAGTTGGCGCTGTCGTGATGGATTGGGCAGGTAGCAAGGGCTTTGGTGTAAGCAAGTTCATCTCATATGGTAATGCACTGAATGTGGACGAAGTTGACCTGCTTGAGTACCTTGGCAGGGACCCAAAGACTAAAGTAATCTGCGCATATCTCGAGGGAACGCGCAGAGGCAAGGAGCTTATACAAACCGCCAAGAAAGTTAGCAGGAAGAAACCAATAATCGCCATAAAGTCTGGAAGAACAAGCGAAGGGGCAAAGGCGGTTGCATCACATACTGGGTCTCTAGCTGGCTCATCCGCAGTCTGGAACACCGCATTCAAGCAAAGTGGAATGATTCAAGCCAAAAGGGTTGACGCTATGTTTGACTATGCCAGGCTATTCGCAAACCAGCCGTTGCCAAAGGGTGATAAAGTTGCAATAGTCACCAATGGTGGTGGATTTGGTGTGATGGCAACTGATGCCTGCATTTATTATGGGCTTAAACTAGCAAAGTTTGAGAAGAAAACGCTTGATGACCTGAGGAAAAAGCTACCTCCTTATGCTGTTTTCAGAAACCCACTTGATTTGGTAGGTGATGCAGATGCAGAACGCTATCGGCTCGCGCTTGAGGCTGTAATGAATGACAAAAACGTGGATTCGGTAATGTGTATACTATTATTCCAGACCACCGACTTAGGCTCTGAAGCCGTGGAAGTGGTCTCTGAAATCAATGACAAATACAAAAAACCACTTCTGGTTGTATCCTCAGGTGGCGAATACGCTCAACTGCACATGCGGCTGCTTGAGAAGTCTGGAATCCCAACTTATGACACCATGTCAGATGCCGCGCGTTCACTTGCAGGCCTTACCTTCTATGAGGAGTTCTTGAGCGCGCCTGTTAGCATTCCACATGAGCTGAAGAAAAAATCAAAAGATTAAAGGAAGACCACGTTTGTACAATTAAATTTATATAAGAAACCGTTGTTATTACGCTTGGTGGTACGATGTTGGTTTGGATAATTTTAGGTCTCATTGTTCTGGTGATTCTTGGGTTTATTGGCTGGATAATTAGCGTGTACAACAGACTAGTCTCACTGAACAATGCAATAGAGAACACTTTCCATCAGATACAGGTGGCGATGAAGAAAAGGCTCGATATGATTGGGCAGTTGGTTGATACAACGAAGAGTTATCTGAAGTATGAGAAGAGTGTTTTCACTGAGGTTACAAAGCTTAGACAAGCCCCACTTGCGACTGCAGAGGACATAAAGAAGGCCAACAATATGGCTACTTCTGTTTTGGGAAGGATATTTGCGGTCATGGAGAATTATCCAAAGGTGCAGGGGATAGAGGCTGTTAAAGAATTGCAGGAGAGCATAAAGGACGTTGAATCAGAGATAGCAAGGCAAAGGTATCTCTACAACGACCAGGTTCAGACTTTTAACGTGTTGATACAGGTGTTCCCAAATAATATGATAGCTGGAATGCTGGGGTTTGTCAAGAAACTATATCTGGAATTCGGAGAAGAAGTTGAGAAGAGGCCTGATACCAAGGTAGCATAACTAGATAATTTTTATACCCCTTCCTCGTTATGCTAATTAGCATGAAAAGCGTACTAAAAACAGCCCTTCTCTCAACACTTTCTGTGGCCTTAGGGCTAGCATTTGGGTACTCTGTTAAGAATCCTATAAGCTTGCTAAGGGTCATTCAGACCATGGAAATAATATCTCCAGTCGCATTGATCTTTGTACCAATTCTCTTGTTGATGTTCATAAAAGGTCTTTGGAAATACCAGTACGAGCTTGAGTTATCAGAAAAACAAACGCTTATTTTGATTTTTGGCCTGATGTCTTTAGGTGTTGTGTTAGGCGCACTTATTGGAAATGGATACTTGTTAGGTAGTAGAGTTTATGTGGAACCATACAGTTTATACGTAGACCTCCAGCCAGATAAGGCAGTAGTTATTGAATCTTTGGTTTACCACGTACCTCTTGGAGTTAATGGTCACGAGTTTTACAGGAGTTATTATAAAAAGGGTCCGCAAGCTGAGATGCAAGTTCTTGGGATTTTTTGTCCAGAAGGATTTGAGAACCAAATTAATGATTGGGATAACAAAATAGAGCTTGTATGTAGGAAAAAACAACAGTACGTAGAACTAAGGGTACCAGAGGATGAAAAAGGATGGGCGAAACTTACATACGAAGTTAGTAAGGCTGAGAGTATAAAACCAGGAGCATACAACATCACGTTCATGTATGCGATTCCGAAGCCATATGTTTGCTATGACAAACTTTGTTTCTTTGATTGGAACGCACTGACTGACTTCTCCCTAGATATAAAAAATGCAAGGGTGCAGGTGAGTGGAGCAAAGCAAGTGTGGGGTTATCCTCCATTGGATTCTTCATTCGACATCCCTGCGAAAACGCTTCTAGAGGTAAAAGCAACAAAACCAAGAAGTGAAGTCACATCCTACTGGAAGCAGGAAAACAAACCAGACTCAGAAATCTTCGCCAAGGAGACATCTGTGTATATTGCTAGATTCTTCTACAAATATGGACTAATATTCCTCTTAGTAGTTCTTGGAATCGTGATTGCTGGATTGTATTTGATTTACAATGCTTTTGGAAAGGAACACTACGTACCAGGAGTCCCTGAAGTTTTACACTACCCACCAACCAAAAGAAAACCCTATGATGTAACCAAAATTGTCTTTGGAGACCCAAACAAAATTGAATTTGAAGGTGTTCAAGCAACCTTGCTTGATTTAGCAAGACGAAAGTGGCTTGAGATAAAAGACGGGGTAATAAAGTTTAAAGAGGGTAAAGACGAACTAGACCCATACGAGAAAAAGGTTTATGAGACTTACAAATGGTTAGGTAGCTTCACTGGTGGAGACTTGGACGTACCAAAATTGAAAGAGAAAATTAGAAAATCAGGAGATACTTCATGGTTGAAGGATATAAAGAAGAAGTTAGAAGACCTGAAGAAAGGTAAAAACGGGGAGGTATTCTCCATTCGCGGTAAGGTGGCTGCACTCCTTTGGTTGCTTTTCTTATCCTTCCTAGCGTTTTTGCTTGGCTCACTGATGCCAAGATGGTTATCATTTGGTTTACAAAGTGGCTTGTGGGTTGGGATCATGAGCCTACTCCTCATCGATGCATACTGCTTTGGTAAATACAAGCCAGAGATTTACAAGGAAGTTGCACTTTGGAGAGCATTTGGCAGGCTACTTGAGGATTACTCACTGATAAAGAAATATGCCCCACAGGATGTTTTGATGTGGGGTGAGTGGCTAGTTTACGCAACCGCACTTGGAAGGGCAGGAAACGTGATAAAGGCCATGAAAGAGTTTAACATAGAAATCCCAAATATAGATTATGATACCTACCACTACACCAGACCGGTGATAATCTACCATTCTGCCTCCACTAGGTACTCATCACTGACTGGGAGCCGTGGTGGGGGCTGGTCTGGTGGTGGCGGCTTTGGTGGAGGATTCGGAGGCGGTGGTGGAGGATTTAGATAAGTGAATTATTCTGCGCTTCCTAGTGAACTTCTAATGAAAATGGGGAATATAAAATGACTGATTACTAGACAGTGGTGAGCACTGAAAAATGTGTTAATCCCCACATCGATAATTTTAAGTTTGATGGTCCTCACAGGACGCATTGGAATGAAAATGAATCCAACTAACAATAACTAGGATAGAAGACAGGGTGGAGGAATAGTTCACGATACTCTTCATGTTGTTTCATTTAAAAGGGTTCTCCTCGTTTCCGAGAAGGTATACAAACTCGGGTGCATCCTCAAACGTTAGAACCCTACCAGGTATGCCAAACTCATCCATGGCCTCGTTTAATCCTTCATGCTCTCTCTTTTTGTTCTCTTTAGTCAACTCATAAGACACTTGTAGTGCGAATTTTGGTTTTCCATCACCTACAATAACGAAATCACATTGTCTTTCGTCAGACCAATAGTAAAACTCATATCCATGCTTTACTAACTCCTCAGCTATGAAGCTCTCCAACAATTTCCCCATATCTTCAGTGGGGCCTCTTGATGAAACCCACCTTAAACCAAGATCGATTGTGTAAAATTTTCTTGGAAACGCCATCTGTTCTCTAAGTGAAAACGAGTAACGTCTAGATTCTATCAACACCATAGAATCTTTCATGGCATCTACATATCTTTCTGCGGTCTCGTAGGAAAGATGAAACATATTCTTTATCTTATTTACTGAGAACAAACTGCTAGTATTTCTAAGTATGTAGGAGAATATGTCCTGGGCTTTCTTGAAATCAAGTTTATGAGAAGCAGCTACGTCTCTAGCAACTATCGTATCAAAGTAGGAAACAAGAATTTCTCTCTTCAAATTTACATCCTGCTCGAACACCACTCTAGGATAGCATCCCAACAGCAAGCACTCTTTCAGCAAACCCAACGCTATATCTTTTTCCTGAGAATTTCTAAAGGTAATGTTGTTCAAGGATAAGAGTTCATTGAAAGACAATGGATAAATTGTTTTCATCAAGACTCTTCCAGCAAGACGTCTTCCTGCCTCGTGTTTCATAAGGCTCATCGTTGAACCTGACACATATATAGAATCATTCTGTCTCTTCTCAAGATGTGCTCTAATCCATTTGTCCCAATCTTTCTTAACTTGTATTTCATCAAAGAAGAGATAGTTCTCTTTTGACTTGCTAAACTGTACAAAATCTGAATAAATCTCATCAAACTCAGCATCCGACAGAGCAGGATCCTCCAGATTTACGTAAAGTATGTGGTTTGGGTTAACTCCAGAGTTAATGAGTTTTTGTATAATTTGGTACATCACTGTTGTCTTCCCTGACCTCCGTGGACCTATTATCACCTTGGATAAATCCCTAGCTTTAGCTAAGTTGAACAGTTCTCCTGTTATGCGGCGTGGTTTCCCATGCAATTTTTCAGGTACTTCACCTTCAGCCCACCAGGGATTCCAATCTTTCAGTTTTTCCAAAACCATGATATAGTTTGCACATGTTTCATTTAAAAAGGTTCTCCTCATTTCCGAGAAGGTATATAAATAAGATAGGATAGAGATGATAGAGGGCTAAATGGGAAAACGGTCATAACCACCAACGCTTCATGCACCCTCTTTTTCCTTCATCAAGATTTCTAAAGCCTTGTCGACATCGCCGTCCTCCAACACACCCAAGAGCTTATCCGGGGGGATGCCCTCATAACCTGCCTGCTTTAAGTTCTCTGTCAGTATGTCCAGACTTCTCTCAAGGACAGATGCTTTTTGCTTGTGAAGGTCCCTAAGTGAAGCAATCTTCTTCTTGAAATCCTCCGTTTCTGTCTGGTCATCTACCGACATTATAAGCTTGTCATCGAAGGTATGGGTTATTTCCCTCAGGTCTATGGTCGCGCCTGGTGTTAGAGACCCTGTAATCTTTAGCTTCACCATTGGTTTTAACTCTGTTTGCGGGATTGACTTCAGGAAAGCCATTGCCTCGTCAACAACACTTCCAGGTGAGCCACTAGCTTTTATCTCTTTGTAGTAAAGTTTCCTCTGGCTCTTGAGCGGAACAAAATCTATGTTGGACGTGAGAGTGTCATAGAAGCAGAAACCCTTAGGGTTCTCAGCCTCGTTCTTCCTCATCTGCGTGGTTATCGTACTCCCTGGATGAAGTATCAACTTTCCGTCTTTTTTATTAACTGAGTGCCAATGGATATGGCCATTTATGTATAAATCAAACCCAGGTGGTAAGTCATCAAAAATAAGGGTTGCTGATGGATCATTAACCATTTCCTTGAAGGATTGGTGAAACATGATTATATTGTGCGCGCCTTTCACTGGCTTAGGGCTCCATGCCATCAGCGCATCTCTTGCCTGAGGCTCTGGTACCCCGCTCATTCCATGGATTGCAACCTGCTCACCATCTTTCTCCAGAACGATGTAGCCAAGGTGTATGTGAACCAGCAACCCAGCAGCCTCTAAAGTTTCCACAGGATTCACCATGTTGCTGCCCCTTCTCTCGTGAGTGCCATGTATCGCTATTATTGGGACCCCGGCCACGGTGTAGTTGGGTATCTTCTCAACGTTGTAGCTATCAACAACCCTTACACCAGTATTTTTAGCCTGCAAAGCAAGGGAGAATATCTTAGCTGCCTTTTCCATAACCTCCTGCTTTGGTACCCTGGAATCAAAGATGTCGCCTGGATTTACTATCACATCGGCTTCCTTTAGAGCCTCTTCGAATGCCTCCCTGGCCTGGACAAAAGAATCCTCCTGCCGCTCCGTCCCTGTAGCGTAGCCAAAGTGGTTATCAGAAATAATCGCAATCTTCATTGAGTAATATATAAGAGAGGGACAATAAAATTATATTGGAATGCTTGATAAAAAAAAAGAAAGGAGAAGCAAGCTCGCCCAGAAGCATGTAGATATTAAGACAGCCAACTGGCTTGCGAAAAAACTTGGTGATAGTGAAATCCAGAAAGCTGCAAGACTTTTCAATGAGCATAGGATAACTGCTGCTGATGGGATGCTAAAACTTGAAAACCGAAGTGTTCCCCATGTTAGGCACTTCATAGAACAGGGAAAGCTCGCTGAGCTGGAGAAAGTTCTTAAAATAGCCAGGGAAAGCAAGATACCGCCTGAAAAGTTAGTAAAAATTGCCAGGGAAAGGTCCATGGATGGCGTTAAGAAAACTGTGGAACTGGTGGGGAAGGCTGCGGAAAAAGGCATAGACAAAGACAAGGTTATAAGCTGGTGCTCAGGCCATGGGCCAGAAATAGCTGAAGTCTGCATAACTGAGGGAGAAAAACACACAGGGCCTAAGGACTACCCAACTTCCTTCATAATGGGCGCGGGATACTTAAAGAACAAGCTTGATGAGGAAAAAGTCATTGCTGCTGTCAGGAGAGCATCGAAGTTCATCAAAGACAAGAGAGAGCTTGATGAAAAGGTGAAGTCTTATATCAAAAATAGACCACGGGATTTAGTGAGGGCACTTGGCTTTTATGATGAGAATGATGTAGTCGCAGCTGCTAAGATAGGGAGTAAATATCGAACCAATCTGTTTGAAACCACTAAAGCTTACAATAGGTATGGAAAAAATATAACAGAGATTGCAGCCAGGCTTGGGGGGATAAGGACCAAATGGAAGCTCCTAACAATTGCAGGGATACTGGAGAAAATGGAAGTTGAAACCAAAAGCCTGAAACTATCAGAGGAAATCATGAAAAGAGCCATTAAGATTAGCAAGGAAAGGAAAAAGAGTTTATACGACTCCATTATAACCGCAACTGATGAGATAAAGAAAAAGCTAGATAGCTCTAAGAAGTTCCCGGGTTCTCTCAACACAAAGCCGTAATGCCCTGTCCAGATTCTCTGGTTTGGTTCCATTGGCACCAGCCGCACCAGCATGGCCGCCAGCATCCCCGCCTATGACATCTGATATTAGAGGCATTACATCCTTTCCCAGATGAAAACCTTTGCTCACGACGGTATTTGCGGCTCTTGCGCTTATCCTGACATCATTACCTCTGGCCGCGCCGACAAATGAAACATCTGCACCAAGGTAAAGCAGGGCCTTGGCTACGCCACCCTCAAAGGAACTAACCTTACTGACCGCTATCAAGTGTTTACCATTCCTGTAAAACTTGAGGCGCTGTGATGCCTTAAGCCTAGCTATCTTCTCGCTCATCTCCATCGGTACGCTTACAGACTCAAGAACTTCCTGGAAGGATAGATTACCCTTCTCAAGTACCTCCCCAAGCACTAAGAAACTCTCCACAGTAGCTGCAACGAAGTTTGCAGAATCCGTCAGTATCCCAGCGGCTATGGCGAGGCAAATGTTTCTTGTAAAGCTAACATTCATCTCACTTAGAAGATAGTAGATTATTTGTGTAGCAGAAACAGCCTCCTCATCTATGAATGCTTCATCAAAGCACTCCACCACTTCCTGTTTGGGATGATGGTGGTCTATCAAAACCTTTTTTGCCTTTGAATTGAGAACTTTATCCAAGCTGAAAAGCATTGGAGAATTAGTATCAAGGACCACAATGCAATCCACATCATAGTCTGGTTTGAAGGATATCTTATGATGTAACTTCTTAAGCAGCAACTTGGTTTGCTTTGATATGGTATTTTTATCAACACCAATGGATACCTTTTTCTTCCTTGCCTTCAACGCACTAGCTAAAGCAACAGCTGCTCCAGCAGCATCAGGATCCGGGCACTTGTGGACTATCAGAAGAAAAGACTTGCAGCTATCAAGAACCTTAGCCACTCTTTCCAGCTTTTCCCTGTAACTTTTGGACTTTCTCTCTAATGGTCTTCTCCCTTGCTGTAATTGTGTCAAGGCTTTCCTGGATTTCCTTTTTTTGCTTTTCAAGCTTCTCTTCAAGTTCTTTTTTGTCGAATTCAACTAAAACACTTCCAGCGTTGTAGTAAATCCTACCCTTTGCTGTCTTAATTTCAGCAAGAGCATTTTCCAGTTCTTTCAGCTTTGATGAAAACGCCTGTTTCTGTGCCATTATCAGCTGGTATTGCTGGTTTAAACCCTTAGCTTCCTGTAGTTCCTTCTCACTTAATTCCACCATATATTTCATCCTCCTAAAACTTTAAGACAAACATCAATCAGCCGTATATAACTGTTTATCACACTTCTCATGGCAACATCATCCTCTGCAACTGCCGAAAGGTTTAATATTGGCCCGTTGGAACTTAGCGCGACTTTAGCCCGCTTTGGCTTTGCATCCGTGGACAATGCCTCAACTATGCTAGACGCCTTGCGCGCATCTTCAAGGTTTACCTCCAGCACCAGCTTCAACGAATTTCACCTTCATCTCAAGCAGTTTTGCCCTACCCTGCTTAAACACAAGTTTATTCTGAGTTTTTTTAAGCACGGCACCACCATCTTCAGGTTCAAACCCAAACAGCTCCCACAAATCCCCATCCAAAAACCGAACCCTGGGGACATCCGCAGGACACCCAAAGCCAGATACCTCAACTGTAACAGGCATCCAGTCCCACTTCATGCCATCCAAAGATATGAAATGCAAACTGATGGTGCTCTTATCATCAGCTACCACCACTACGCGCTGGTGACCCTTTTTCCTTGCGATTTTGACGACATCATCAATGCTCTTGGTGCCTCTCCTCTCAAAATGTGAATCTGGGATAAGAGAGGACAAAACCTTTGCAATCTCAATTGCCTCTCTCGAGGACTTTCTTGATGTAGTCATCAAAGCCATTTACTCAGCCTTGACTTTCTTAGCTATTGGTGGTCTGTCCTTCCTGAATATCTTGTATCCACAGTAAGGGCAGGTCAGTGTGTCAGTATTATCCTCAATTTTCCTCTTACATTTCTGGCATACGTACATTTACTTTTCCCCCTTGACAGCTTGCGGTTCCTTAATCGCCCTAATAGCAGCTTTCCCGGCACCAGTCTGGGGTGAATAAGCGCCACCAGCAAACCTGGCGCCACACTTGGTGCACTTCCATATGCCATAACTTTCTCTTTTAACGCTCATCCTGCCACACCTTGGGCACTTGAACCTCTTTTGTGTCTCGAATTTCTTAACAGTATCCTTGATTCGCTTACCATACCTAGCACCGAACCTTGCAGTACTCCCAGCCTTCTTAGTTTTCATATCCTCACCTTACAAATATTTCCTCAATTCCTTCCCTTTCTTAAATGCTATATCAAGGGCATCCATCACTTCTTTCTCCTTGAAGGAACCGAACCCGCCTTTCTGAGCCGCACAAAGCGTATTCTTTTCTAAAGTTGCAAAGGTTATCCTGGCATCCATTGTTTTTTCTTCCTCCAGGATTGGGTCCAACATTATTGTATCGCCTATCTTAGCAAAAGTACACTCCACTGGCTTCTTATTGACTGGTAACTTTTTATTGCTTTCTCTTATTATTTTCCCATCCTCGTATTTTGGCATCCTTGTGTTCAACAAGGCAGATGTCGCAGCAAGCGTGCTAGCGTCAAATAAATTCCCAGCATAGTCAAGCACGTGCAAATCCAACATCACAAGCCATACAGTCTCTCCTTCCTCTATGCACAAAGAGCTCATATCGATAGCATGGGACTCTCGTATACCCCTATCAACAACTCTGGCAACTTCTATGGCTTCAGGCCTAGGTGGACCAGACTCAAATGTTGGCGACGCCAATGGGACAAGCTCACACCCGGTCATCAAAGCGCCCTCATTTGGCGTATCTGGGTATGGCGAACCAACCCCCATACTCACTCCAGCAAGGACCTGAGTCCCGCCTATCTTGACCAGAGATGAACCTAGAGCGTTTTCTATATAGTTTGGTTTGACTACTATCTCCCTGTATTCGTCAAGTTTTCTACCATCATGTCTCAGGCCTTTCGCAGCAAGATTATGTATGTAATCGCTTTTCACTTCCCATTTTATATCCTCTGAACTCATTTGCTCACCTCCATTGGGTGCCCATCCTCAATTTTTATCTCCTTTCTGACGACCTTCAACTCTGGTTTAAGCGCCTGGTACCTCCTCTTTAATGCTTCTTTCTGTAGCTTGTACACCTCTTTACTGCCTTTCTTTGCAAGTGCAACTGCCTTCTCAAACTCTGACTTAGATAACGCCCCATCCATCTGAAGAAGTACTATTTCTTCATCGTGGGCAGTTATCGCCAGAGGCACATCCGCCTCACCAAAGTTGTCCTCTTTCTTTCCGAGGTCAAGCACGACTTGCCCATCAATTTTCCCAGCAGCACAGGCAGCCACCATATCTTTCATTGGTATCCCTGCGTCAGCGAGAGCAACACTTGCTGCCGTTAAACTAGCACACCTTGTACCAGCTTCCGCCTGTAAAACTTCGCAGAACACCTTTATCATCGAATTTGGAAACTGCTCTAGCAAGACCACCCTGCTGAGTGCTTCCATGGATATCTTTGAAATTTCGGTTGAGCGCCTATCTGGGCCGGGCCTCTTCCTGTCGTCAACTCAAAACGGAGCCATGTTATATCTGTATGTTAAAACCGCCTTGTGAGGGTCTGAAAGATGCCTCGGCAGGCACTCCTGTGGCCCATACACAGCCACCAGTATCTTATTGCCACCCCATTCAAGGTATGCGGAGCCATCTGCTCTCTCAAGCACACCTGCTTCTATCTTTATTGGCCTTAACTCATCAAAACCTCTCCCATCCAATCTTTTTCCGTTTTTTATCAACTTTATATTTCCCTTCATTTTCCTTCCTCCTTCATTCTGGATTCAAGGAACTCCTTTACTCTTGCCGTCAAGCCATACGACAAAGCCTCTTTCTCAATCATCTTAAGAGCTTCCTCAACAACCCTAGCAATATCATCATCGGCCTTGACAAAAATCCTGCCATTCCTGCCAACAGTCAGGTAAGAACCAGTAACTTCCCGTATCACCCTAAGCATAGAACCCTTCCTACCTATCACTCTTGGTATTTTAGTTGGCTGTATCTCAACCACCCTGCCTTCTGAAAGCCGTTTTGGCCTATCAAGCGTTACTTCATTAACGTTGGAGACACGTGCAACATCTGCCAGCATCACATCGCCAACATGATATCTAATCCGCTCTAAAGGCAAGAACCCATCATAAGGTGAGTTTATATCAACAAAAATACCCTTAAAGGTCAAAGTCTTTGCTATGCCTATTACCTGGTCTCCCCTTTTAGGTATATACTTCCCATGTAATGGCACTACCCTAACAGTGTTCCCTGTCACAGAAACCATACCATAAACTGAGGAGTACACCTTACCCTCCTTTATGTAAGAACCCTCCCCAACTTTAAGATTCTTATCTGAAATCTCTTCACCCGGAATTACAATCTCTCTCATTCGTTTCACCAATCAAAGAAGAAGTCAATATGTTTCCAGCAGTTTTGTTTCTGTCGAGCCATGGGTTATCTCATTGAGCCTCTCGAAAAGTTGAGATTGCAGACCAGCAGGTATGTCAATAACAGCCATAAAAGAGCCATCATTACCCCATTCTTCCTTAACCCTCTTAAAGCCATGCATATAGCCATAAGCCTTGCCAGCGTATTCTGATGGTATCCTTATGGCAATTCTAGCCCTCGCCAACTTAATGGGTATTTTATCCTGTATCGCCTCAACCACTTTCTCCATCTGGCGCTGCGGGCTCTTAAATGGGTCTATATGCACTTTAGCCTCCTCCATTGCCATCTCTATTCTAGCAGGAGGGTGTGGTGAATTGGTTCGTGGGTCAATTGCTTCCATCGCAATCAGGTTTATCACCTGCTTCTTTCTGTTTTCCTGCATCTTTCTCCTCTGTTCAGTCGTTACCTGTATTTCGCCTTCTCTCATTATTGTCTTACATATTTCCCTGTAATCTGTTGTCCCAAAAACATCCTCTAGGACTTCCTCAGACGCTTTCTCAGCTTTGCCCGCATCCTTGTAAATCTCATCAGATGCAATGACATCATCTACAGGTATGTCCTTGCCTTCCTTTATCTCCCAGGATTTTTCAGGGTCCACATATATGTCAAAGTGGTGCCCTTGCTTCTCAAGCCTTGCAACAACTGCCTTATCGAGGGGAATCATGCCTTCACCCTTTCAACTTCAGGATTTTTCTCAACTCATCCACTGGCAGCTTCTTGAATTTAGCTTCCTCTGCCATGACATAGTAAAATTCGAGTGTATCTATGCTAGTGCCTTTTCCGCCAACACTTTTCAGTGCCTTATATGCCAGCCTTATCGAATCTTCAAGTCCTGCCTTTTCATTATATGACTTCTCAAACATAGCTTCAACATCTTTTCTCCCAGAGCCAATTGCAGCTGCATACACACCAGAAAATGCTCCACTTGGGTCAGTCTCAAAGAGTTTCACCCCGGAGTTATCGGCACCAAGTATAAGCAAAGCTGTTCCAAAAGGACGTGTGCCACCATATTGAGTGTACATCTGCTTCAAGTCACAAACCTGTTTGGTTAGCTCCTCCACAGATATTGGGTTATTGTAAGCTACTCTTTCCCTCTGGGCTTCTATCCTAGCATGATGAATAATCCTTCTAGCATCAGCCACTAGCCCGGAGGTGGCAGCACCAATATGCTCATCTATCTTGAATATCTTTTCTATGGATTCTGACCGAATAAGCTTTGATCTTGCTCCCTTATCCGTTGCAAGGAGACCGCCTCCATCAAAAACTATCCCAAGTGCCGTTGTGCCGCGCTTAACGGCCTCTCGGGCATATTCGACCTGGAATAATCGCCCATCAGGTGAAAATACTGTGATTGCTCTATCATATGCTGCTGAAGAATGAGGATACATTAAAAACACCTCTCTTTACGTTTCTATATTTTACGCCACTCATGGTATAAATAATTAACATAGCTACTTTGAATATTTCATTATTTCCGACGGTTTTAAAGACAATCTTTCCTTTCTGGGTTTTGCTTGGGCCTTTGGTGGCTTGTACCCGTACTTCTCCCTGCAGGCCTTTATAGTCCCACTTGTCCCAAGTGTCTGAAACCATGCAACCTTTCCTTGGATATCTTTGATAAGGGTAAGTGCAACAATGACGTAATCAAGTAATTCAGCTGTGCATCTAATTATTCCACTCATGGTTTCTGGCTCGTATTCAACCACTTTAAAGTCGGACAGAGCCATCCCGGTCTCACCAAACAAACAATACATGGAATCGTTCAAAGAATGTTTAACCTGGTTTTCTGTAAACTGCATCTTGGCATGAGCCTTGAAGGATATGTATCTATGCTTCTCTTTAAGCGCTGATGGATATGGTTTCAAGCTAATCATCCCCCTTCTTCCTTGATATTATGCTCTCTGGTACTTTTGATATGCTCCACTTTGCCTGCCGCTTCGTCTGGCCAAGCAACATGCCAAGTGAGGCTAGCTGCTCTGGTGGCCTTGCCTCAAAATTGTTTGTTGCACCAGAAACTAGGACAATGTTAGCGCCCATATTGTTGTAAAGCTTAACCAAGCGAGTGTAAAAGCCAATTAGCTTAGCCCTTCTAAGCTTTTTTGAGTAAAGGAACTGGTGCAGCGAAATGCCAAATGTAACATTGTTGTCAATGGCAACCTGTACAACAGCGGAATCCACACTGGTCGCATCCAGGATGACATCACAGGGAGACCTCACTATCTTTTTGTTTTGTTCCAGTGTCCCTCCCCTGACAAAAACCACCTTAGTTGAGTCATAGGCCCTGTCAAGTTCCTCTGGCTGCAGCTCAACGAAAGGGTAGGTCTTAAAACCCAACTCCTCAGCAACTTCCCTTGCCTTCATGGTCTTAGCAAGCAGGTCATAGTATACCATATACACCACCTAACGGCTTTTGCGCGACTTAACTTTTATCCCCTTCCCAAGCGCAAGCTGCCCAAGGAAGGCTCTTTGCTTGTCCAGTGAAAAATCAAGGTTTCCATCCCTGTCAACACACCCCTCAAGATTGACAATCCCACCAAGGCGCTTGAGGATGCTATCTATCTGCTCAGCATCATTAGTGCACACCCGCAATATTGTTATCTTTCCGCCAAACCCCAAACTTGCCTCTGTTCTGCTGGGTTTAGCATCGATTAGATATTCCAGTGCCTTCAAAACTTTTTCTTCATCCTCTGTTGGATAAACAAAAGCCTCTATGCACAGAGTGCCCACATGCATCAGCTCACCTTGAGAGCTTCCCTGCTGCCTTCCTCCCGGCTTTAGTTTTTCCCCTGTGGACCCTGCCAACATGCTTACTCGACAAAATCCATGAGAAATCTTTGTCTCCCTTTATAGCCGGGTTGTTTGGGTCAAGCATAATCACTTCATACCACTTGTAAGTGCCATCCTCTATAACCCAGTAGGAATTAAGCACTTCTAGGTTAGGATATTTCCTCTGTGCCCGCTCCTCCGCTATAAGCTGCTTGGACTTGGCACGGGTAAGCTTGTTTACACCCATACGTTTTGGTCTTCTGCCTCTGCTTGGTCGGGTATGCATCCCAGACCCTCTCTTAACCCTAACTCTAACTACCACAAAGCCCTGCTTGGCTTTGTAACCAAGGCTTCTTGCCCTGGAGAGATTAGCAGGCCTTTCAACTCGCATTACCACTGGCTGAGTCCTTGCAGTTAGGAGAGCTTCCTTGTGAAACTTGGTTTTCCCCTTCACTTGTTTCTGGATATTTTCTGTTATCTTTTGATATGCACCCATTGATATCCCCTCTAAGAAAGAGTTGTTACATTTTATGTACATAGGTATTTAAAACCTCTTCTACTTCCTCCGGCAACAACACTGGCTTGTCGTAATTCTTCCAGTCATCGATGACTATGCGGGGACAAGCCGTAATTATAAATGCATCTACATCAAACCCGAGCAACTTGTCCGGGCTTAGCTCGTCCACAGCAATGATATAAGCTGGATAACCTGAACTCTCAAGCTTTTCGCATATTTTCCCTGCACTTTCCATTTGATTTTGCCCTGGCTTCAGGCTGACCACAACACCAAAGCTCTTTGCACCCATAGCTTTGCTTTGTCTCAAAGCTCTTGCCTTAATCCATTTTGTTGCATCTACATCCTCAACCTCTTGGGTTATGGGGTCAGCCCTAACCACCTCTTTACCAGTATAATAGGCAATGCCCATTGGGTGAAAAAGCCCTGTGCCTATGAACAAAAACACGTCAACATCATCCTTTATAGCAACGGCTCCGGACACATCACAGCCAAGAACCTGCCCTTCCTCAGAGCATCGCGCCCCTTTTGGTATGATAATTGCTGTCTTCCCATGGCTTTCAAGGAAATCCTTCACCTCACCCAGCTTATGCGAATGTTGTATAGTAGAGGCAAGACCAACTTTTTTAGGGAGCATCGGTAGTGCCTTGGTTACAACTGGCACCAAATCTTTGTTTATCCTCCATGGTTCATACTCAACATTTGGTATATCCAGCATCTTAGAATGGCCATAGTGTAAAGTCCTATAGCCTGGCAAAGTTTTAACATCACACGCACCGTAGCACCGCTCGCCCCAGATTACAACCTCATTGCCTTTCGACTTTAGCTCCTTTGCCAGCTTGATTGCTCTCGTTTTCAAACCCTCAGGTAGTTGCAGCAAAATTTTCCCCATTCTTACACCAAAGCCTAATTTAACTCAACTAGCTCTATCGAAGTAGCCATAGGCAACTTTGGCTTTATTTTCTTAAAAGCCGCTCTAGCTGTTTCAACAGCCTTCTTCGTGTTCACCTTCACACTAAAAACTGCCTGGCCTGGCTTGATTCTCGCCGCCCTTGACTTGGGCCTTCCAAAAGCATGCCTCATACCAGTCTGAAGCCTATCTGCACCAGCACCAGTTATTATCGCATTTTCCCTAAGCACATGGTGTGGGTAAGCCCTCACCTGGAAGTGGAAATTATCAACGCCAACTTCCTTTGATAGTACCTTGTTCACAACTATCCTGCAAGCCTCAAGGGCATTATGCCTAACCTGGACCCAGTCATCTGAAACCAGCAAAACCTGGTATTTGTATTTCAAACCCGAATTGCCCATGTCCATATGGGTCAAGACTGGGTTTGGTACTCCACGAATGAATGCCTTTCTGACAACCCTCCTGGCAGTACGAGTATATGCGGGTCCTGCTACCCTTCTATAACATCTAGCTGGTCTTTTTCCCATTTATCACACCTGACACTAGAAATGAGTGGCTGTAATTATGAGCTATTTCATTTAAAAAGCTTTTGTGGAACGTAAATGTTTTTATAAAGGATATCCTTATACACATTGGGTGAATAAGCATGCCACCACTTTGGAAGCTACTTTGTATGGTTATCCTGTTCTCGCTTTTAAGTCCACAGGTGTTAGCCCAAGAGGAAACCCTAACTGTAAACATACCTGTCGTAAGGAACTTGATTTTGGATCACGAGGAAACTGGAAACCCAGTATACGGAAAGTTTAACTTTGAACTAAACATACCGCAAAGGAGTAAGATAAAAAAAGTAGATGCTGTATACTGGTGTGAAAGTGGTAGTGGAGATTGGAGGAACAGGGATATCGAATTGAAAGTGAGTGATGGGAGATGTGCCTATCTTAATGATTTGGATTCTAATAAGCAAACCAAGGAGATATACACAAGGTGTATCAGCAACTTCAAACCAGGGGTAAATTCCTTCACGTTAATAGACAGCAATTACTATAATAGATTTAGGTGCGAGAGTTTTAACTTAGACTTGAATGTAACATACGTAAGACCACTTTCAAAGATTGTCCAACCATCAGCCGTTTCAAGTGGAAGATATCTCAAAGTTAAGTTAATTTTGAAAAATCTAGTTGACAAAGATTTAACTGGTTTTGAGATAAAAGATGAATACAATCCTGAGTTCACCTTATATCCTTTGATTTTTGTTAATGACATAAATGAGAAGATACCTTACACTACAGAGACTGCAGGCAGGATAGATATAAGCTACAACACGCTTAAGGACAAAGGTATAACGACCTTAGAACCTGACAATACACTTACATTAACATACCTTCTGCAGGCACCCAACAAAAGCGAGCCAATGAGCTATGACTTTTCTGCAGCTGAAGCAACATACTCGCTAGTAGGATCATCTGAATCAGAGCTAGAAACATCGAATGAGCCTGTTGTCGTCGTTGATCCGCGGATTGACTCTGGAACAGATAGTGTGTTGAAGGTCACAACCAGGGATAAAGATGATAAAGGGGTCCTAAAGGGATTAACTGTGAAAATATTTGATATGCTTACCCACGTGCAATTAGGTAAAATTACAACAGATGAAAATGGAGAAGCTAGCATAAGGCTTCCAGAAGGGACTGTCATGCTTGAACTTAGTGGTGATGGGTATCCTCCACAAAATTTCACAAATTTAGGTGCAGGGTATGTCATCATAGAAGGACAAGAAACAAAAGCAGAAGTATTCTTAGAAAAACCATCAGCACAAGCCTCAAAGGTAATAGATGAAGTTAAGGGGACTAAGGACGACTTAGAAAATATGTTCACTATAATCACAAAACACGGTATGTCCTTACCAAAAACTCACTCTTTGATGTCAAAAGCTAAAAATGATTACGATTCAGCTGTAGGTTACTTAAATTCTAAAGAATATGTCAAGGCTCTAACAGTAGCCTTGAAGGCAAAAGAGGAGTACAGTAAAGCACAGGAGACTATGAATGATGAATTGTCTGAGTTGTTCACAGAAAAAATTGATAATGCTGAGAAGGGGGCAAATAAATTAAGAGAGAAAATCACTGAGAAAGAAAATA
This sequence comes from Candidatus Iainarchaeum sp., assembly GCA_021161465.1. Lineage (GTDB taxonomy): Archaea > B1Sed10-29 > B1Sed10-29 > WALL01 > JAGHAM01 > JAGHAM01. The sequence continues at coordinate 20,438 of JAGHAM010000012.1, read as the reverse complement.
AGGGGGAAAACGTAACTCAGCTCCGGCAAAAGCTGAACGAAATTAATGAGTACATCACTGAAGCTAAGCATTTGGTTTCCTCAAGAGACTGGGAAGATGCGATAACCAAGCTGAAAAATGCAGAAACCCTTATCGATGAAACCAATCAGGAGAGCGGGTTCAATTTGAGTTTAATTGTGATTATCGTCGTGGGATTAGTTATAATCATTGCTCTGGTACTCATAGTTGCGCTCGTTGGCTTCCTGCTTCTAAGAAAACGTTCAAATAGTTAATGAGGGGGTTTTACCCCCCAACAAGACTATAAGGTTAGTAGAACGGGGGTTACGGCCCTACTAAGTTATGCATGACTTTCTGCAATTCCACCTATGATTGGTATTTTTGTTCTCTTGCCTTGATACGCCCACACTGCGAATACTACTGCTATAACAAAGATTGCTGTCAAGAAACCAAGCCAAACGATTGGAACCAGCAACGCACCTATCCCTGTGAACACCAATAAGATGCAGAAGATTCCCACGCCTATGCCCACCACAAATTCTGCTACACTTAGTAAAATCGCCTGCAGTGAGTGGAATCTTAAATACTTGTCCTCTGGCTTAATAAAGTAAGCTACCAAAGCCACAATCCAAAGTATGTATCCCAATGCTGCCAATATCCTACCATCGTTTGATGAGCCAGTAGGTGTTGGGCCTGTCTGTATTTCTGCCATGTTAAATCACCTGAGGTAATTAACGCCCATAAGTTTTTAAATTTAACCCTGATTTTAAGTGAAGTGGGGTCGCCGGGAATTTCCTTCGCTTCCAGGAGGAAACGTATTTGAACCCAGATAAAGTGGTATCCTCGCTCCAAATGTGCAATCATCGGCTTTCGCCTCAGCATACCACTAGGAAACCCTGGAGCCACTTAGGATAGCCAGGTTACCTCACGACCCCACATATGGAAGAATTTAGGATTTATCTATTATAATCGTTTCGTTGATTCGTGTTATGTAATACTGGAAGGTCATATGTTGGTAAATTTCATATGCTCTAGTATTGCACCCAGACGCTACTGATTTATGAAAAAATGTTTTAGTGCATCATCTATGTTATCCACATACTCAACCTTGATGCCAACCTTTTCTTCTATATACTCCTTCGCATCAACTGGAACTGCCTTCCTGCTTATTATGGTCATCATCCCACGCTCCTCGCGCGTTTCAACCCACTTGGCCAGAACTTTGTTTCCGCGCGGCAGGAGGAACAGCTTTTTGCCGGCTTTCTTCGCTGCCTGGGCCTTTTCAAAAACGCCGCCTATCGCCCCTATGCTGCCATTTTGAGAAATAGTTCCTGTCATGGCAATAGTTTGGTTCAGCTCTTTTCCCTCAACGGCAGCTATCAAAAGCGTTGTCATTACAGCACCAGCACTTGGCCCATCAACTTCAGAAACATTAGTCCCATTTACACTGAAAATAACATCACTGCTGTCCAGCTTAACTCCTGTTTTATTCTCTGTCACCAGGACAGCCGTGTTGGCAGCATCCTGGAATATTGGCCCCATTAAAGGATTAGTAACCACCATTATCCTTCCCCTACCTTCCTTCACTTCGGCGCTTATGGTCAACATTGCCCCTTCTGTAATTGTCTTTGGGTAGGAAAATGGGAAGTCTCCCTCCTGCTCTATCCTTTGCCTGACTGCAGGCGCGTCTAGCTGTGCGTAACCACTAACCCAGGAAACGTTGCCTTCCATGGTCACCGAACGCAGCTTTTCCTGATAAGCAATTAGCTCAGTCTTATAGTGCTCCAAAGACATGTTCATCTCATAAAGCTTCTGTTTTAGTCCGAGGTTCTCTTTTGACAATATCTGAACCTGCTCCTGCAGGCTCTTCAAATCAGAAGTGTTGGAAGCATTGTCAGCACTGATGCTAGGTATTGAAGGGACATTGCCACCCTGCTCTAAGCATCCAATGCTAAGAACTATTGCAAGCATGACCAAAGGAAGAAAGACCCTCTTCATGATACCACCACTAGGCTGATTTTTTGTGCATAAAACAATAAAAATATTTCTAGCGGACGCGGAGGGAATTCCACTCGCAAAGGAGAAGGGCTGATAAGGAACGCCTAACGCCCCTTACTGCTTTCCATCCCATCAAGGGAGGGGGCTTATAAGGGGGAACCGTAGGTGCCCCTTATTTTGAACCCTCGACCGCTGGCTCCCTCCTTGGTTGTTCACATCGTCATAGCATAAAGCTCCGAAAGCGTTTCAGTCATTGGGACCAATTAGGAGGCCAGTGCCCTATCCTGACTAGGCTACGCGCCCACTTGGTTATGTTTTACATGCTTGAAAATAAATTGCTTTTGGAATTAGTGGACAACGTGTGATCAACTTTGCACATAAAAGTAGATTTGATACGAAAAATAAGAAGTAACAGCATATTTTCATAAGAGTTTTGAAAAGTCATCATAGACCTTTTTTCTGTGACCTATGAACAATACTATTACTCTCTTGTTTTCTTTGTTTATCTCGTATATTGCCCGGTAGTCACCTATCCGTAGACTCCAAAATTCTGAGTGTTTAAGCCGCTTCCCTGCTTCTGGCCAATCTGTTAATAGTTGAAGTTTTTTCTTTATCCTATTCTTCGGGTTTCCTTCAGACTTTTTCAAGACAGCCGCTGCCTTAGGATGAAAAAGAACGTTAAAACTCATTCAATCTCTTCCAAAGGAACAAGCTGTTCAGGATGTCTTTTAGCTTCTTCACTTCGTTTAACAAGCATCTTGTAGAACTCACGAGTTTTCTCTTTTTCTCCATAGAATGACAGTATGGTTTTCACTGCATCGCTCCTGCTCTTGAACCTTCCTTCCTTTACCCACTCATCAAGCTCCTCCACTGTTTTTGGGGGCAGTCTTACCTGAACCTGAACCATAACAACCACTGTAAACGTTTTTGTTTACATTATATTTAAGATTTTCGTATAAACCTTTCCGAGTGATATAGCACAAAGTCATGATAACCAAAAAACTTAAATATAGGTTCTTGTCATAATTTTCCCACGCTTTGCTGAGGCAAAGCGCAAAACCTCGATTTCTTCGAGGAAAGGTGTGCCTCGATTTCTCTCGGCTGGGTGGGCTTATCCACCTTTCCTCTCCCCAACACTGCCGTAGGGTGACTATTTCTCCTACCCAAAAATCATAAAGTACACAATATCATATTACAATAGTAGTAAAATACGCAAATTGCACTGGCAGAATGTGCCACTGAATTCTTGCTCCATAACAAAAAGTATATAACCGTGTTTTTCGTAAATGGCATTCCATGGGAAAGATAACCAAGCTAAAGCTTAAAGACTTCAAGTCTTTCAGAAATGCAATCATACCCTTTGTTGGTGGGTTCACAACAGTAGTTGGTCCAAACGGCTCTGGAAAAAGCAACATATTGGACGCTATTACTTTTGTCCTTGGAACATCATCAATGAAATCGCTTAGGGCGGGCCGCCTGACAGACTTAGTGCACCACAAATCTTCCAGTGGTATGGCAGAGGTATCCATAGAGCTGGCACATGGCGATGAGAAGCATGAGATAGTGAGAATGATAGACAAGGAAGGCATATCAGTCTTCAAGCTCAACAAGAAAAGGACCACACTCTCTGAAATCCTCGAGTTCCTAGCCTCCATGAACATTTCCCAAGACTCACGGAATATAATACTGCAGGGAGAGGTAAGTGAAGTAATAAGCATGACACCATCACAAAGGAGAGAAATCATAGATGGTGTATCGGGGATAGCAGAGTATAACGAGAAGAAGGACAAGGCCCTCCGCGAGCTGGAGCGCGTTGAGGAAAGGATAAAAGAAGCCAACATCATCCTTTACGAACGGAGTGGCTACCTGAATGAGCTGAAAAAGGAAAGGAACCAAGCAATGAGGTATAAAGAATACGCCAAGAGGAGAGAGTTTCTTGAGCATGCAGTAATAGCTAAGCAGCTTGAGCAGGTAGAGGGTAGGTTAGATACAACTGTGAAGGAACTCATGGACATAAGCAAAGCTAAAGACGAACTGGAACAGGAAATCAAAAAAGTAAGCGCGCAGATAGCAAACTGGGAGAACCAGCTTAAAACTCTGGCAAAGGAAATCCAGGAGAAAGGTGGCGAGCAACAGTTGGAGATAAGCAAGAAGATTGAACGCATGAAGAACCAAATAAGCCTGGCTGAAGAGAAAAAAAGCTTGAAAGAGCAAGAGTTGGAAGGCATAAAGGACAAACTAAAAAATGTATCCGAAGAACTTGGTGAAATTGAGGAGGAGCTCTCAAAATCTAAAATTTCCGCTAAAAAGCTCGAGAAAGAGAAAAAAGCATATGAGGAAAGGCTGAAAAAAGAAGAAGCTAGCTTTGATGAATTCGTAAAAGGGATAAAAGTTCAGGAATCCACAGAGGAGCTTGAAGATATCTCAAAGAAACTGGAAGAAAAGCGGAAGCGTTTTTATGAGCTTAAGAACCTGGTTGACCAGCTCAGGGATAAAATAAGCCAGAGAGAGCTGTCAATCTCAGAGGAAGAGAAAGAAAAGCGGACGAATGCTGAAAGGGTTAAGGACGAAAAAACAAAACTTGAAAAACTGAAGCAGGGGCTCGCGAAGAAACACCACAGGAAAAAGCAACTTGAGGAAAGGTTAAAAGAGCTTAAGGAACTAGAGTCTGCAACCGAGAAGAGAAAAAAAGAACTTGAAGAACAGCTGGAGAAGGCAACAAAAGAGTTCAACGCCCTTGAAACAAGGTTATCAACCCTTGAACAGCTTAGTGGCAACAAAGCTTCAAATGCTGTGGTAAGTGCTGGAAAGGCAGGTGAGCTTAAGGGCATAATAGGCCAAGTTAGAGACATATTCAGCTTTGCTCCTGAGAATGCTGGTATAATCAGTGCTGTCGCTGGAGAGAAGTTAGGGTTTATAGTGACTGAGGACATGGCATCAGCACTAAAGGCAGTAAGATGGTTGAAAAGCAAGAAACTAGGCAGAACCAGCTTCATACCCTTGGACACTATAAGGATTGAAACAAAGAAAGACAGAAGACCCGATGGCAAGCTGGAAAACGTACTGGATATTGTTGAATTTGATGAAAGATTCAAGCCAGTAGCTTATTATGTATTTGGTAATAATCTGGTAACGCGAGAGTTAAACAGCGATAATATACTCGAAAGGGGGCTCGTAAGCCTAGATGGTGACTTCATAGATGACTCTGGAGTCCTCACAGGCGGCTATGAGCATGGGATAGATATTGCAGGCGAGACAGCAAGGATGAAAGAATTGGAAGAACGGATTTCAAGACTAAACCACGAACTATCTAAGGTCAAAAATATGGGCCTTGACGAAGAGATGGAGAAGATTAGCAAAGAGATTGTAGGTATAGAACTTGAAGTCAGAGAAGATGAGATAATTGTCAGAGAGCTAAAGCTAAGGCTTGACGAACTGGAATCCATGGAAAGGGGCAAAACAACGAAGCTCTCTGAGATACGCAAGGAGTTATCGAGCCTCAAAGCAGCTCTCATAGAGAAGGAAAAACAACTGCATGAGGAGAAGACAGAACTCAGCACTCTCGAGAAACAAAAAGAGCTGCTTCAGAAGCGGGAAGATACCCCAGAAGCTAAAAGGGTGTCCGAAAGGCTAAACAAGCAACAGAAGATAATCAAAGTCATAAGAGAACAGCTCTCAGAGATACAGCTTCAAATCAATCAAGCCACAATCGAAACAGAAAACTTGGAAAAGAGAAAAAAAGAGTTAGAGGGGCAACGTGGTTCAACCAACCTTGAAGACATAGAAAAGGAAATCAAAAAGTATGACGAAGAGATTCAAGCCATATCTGCCAAACTTGAGAAGGCATATGAGGAAGAAAAAAGCATATCGATAGCAACCGGGGAGCTTGTTGAAAAGAGAGAAAACCTTGAAGCAAGGTTGCGGGAACTTGCTGAGCAAAGGGGCGAACTCAGGAGGAGGCTCGATTCAAAAGTAGAAGAGCTCAACCGGATGAATATAGAGAAAGCAAAGCTTGAAACGGAGTATTCCTCGCTCAAGCAGAGGCTGGGTGATGTTGCAGCTGAAGAGCTAAAGCAAATGAAAGAAGAACCTGGAGATATCGAGTCGTTGATGAGAGAGGCAGAAGACCTTATCCAAAAGATGACCAGGATGGAACCAGTAAACTTGAAAGCAATCCAGGATTACGATGAGTTCATCAAAGAAGTTGATGAGATAAAAGAAAAAAGTATAAGGCTTGGAAAGGAGAAAGAAGCTGTTATAAACTTGATGGAAGAAATTGAAAACAAACGCAAGGAAACCTTCCTTGAGGCATTCGAGAAGATAAACGAAAAATTCAATGAAGTTTACAAAGAGTTTTATCTTGGCCATAATGACGCAAGGGCAGCTATAAAACTTGAAAACCTTGAAGACCCATTCCAGGGTGGGCTTCTATTGGAAGCCCAGCCTGCTGGCAAGGAAATAAAGAACATAGATGAGATGAGCACCGGGGAAAAGACGCTTGCTGCCATAGCATTCCTATTTGCTTTACAAGCATTCAAACCTGCACCGTTCTATATCCTGGATGAATCAGACGCTGCACTTGATAAGGCAAACTCTGAGAGGCTGGCTGAGATGATAAAGAAGAAGTCTAAGGAAGTCCAGTTTATAGTGGCAACACACAACAACTCCCTGATTCATGCCAGCGACCAAATCGTTGGTGTAAGTATGGATAAAGAAAAAAGCAGCAGTATAGTTGAGGTAGACTTAAAGGGTCTGGTGGAGAAAGAAACTAATCAAACGGCTCAGACCCAGAACTAAAAGATTGGTTCAAAACAACTATTCCATCCAGAATGGGCATTTTCTCCGAAACCCCATCAAACTCCACCCAATAAACGGGAAACTTACCATCAGGCGCTTCTCCTATAGACAACAGATAATGTATTTTAAGCTCGCTGGAACGGTCCTTCAACTCATTATAACTAACAATGACCGGCCTGTAACTCACACCATTGTATACAACAGCTTCTGGGAGGTTATGAACACCATCAAATGGAGAGTCATACCCTAAGAGGCTCATGTTTACCTCTCTGGCATTAGAAAGGTCTTCCATCAGCGACCTTTTAACCACAAAACCAGATGTTGGCAGATTGGTAAATATTCCCTCACTTGGGTTCAAGTTTTCTACCACAGCAAGAAACCCAGCTGTAACCAGAACCCCTGCCACAAAATAATACCACTTATCCTGCATATAACAATTTTGCAAAATGTTATATAAAAAGATAACCTATTAATAGCTATCCACGAACCATAAATCCGCAAAAATAGTTATAGCAGGAGCGCGATTTGGCACAACTCAACTCGCTCCCACCAGTTCTGAAATGTGTTATCTTGCCTTGGCTGCAAACTCATCAACGATTTTATCCAATGAGTCATCCTTTGGCTCCAGCTCGTAGGTCACCCGAACAATAGGCTTATTCACTTTCAGGATACGGCCAAGGTCTATTGGTGTTCCGGAAACAACCAAATCACACTCAGCAGCGTTGACGGTCTCCTCAAGCTCCTTTAGCTGTTTCTCGGAGTATCCCATAGCTGGCAAAACATTCTTCAGGTGAGGGAACTCCTCAAAGGTCTTTTGTATTTCATCGGCAGCATAAGGTCGTGGGTCTATTACATCGCAGCCATTCTCCTTTGCTGCTACGAACCCTGCACCATAAGACATGCCACCATGTGTCACTGTTGGACCATCTTCAACAACCAGAACTTTCTTCCCCTTTATGTCGCCATTGACTTTTATCACTGAGTTCGCATGGACTATCTTTGCATTGGGGTTAACTCTCTTAACGTTCCTGATAACTGCATCTATGTCCTCCTGCTTGGCACTGTCTTCCTTGTTCACAACGACAACATCTGCCATTCTTAGGTTGACTTCCCCTGGATGGTACTTGGTTTCATGCCCCGGCCTTAGAGGGTCAACGACAGTTACCAGCACATCCGGAACGAAGAATGAAATCTCATTGTTTCCTCCATCCCAGAGAACAACATCCGCTTCTTCCTCGGCATGCTTCAGTATCTGGGAATAGTCCACTCCAGCATAAACCACAAGCCCGTGGGTTATATGTGGCTCATACTCCTCCATCTCTTCCACAGTGCACTTGTACTTTTTTAAGTCCTCAAGAGTAGCAAACCTCTGCCACACCTGTTCTGTTAAATCCCCATAAGGCATTGGTTCACGGACAACAACTACCTTTAGCCCCTTCTCTTTCAGCTTAAGTGCAATCCACCTTGAAGTTTGGCTCTTTCCACAACCAGTTCGGACAGCACAAACTGAGATTACAGGCTTTTTTGATTTTAGCATAACATACTTTGGAGCCAACAGCCTAAAGTTAGCCCCAGAAGCGAGAGCCCTCGAAGCCAGATGCATAACATATTCGTGAGAAACATCAGAGTATGCAAGAACGGCTTCCTCAGCTCCAGTCTCTTGTATTACTTCCTCAAGCTTGTCCTCAGGAAAGGTAGGTATCCCTTCTGGATAAAGTTTCCCAGCAAGCTCAGGAGGATATCTCCTTAAGCCTCCTTCAACAGTCCCTAAATTCTGCTCGGCTGCTGCAGTGAAGCCAACCACTTCATACTCAGGGTTATCCCTAAAGTATGTATTGAACACATGGTAGTCCATACCCGCCGCACCTAATATTATAACCTTCTTTCCTGTCATGGTAACACCTCTTTATACACAAATGCTCAAAGGGGGGCAAAAGCCCCCCAAACGCATCACTCTAGCCGAAAAGAGAACTCAATCCCTCAGCGGCTTCCTCTTCAGTCTTTTCCTCTTCCTTTGGTTTTTCTTCTTTCTCCTCAGACTTGGCTTCTTCCGGAGCTGCTGTTGTAACAGGAGTTGCAGCAACTGCTGCCTTGGAAATGGCTTCATCTATGTTAACACCATCTAAGCTTGCAACCAAGGCCTTTACTCTAGCCTCATCAGCCTTGACGCCTGCAGCTGTCAAGACTTTTTTCAGATTTTCTTCATTAATCTCCTGCTTTGCTTCGTGCAACAGGAGTGCCGCATACACATATTCCATCTTTCACACCTCTCAACATAATCAATTATTGAGCATCATTAGAGTCCTTGGATCCCTCACTTGCTTCCTCGCTAGCCTCTGCCTGGTCCGCCTTCTCATCTGCCTTTGCTTCGCTAGGGTTGGACTCTACTTTTGATTCTTTCACATATGAGGACAGCACCTTCGCCTGACCAGACGCTCTTGCGATTATATCCTCAACTATCCCCCTATCCAGTATCATTGCCTCAACACCAAGAGCCTTGGCATTATTGAATGCTTTTGACAGGAACAACTCCACATTAGCTTTTGTGAAATATTTCACGTTAAACGTTAAGTTGAATGCACTTTGGTAAGCCCTTTGCATGGAAGCAACTATTTCCTCGGTTTTTATTCCAAGCACATCTGCAGTAAATACAATCCCATTCTGGTAAGCAGCCTCTAAGGATAACTTAACTTCAAAGGGTTTCAATCCAAGCTTGCTTAAAGCAGCAGCAGCCTCTGGTGTTATCACATCGCCCTTTTTGACGACGACAGAATCCTTGGTGACTTTTATTGAGCTGCCGTCTATCCTTGCCTCGATACCTGCACTCCTTAGGTCGCCCAGTGCTGGTCCAGGAGGTATTCCTGTATCGCCAGCGGGCACGACTATATCCTCCGGTGCTACCTGCCCGGGCTTAGCGAAAGTTTTTGATGAGTTTTCTCTTAATGCTTTAAAGAGTTTGAATGGGTCCATATCAGTGAATATAAAAGCAGACGGCCCGTTTACGTAATCCTTTATTACCTTTAACTCAGGCACCTTATCCAAGGCTATGTTAAACAGTTTTAGTTTAGTTACACGTATTACTGCTTTCCCTTCCAACGCCTTTCTCACTTCCTGGAAATGCTTCGTGGGGAAGTTTTGGATGCTCGCTACACCAACTACTGGGTATTTTTTTAGGAAGCCTTCAAGCTCTTCTATTTCCTTCTTCTTCCACTTTGCAACATGAGCTGTTTTCCCTGCCATATTCATACCTCAATTTTCACAGTTGGGCCCATCGTAGTCTTAATCAAGACGGATTTTATATTGTGCTGCTTCTGGGGAAGCTTTGCTGTTAGGGCATTCAAGACAGCCTTGACATTATCCGCCAAATCCTCATCGCTCATATCCCTGGTTCCTATGGGCACGTGGAGGACTGGCATGTTCTTGCCCTTTGTTTTTAGAACCACTGTCCTTTTTAGAGCATTTAAAATTGGCTCCAGGTTTGTAGTTGGTGGTACTGGCTTTGGCATCTTACCACGTGGAGCAAGGATTGGACCAAAGCTCTTACCCACTATTGGCATTAAGTTGGCCTGGGCGACAAAAGAATCATATTCCTCAGCAAGCTTCTTCATATCTTTCTTTGATATTGTGGCTAGCTCATCCTTCACTATGACTTTATCAGCAATGCCTTTTGCCTTGCCTGCAAACTCTTCCTCACAGATGAAACATACCTTTCTTGGTCTGCCTCTCCCTTTTGGGAGCGCGACTTCCAGATTTATCTTGTTCTCTGGCTTAGAAAAGTCAATCCCCCTAAAATTTATGAATAAGTCTACACTTTCGGAAAACTTCCTCTCTGGAGCTTCCTCTTTTGCTTTTTTTATAGCTTCAACCAGACTCAAAAAAATCTCCCTCCTGCTGCCCTGCAGCAGTAAACGGGTGCCTTGTTTTTTGGCTTTGTTTATTTATAAAGTTTTTGTTTTTAAACATCGCCAATCGCCTTTCCATGCACTTCAAGGGCTCTCTCACCTGCATCATCTATTGTCCTACCCAGTGAGAGACAGCCGTGGTCCCTGAGCACTAAAAACCAGCTATCACCCAGCGCGTTCATGGTTTCCTTAGCAAGTTCCAGGGAGCCATAAGGATAGAACTTTTTAGTCACTGCCAAATCAAGCCTTTGCGCGCTCTTCAGTATAGCATCATCATGAAAGTGGAACACTGCATTTACCTCTGGCCTACCTTGGTAAACCAGCCAGTGCAGGATGGCTTCTGATGATGGGTTTCTCAATCCAATGAAATGCACTTCTTTCTTCTCAACATCACAGGAAAGCACCTCAGTAAAATCCATTTCATGCAGGTGCCCTAAATGCGAATAGCTGGCTGTGGTTATCATGCCTCTATCTGTCCTGAAGCTAAGATTTCCCCCAGAACCAGAGCCAAGAGGGGTTATATATGTGGGGGCCATACCCTCATCTGAAATACGCTTTCCCCAGCTGATTAGCTCTTTTATGCTGGGGTTTCTTAACAACTCCTTCTTTTCACATACTGGCTTGAACTTGATTCCAGTATATTCCTCAATCACTGCTTAACCCTCCTTTTCCTGAAGATTAGTTTCCTTATCTGGCTAGGCTTGAAAACACCTTCCTCAGTAATAAAAGCACTAACGTAATTCGCTGGTGTGACATCAAAGGCGGGGTTCAAGGCTTTAGAGCGCGCTGGGGCAATTCTTGCCTTTACAAGATTCCTGCCGGACATTCCAGTTACGTAAAGCACCTCACGCTCATCACGCTCCTCTATTGGTATCTGCGCGCCGGTCTTCCTGCTGAAGTCAAAAGTAGATAATGGTGCAGCCACGTAGAAAGGTATGCCATTCTCTTTTGCAAGCACTGCCTTCTCATATGTGCCTATTTTGTTTGCAAAGTCACCATTGCTTACCACCCTATCTGCACCAACTATACAAAGGTCTATCTCTCCCCTATTTATGTAATGCCCAGCAGCGTTATCAGCGAGTATAGCATGATTTATGCCCTCTTGCATCAGCTCCCAGGCTGTCAGACGTGCTCCCTGGAGCCTTGGTCGAGTCTCATCAACAAAAACAAAAATAGACTTCCCTGAATAACTGGCTGCCCTTATGGGGGCCAGTGCAGTTCCCCAGTCAACAGTAGCTAACGCCCCAGCGTTGCAGTGTGTTAGTATCCCTGCTTTTTCTGGAATCAAAGCATTTCCATAATCGCCAATCTTCTTGCATGCAGAAACATTTTCATCTGCTATTGCCTGCGCCTCACTGACTGCCACCTTCTTGGCTTGCTGTATATCCCCACAGCCAGAGACTGCTTGCTCAATCCGTCTGGTGGCATAAAACAAGTCAAATGCAGTAGGTCTCGTAGACTCAATGAATCTCTTTGCCTTTCCCACATCGGAAAGCAGCTGGTGCATGGTCCTGGCTTTTGAAGCAAGAACTGCCTGTGCAAGCGCATACCCTGCAGTAGCCCCTATGGCAGGGGCACCCCTAACAAGCATATGCTTTATAGCCAAGCCTGTCTCACGATAGTTCCTGCAGGTCTTTATAGAAAAAGTGTGGGGAAGCTCAGGTTGGTTGATAAGCTTAACTAGCTTACCCTCCATCCAAACTGAGCGGTAGTTTTTTCCCCTAACCTTCATCAGAAAGTCACTTCTTTGGGGTTTCTTCTGCAGCTTCTTCCTTAGCCTCTTCCTTTTTCTCCTCTCTCTGCTTGGCTTCCCTTGCTATCTTCTCCTTGATTTTCGCAATCTCTTCTGGTGAGAGGAATGTGAGTTCTTCTTTACCCTCTATCTTAGCATCATATTTGCCCTCATCAACTTCTTTCTGAACATCTTTTGGTGGTTTGCCATCAACCTTAAGCCCCATGGACTGGCAGGTTCCTAAAACTTCCTTGATGGCTTTTTTCTTATCCTTGGCGAGCATGTAGTCGCGCTTCATCTCTGCAACTTTTATAACATAACCTATTGGTAAATCCACTCCCTCGAGTTTGTCAAGCCCTGTTTCTTTTTTAATCAATGCAGAAACTGGCGGACTACCCACTTTAATCTTAAAGCTCTTTGATGTGGAATCAATTATAACTTCAACTGGAACCTGTATCCCAGCATAGTCTTTCGTCTTCTCATTTATCTCCTTGACGACTTCCCCCACATTTATACCTGTGGGTCCAAGTGCAGGTCCCAAAGGTGGCCCTGCAGATGCCTTGCCGCCATCCACTAAAACAGAAATTATACTCTCTGGCACTAAAATCACTCCTTTTTCAACTTTTGTGTTATCACACGAATGCTTGCTGCATCCAGGGTTATTGGTATTGGCACTGTAGCCTCAACCAGCTCTACAGTTATCTTGTCCTTGGCGTCATCAACCCTGATGACTTTAGCTCTCTCACCTTTGAACGGCCCGGACGTCAGCTCAACCAAGTCTCCCTTGTGTATATCAACAGTAAGTGGCTTCTCTTCAAAGAAATGTTCCACTTCAGGCAACATAAGCTCTCCTTTCACAACGCCTTTTATGTGCGGCACACCATACACTGCCTTCTTCAGCTCCACCTCACTTGGAGACTCTACCACGATATACCCCCTTAGCGTATCTATAACAGAAATGGAGTACACAGGTGCATTGTCCTTTCTTATCCTCGCTCCCAATAGGTCTGCGACTATCCTCTCCTGACCAACAGTTGTTCTCACACTGAATAACATAAACAACACCTAAAAACCTTTCAACAGGGATCCAAGCAAAGAGATAGCTGTCCCAAGCAATCCAATTAGGACTAGCCCAACGCCAGTTACCTTCGCTATCATCAGAAACTCATCCTTCTTAGGTTTCCTTGTAAGTTTGATTACACGTATATATTCATCAATAAACGACATAAGACCACCTCAACTTCTTGATTTTATTCAACGTAATCTACGCCTAGGTCAACCTCTGAGGAGTCCTCAGGAGCGGCTTCTAAGTAGGGGAACCTCCCGCCTGCTATAACTATCATAGCCTGGATTTTATTCCTCTTCATCTCATCATCTACCACTGCACCCCAGATAACATTTGCATTGGAGTGTATCTTGCTCGTCACTGCCTCAACTATCATCTCAGCTTCACGCAGAGTCATATCACTCCCGCCACTCACATTAACTAGCGCTCTGGTCGACTCACTTACATCTATATCCAAAAGTGGTGAGTTAAGTGCATCCTCAACTGCCTCCAGTGCCCTGCCTTCGGGGTCACCTTCAAGCTCAGATTCACCAAGCCCTATCATAGCTGCTCCGCCATTGGATAGTATCGCCCTAACGTCAGCAAAGTCAAGATTAACCAGACCTGGCTTCGTTATCAGCTCTGTGATTCCCTTTACAGCATTAACTAGTATCTCATCCGCCACCTTGAAAGCAGCGTTTATCGGTAAATCTGGAACTATCTCCAAAAGCTTATCATTTGGTATGACTATAACTGTATCCGCTTCTTTCCTAAGTTTCTTTAAGCCACCTAAAGCATTCTCCATTCTCCTTCTGCCCTCAACACTGAATGGCAATGTAACAACCGCCACAGTTAAAGCACCAATATCTTTCGCTGCCTGGGCAATGATGGGTGCTGAGCCTGTTCCAGTGCCACCGCCAAGCCCGCATGTGATGAAAACCAAATCACTGCCACCAAGTAATTCAGATACCTCATTCACGCTTTCCTTGGTTGCCGCTTCCCCCAAATCTGGGTCGCTACCAGCACCAAGTCCCTTTGTCACATTCCTCCCAAGCAACAGCTTCTTGTCAGAAGGTGTTATAAGCAAATGCTGAGCGTCTGTATTCATCGCAACTACTTCCGCGCCTTGAATGCCAACTTCACTAAGTCTAACTAAAGTATTATTTCCAGAGCCTCCTGTTCCAATGACTCTTATATTGGCTCTTGTTTGAAGGAGGATATCCTCAATCTCTTTATCAGTATACTTCCCAACAGATGCTTTCTTTGAAGTAGTTTTAACTGCTCTTTTGGCGGCCTTTTTAACTAATTTTTTCAAGAAGAATCACCTTTAAAAGTGGTTTAACGCCCTTCTATTGTGTACAAGCTGGTTTAAATAATTAACTAAGAGATTAACCATATAGTAGTTAATAAAAGCGCTAAGGTGAGTATGTCCTTGAGTCTGAATTTCCATCGCACCCTTTGTAGTAGACTGTATATGTGTCTCCCGAAGAGTAGTTGGAATACGTGTTGGTATAGAATGTCTCACAGCCACTGATGGTTTCATTCACCACCGTTGCACCACTCTCCTTAAGCGCGACCCACTCAAGACCTTCAGCGTAGTTCACAGTATATGTCAGGTTGGCCTGATGCCCTCCATCGCTAAAGGTGTTCATCTGGTCTCTGCCAGACAGGTAGGATGCCTCAATCCAGCTCGCAGAGCGCGCAGTGTCAGAAATTCGGACTTCGTCAATGATGCCATCAAAATAATCATTGCAGAAGCAAGCCCAATAAGGATTGCTAAAATACCAATAGTAACCATCTGATTGTGATACCCTCCCAAAGTCATTTCTACTGTTACTTCCGACTAGTCCGTTATCGTCATAAAGCCAAATCTTAAATTCGCCATCATAATTATCGGTGGTACTTTCTTGTTTGACCCGGAAAACGGCAAAGTACCACTTATCTTCCCAGGTTACTCCAGTTATCGCTATACCTTTTCCTCCAGCTTGGTCCCAACAAGCCCCAGAAATCCTGTTAGGATAGAAAGCCAAACCCCACCGTTTATAAAAAAGCCAACTATACCAGCTTAAATCTGATACATCCGGCTTGAACCATAAGGAAACAGTAATGTTGCTTCCATCCACTTTCGGTTCTACGGTGTCAGTCCTTAAGTTATTTTTTCTGTCAAATTCTATGGCATTGCCAGACTTGCCCTCGATTCTTCTTGGTTCACTATCTAGCTCTACAATATCTATCTTTCTCGTGAAGGCTGTTGTATCAGCAGCCTTAAAATTCCACTCTATCCTATCCACTTTTTCCGTATTAAGGTCGTCAAGCCTAACCCAGTCAATCAATATGTTTTGATAGGCTCTAGTAAATGCAGAACGGTTAACAACCCATTGGATATAATCTGCCTTAGAAAGGTTTAACCCTCCAGGAGCTTCCGCTGTTGGAGCTGACAAATTAATGACGAATGGTCTCCAATTGGCATATTGGCAATATAAATCCCAGTAAGCCCAGTCTCCGTCTGTATCGTATATATAGAAACGCAGGTAATTATATTCCCCACACGGAACACAATGAGCAAAGAGGAAGTAAAGGTATGAATTGCCGGACCAGTCCCAACTTCCAGGAGGATTGTATCTTAAATGGTAATCCGTATTGGTCGTCATATCTGTAGCTTTGATGTACAATTGAACATAGTTATCTCCTTCTTTATTCGATTTTTGTATTGATATGCTCCCGTAGGGGTTATTAGTTGACCAATCTGTTGTAGACTCGCAATTTGTAACTGTTGTTCTACTACCACCATCGGAATTGTCTTTTCCGCCTCTGCCAAGGTTATATAAGTAAGGTATAGATAACCAGAACTTTTTCCATTCGTTTGCATCAAATTCCAAATTCCAATATCGGTAATGACTATCGGAATCATATACGTAGACCCTTGCATGAGTAAAGGCAGTACTAGCGCGATCACTCTTGAACCAAAAGGTTGTCTTCATTTTATTTTTCAAATCCCAGACTCCAGAAGGATTGTAGGTTATTTTGTATTCATCTCCAGCAACTGGAGAGGCGACCACATCCTTTATGGTATAGTTTCCCTCTCTTGGCTCTGAACTATCAAGAGAGAGATCCGTTCCAGTCCAGTCTGAGGTGCTCTCGCAAGAACTGAGAGTCTCTGGAATGGGATATACGGTCCCATTATAATTGTTTGAAGTAGAATCAACAACGCCCCCGGAATCTTCGTTTAGGTGAAAAACTGTAATGAAACTGCTGTCCCAGACACTGGCAGGGTTATCGCTGTTGGTGTTCGAACAGTTGTAGTAAGCCCAGATGTAGTCGGAAGTGCTCCCAGCATCAATTTGCGGGACTTTAACCCAGATGAAAGAGTCTCCACTGGCATTCCATTCCTCGGTTTCTTTTGGTAGAAGCGTTGAGCCATCTGCATCGTAGAAACGGATATCAGTCGCGCTGGTACGAGAATAGTCTATCCTTGATGAAGTGAGCTTCACCAGGAGGGGAAAATCCACAAGATTCTCCGTGCTCTCAGAGTTATTCATAGTTATTTTCATTCTGTAATTGCAACTGGAATCAGCCCAGCCTGAGATTGCCTTACTGAAGAAGCAAGCTTCTGGCACGTCTCCCTCACCGAGAGACAGGCTAACTGGTGGGATTGATGGGCCATTAGTTGCAGTTCCATAGACAGTTATAGCGCCCCTCTTTGGTGGCATATAGCACCTTGCTGAGCCCTGAGGAAGTATTGTAACGTTGCCTCTAAAGTCACAGGTAACCTCGGGTTCATCAGTAGCTAGAGAAGCCAGTGTGATGCTCTCTGTCCCCGCATTGGTTACAAGAAAGGTCCCCTTAGCTGTTGAGATTGGCCTTATGGTTATCGGCACAGGCTTGGCAGGCTCCTTCTTTGGTGTAATCTTGGAAGTGCTCCAGAAGTAGAGGCTAGCACCAGCGATGACTGAAATGGTTATCAACAGCACTGCAGCCACAACTGGCGAAATTCCTTTCTGCATAATTTAGTTTAAATCGTGTGTTATTTTAAACCTAACCCCTAAAAATTGAAAGCAATGGATAAATGCAGTATATGTGGGAAGCCCGCGATTATCACTATTGGATATACCTCTAAGAGTTACTGTAAAAGCTGCTTCTGTAGTTTTTTTGAGGAAAAGGTGCTTGCCACTCTGAGGGGAAATTTACCAAGCCATGGCACAGTTGGATTTGATGCAAGCACACTAGGCGGGAAGGTTGCAATGCATGTGATAAAACCATTCGCTTTGAAGGCGAGAGATAAATGTTTTGAAACTGGCGCGAAAACTTCAGCGGCTCCATATGACCTGGTTGTCAGTGGGGAAACCATGGATGACATGGTGGTGGACACCCTTGCATATCTGATGGGGTTTAGGAAAAGCCTCAGCAAAACCAAATCTGTGAAGCCCCTGGCAAAATGCACGGAGGAAGAGGTATTGGTTTACGCAAGGATTAATGGGATAAAGGGGCATATAGAAAAAGAACAGGACAATGCCATAACTGTCTTAAGGAAGCACCTGGATAGTATAGAAAAAAGGCATCCGGGAACCAAGCTCTCCATCCTAAAGACTCGTGAATACCTTCTTTCATTAAAGCCTTAATCCAGGCCAAGCAGAATCAAAAGCCTCTGCAGAACCTGTGGTGATAACAGGTAGTACTTTGTTATCAATGGCGCGAATATCAGTGAAATCATGCTCATGAGCTTGATGAGTATATTCAGTGAAGGGCCGGATGTATCCTTGAAAGGGTCTCCAATCAGGTCCCCTATCACTGCAGCCGCATGCGCTGATGAACCCTTACCCCCAAACATGCCTTTTTCTATGTATTTCTTCGCGTTATCCCAGGCACCTCCCGCGTTGGCCATCTTTACAGCAAGCAAAAATCCGGAAACCAGTGCTCCGACTAACAAACCGCCAAGAGCTGCTGGCCCGAAGACAAATCCAAAAGCCAGAGGAACCAAAACCGCCATAAGTCCAGGAGCTATCATCTCCTTGAGCGCACCCATAGCGCTTATATCAACGCATTTTGCATAATCAGGCGATTTCTTTCCACTCATCACTGCCTTATCCTTGAATTGCCTCCTGACCTCATCTATCATCTTGCCTGCAGCATTCCCGACTCCAATCATGGTCGTGGATGCAAACAGGAAGGGCAACATACCACCAATGAACAAGCCTACCAAAACCAAAGGATTGGTTATAGCCATTTCTGATTCTGTCAGCCCTGCAGCAATTGCATAAGCTGCAATTAACGCCAAAGCAGTTAAAGCTGCACTGCCTATGGCAAAGCCCTTGCCAGTGGCTGCTGTTGTATTGCCCAAAGCATCCAGTGCATCCGTCCTTTCCCTGGCTTTCTTAGGCATCTTGGCCATTTCAGCAATACCACCAGCATTGTCTGCTACAGGTCCGTAAGCATCTGTCGCCAAAGTTATGCCTAAGGTTGAGAGCATACCAACAGCTGCTATTGCCACACCATAAAGCCCAACAGAGTAAAAGGCGACCAAGATAGCTGCAGAGATTACAACCACTGGTATTGTTGTGCTTCTGAGGCCAATAGAGTACCCCGTGATTATCACACTGGCTGCACCCTTCTCAGCTGACTCTGCAATGCTTCTTGTTCTCCAATATTTATCTGAGGTATAGTACTCCGTACTTAACCCTATGATGACACCAGCAGCAAGCCCGGAGGCTACAGCAATAGACATAGGGATCCAATTTTCTGGGAACATATAGTATGTCACTGGAATTATGGCTATCAGAAACAAAACCGCAGCGCCTATGGTTCCTCTCCTCAATGCATTAAGCAATTCGCCCATCTCAACACTTTCACCAGAACGCACCAGAAAAGTTCCAATGACGGATGCAATCAAACCTGTTCCAGCTACAACAAGGGGGTACACTGCAGCAGTCATCCCCATGCTGGCAAAAGCAAAGACACCAAGGCTCATGGCAGCTATAATTGAACCAACGTAAGACTCAAACAAATCCGCACCCATTCCAGCAACATCTCCAACATTGTCTCCAACCAGGTCAGCAATTACAGCTGGATTCCTTGGGTCATCCTCAGGTATGCCTGCTTCAACCTTGCCCACCATATCAGCTCCAGCATCAGCGGCTTTTGTGTAAATCCCGCCACCTACCCTGGCAAATAGCGCTATGGAAGAAGCACCAAATCCAAAACCAACTAGATAAGTAACAGCCTTATCCAGGCTCAGGTAGGAACTAAAGATTAGTAACAACACACTAACCCCAACCAGCCCAAGACCAACTACTGTCATCCCCATTACCGTGCCAGAGGAGAAAGCCAGCCTCAGAGCTTTGTTTAGGCTCTCTTTAGCAGCCTCAGCGGTTTTTCCATTTGCGGTGGTTGCAATGCTCATGCCAACAAACCCGGCAAACGCAGATAGCAGCGCGCCTGCCAGGAAAGCCACAGCTGTCAGGGCATCAACCAGGAAAAAGAAGGTTAGAAACATGAAAAGGACGAAAACTGAAAGTGTCGTGTACTCTCTCCTAAGAAAGGCTGTCGCCCCTTCGTGTATGGCTCCAGAAACCTGAATGACCTTCTTGTCTTTCACTTTGATTTTAACTATCTTCCAGGCAAGGAAGCTAGCAAACGCTAATGCAATTAAACCGCAAACAAGACCGAAGTATTCAATCATTAAAGTACCCCCAGAAGTTTAAGTTTTGCGCGTTTGAATATTTAAAGATTTACCAGCTTTAAGCTCACGCGAGTTAGGGTATTTTCACCTCTGGAGTCTCTTTGAAGCAACCATAGGATATATAACTCATAGACTTCTCGATGCCACCAAGTGGCAGTATCTCCTCTGTAGCTATGCGTCGGTAATCGTCTGAGTCTTTAGCTTTCACTTTCAGGAAATAATCCCAGTCAGCAGAGCAAACATGCACTTCCTGAACCTCTGGTATCTTTGCCAGTTTCTCTCCAAAGCCCT
>JAGHAM010000021.1 GCA_021161465.1 Candidatus Iainarchaeum sp. | reverse complement strand
GTCATGTGAGTTGCAGTACTCGATAGCCTTCTCAGACTCAGAGCCTGGCTGCATCCAGACCCGCTTTATGCCAAGGTTCGTACATTCCTCAACCACGCGCTCAGTAGCTTTAGGGGGAACCACGGTTATAACAAAATCTGGCTTTTCTGGAATTGCACTCAGGTTTGGATAGCATTTGTCCTCCCCAACGCGCTCGCAGTTTGGATTCACAGGGTAAACATCAAACCCGTTTCTCTTCAAGGCATCATATACCTTCCTACCCCATTTGGAGGTATCTTGGGAAACACCAATCACGGCTATTTTATCACTCTTATTGGGAAGACTGAAATCCACGCTTTAACCTCCAAATAGTTTTGATAGGAAAGAGGTTTTTTCTCCAAGCCCCTTCTTTATAGCATTCCTCAGCTCTCCCTCATTTGGAACGCCAACTATCTTCTTGATGAGTTTTCCAGAGCCATCAAATGCCAGGATAGTTGGGGTAGCATTAACATCATACTCGTCTGCCAGGCGTTTCCCCTCACTGGTTTTCATTCTTATCTTTCTGTAGTCCACATCCTTGCCCTTAAACTCTGGTAAAATTCTCTTGGCCATCTTAACTGCCTTGGGACAGTGAGGGCAATGGGATGAAGTAAACAGCAACAACTTCATCTCAACCCCTCACAAACAACCCACAGAAGCATCTCCCATCCCTGGCGATTTCCTCTTTATGGTAAGCACAGGGGCAGATTATCTTCTTGTCCTTCTCCTTGTCACCTGTCACCCGCCTGCATGGGCAGTAAATCTCACCGTGCTCTTTCTCATTGGCAAGCAAAGCCTTCAAAAGTGCGTCTCTCTCTTTCTCATTTGGATTTAGCTTGTATCCATTCTCGTCGGCATATTTCTTCATTTTCTGGTAAAGCTCATCATAGTTCATATTATCCTCTTCTCAATAGGTTTGTGGCTACACTCACTAGTGCCTATTTTGCTCACTACTGGTTTAAATTGGTGATGGAGTAGTGAACAGATTTATCAAGGAAATCACGAGCGAAGCAAGTTGAGTAGATGTCCAAAAGAGTTTCCTTGTATGGAAGGAAAGATTTTGAAAAAGTTTCCTTGTATGGAAGGAAACTTTTATAAACACGAATATGTAAAAGAGTTCCCATGAACAGAATGCTCATAAGAGAATATTTACTGGACTTCCAGGAACGGGGTCTCCCAGATCTGATACCCAGAGAGTTAAAGGTTAGTGGGAAGAGAATAAAAGCAATAGTTGGACCAAGGAGGGCAGGAAAAACCTACTTCTTGTTCCAGAAGATGAAAGAACTTATGAAAGAGAGCGTGCTTTACCTGAATTTTGAAGATCCTAGACTAAGCGAGCTGGAAGGAAAGGGGATAAGAGGCGTATTAAAGATTTTCTGGGAACTATTTCCAGAATCAAAAAATGTGCACATATTCATTGATGAACCTCAAAACATACCGGGGTGGGAAAAAGCTGTCAGAGCACTTCACGATGAAGGTTTTGACATTTACATAACGGGCTCTAGCTCAAAGCTGTTAAGCAAAGAGATAGCAACATCTCTTAGAGGAAGAAGCTCGACTTATCTGCTATTCCCATTTTCATTTAGAGAATTTCTTAATGCTAGAGGAGTCACTGAGCCTGAAAAACTAAGCTCCAGAAAAGAAGCTAAAGTTAGATCTCTCCTAAATGAATATTTAAAATATGGGGGATTCCCTGAGGTTGTTTTGGAAAATAACGAAAGAGAAAAGCTGAGAATACTCGAAGAATATCTAAACTTAGTGGTGTATAGAGACATAGTTGAAAGGTATCGAGTTAGAAACGTTAAGCTCATTAGGTGGCTCATGAATTCACTAGTGGCGAACACAGGTTCTGAACTTAGTGTTCACAAGCTGTACTTAACGCTCAAGTCCCAAGGCATGAAGGTCAGCAAGGATACCCTATACTCATATATATCCATGCTTGAAGACTCCCTCTTTGTTTTGAACCTCAAAAGATTCAGCTATTCAGAGAGGAAAAATGCTCTTGGGATAACCAAATCATATATAAATGATGTTGGTTTCCTTGAATTGCTTGGTAAAGAAGACATTGGAAGGCGTTTGGAAACTGTTGTATTCTTGGAGCTACAAAGGAGAAAACTGCCAGGTATGCACATAAGCTATTGGAAAGATGTTTCATCTGAGGTTGATTTTGTAGTTTCAGACAGAGGTAAGGTGAAGGAGCTAATACAGGTAAGTTCAGATCTTTCATCTATGGAAACTAAAACGAGAGAGATGGATGGTTTGGTGAAGGTCGGGAAAAAGCTAAAATGCACCAACTTGAAGATACTAACGCTAGACGAAAGCAGTAGTGAAATATACAAGGGACTTGGGATAAAAATAATTCCTGTGTGGAGATGGCTGCTTGGGTTATGAATACTCAGCCGTAGAATTGAAGGGACTTTTCCATGAGAAGGCCTGGGAATCAAAAAAGGTCTTAATGAGGGAAAGCCTGGGTTGCTGACAGAAAAAGAGAAAGCAAGGACAGCAGACAAGTTCTTGAAAGGTTTTCGGGTTGGTATGTTAGTGAAACCCTTCCTCCACAGGTTCAATTCATTTCTCGTTAACGCTGAAGAATCTTTTAACTCTGTCAGAATACTTAAGATAAAACATCAGTATGGGTGCCTGGAACAATGAAACTATTGCAGGGACTATTGCCATGTATTGCCCTGCCTCACCAAACACGGCAATCAGGATAGCTATAGTTAAAGAAACGTTCTTGCTGACTGTTGTGAAGACCACCGCCTGATGATGGCCATATTCTAAATTAAGAATTTTCCTGTTGACAAACAAAATCAGAAGGATTGTGATGGAGTAGAAGAGCAAAGCCACTGGTGCAATTGCAACTATGCTCATGTAGTTCTTGACTATGAGCCCGGCTTTTGAAGCAAAGATGAGGAAAAGCAACATATACAAAAAGCCCAAAGAAATCACTGAGAAGTATGGCTTGAATTTGTTCTTAAACGCTCCTTCCTCATGCTTTCTCTCAATGTACTCCCTAGTGGCAACACCCAAGAGGAGTGGAAGAATCAAAACAAGAAACAAACTCTTCAAGAGAAGATCAGTTGGGATAATTATTCCTGTTCCAACGACAAGCATATTGCTTGCAACAGGATAAACAAAGATTGACAATATGAATGCAATTGCAACAATTACTGCACCGGTTAGCACATGCCCCTCTGCAAGACCGATGTAGCCCAAACCCATGCTTGAAGCCGGGGCTATTGACAGCAGCATGAGCGCAAGACGTATCTTTGGGTCCTGGATGAACAACGATGAAAGAACGTACATAGCTACAGGTGCATACACAAAATTTAAGCCAAGAGCTTCTATTAACGGCTTAATCGAACCACGTATCTTCTTAAGTGAAGACAGTGAGAGGTTAACCATCATTGGATAAATCATGATGAAAACAACAGGGAGTATGAAAACTGATAGGCCTTTAGCCGATGGTATGTAATAACCAACAAGCATACCAAAGACTATCATGAGTATTGTGTACAGGAGAATGTTATTCGACAGGTTTTTCTGAATTGCTAAAATTTTCCTCATGCTTGTCACTCCTTCATTTTAAGCAGTTCCGTTTTTGCCTTGCCCAGCAAACCATGCTTTCTTATCAGGTTCCTCACATACTCTTTGTCAGGGAAAGATATCGCATCTTGCAGACAGTAAACACTGCAAGTAGTGCAGCCAACCATACAGTTGTAAGGATTAGCAACAATGGCTTTGTTCCTCTCACTATCGAAGCTAAACACATTCCTCCCACAACTGGTAACACACATACCGCAGCCTATGCATTTATTCTCGTCTATTATGGGATACCATTCTATCTCCCTCCTGTCAAGCCCCTTCCATTTGGAGAAGTCTTTTTTTGCCAGCAAACCCTTAACTTTTTGGTTTGAGATAAAGTAGTAAACTTTCTTTCCCTCTCTTCTTGATTTCACTACACCAAGCTCTTCAAGTTTGGACAGCTGAAGTGAAACCGTTGGCTGTGCTCTACCAACCTTTTCCACGATCTCGCAAACGCACTTTCTCCCCGTGAGAAGGTATTTAACTATCTTGAAACGGGTTTCATCACAAAGTGCCCTGAACAGCTCAAGTTCCTTATCCACAAAAATCACCTACAGAATGGTTCATATTTACAGATATAAATATATTTAAACTTTTGGTTTGCACAAGAACTAGAAACGAACCCTAATCTTAACAGCAGGCCCCTCGTCGAAATCAAGCATTTCCCTTGCGCTGAGTAGAGCAGTTCCACTTGCAAGCAGTTCATCCTTTGAGTTCACAACAAGCACTTCCATCCCCGCGCGCACCTCAGGGCCGCAACCCCTAACGAACTTAGCGAAGACTGTCTTACCCTTCCGCGCGAACTCCTGGACCTCGTCGTCAACCTGCACGCGGAACGCTGGTGGCCTGGTTTTTTTATGAATTATTCTAGCGAAACCGTGGGGGATTATCATGCCATCTGAAGCACGGAAAGATACCAACAGTTCATCGCCCTTATAAGCTCTTCTAAGTCTGCCAGTCTTGCCCTTCTCGAAGCGCAAACCTCTTGGCAAACCAACACCATACAGGTATCTTGCTATGCCGTCTGCCTTCCTCCAGTCTGGAACTGCTGGTGCCTGCTCGCGCTCGCCAGGCAACACACGCTGGCCAAATGGGTATATCCCAGCAAGTTCCACCGGCACCTGTTTGAAAGGAGGTAAATCCACTAACTGCCTGTAACCAATGCCCCGACCGCTCAGCTCTTTCATCCTTTGAGTGTGCCTGTAAACTTCGGGTCTTAACCGGCTCTCTCCGGACAACATAAAGAACCTTTTCTTGGTGAAAACATCCAAAGATTCCAAGTAGTTCCGGTACCTTGAGAAGCGCTTAAATGCATAAGATAGTTGTGGGTGTGCACGGGCCCTTTCCTCAAGAAGCTCCCACAAAGTGTTCTCGTGAATTGCCTGGCGTATGCGGGCCATCTCTTCGAGAGAAACCCAGAGGTTATGTTCAGCCAGCATCCTCTCGTCAAGCTCACCTGGCTCGTGTTTCCTGCAAACTGGGCATGAGCATGGCAGGTACTCAAGCTCTGACAACTCCTTCGTTCCAGTTATGGTCAGGTACTTGCCCCTCTGCGCAAACAAGGAATACGCTGCTGAGTCAAACAAGTCGGCACCAAGCGCGACTGCAAATGCGAACATCATAGGGTGGCCTGCACCAAAGAAATGCACGGGTTTGTTTAATGGCAGCTCCTGCTTGGCTGCCCAGAGCGCGTCAAAGGCTTCAGCAAAGCGGTAGTCGTTCATGAGCGGCACAACACTGCCCACTGCATAAACGTCAAAGTCCAGTTCACGCATAGCCCTAGCTGACTTCCTGCGGAGGGTTGGGAATGCGCCTCCTTGGATAGGTCCAACCCACAACGACTTTGAATCATGGATGAGCTCCTTGCACTCCCTGGCGCGCTTGATGGTTTCCTTGAGGTTCGATACCATCTTAACTCTGGTGCCCAGACCTGGCAAATCCAAGGGTGTTGCTATATCAGAACCTATTGCCTCCTGGAACTCAACCACCTCGCGGTTAGTCACGTCAACATTGCCATACTGCATAAGCTGAAACGCGCCAGAATCAGTCATAACAGGACCCTCAAAACCGATAACTTTGTGGACACCTCTCTTCAAAGCTTTCTCCCGCTTATTCTTCCAGAGCAGGTAAGCATTAGTCATAACTGCCTGTGGCTTAAACTTAGAAAGGCTCTTTGGGTTGTTTGGATTTACAACAGGCAATAGGGCAGGTGTTTCAATCTTTCCATGCTCAGTTTTGAAAGAACCTATCCTGCCTGCCAGGTCTTTCTCCCCGATTTCCGTCTAAATCACTTCCTGGCCTTTAGATAGAACAGAACTGAGAGGAACCCAAAAACAGCTACGACAAGGAGTGCCACTAAAATCATGTTGAATTCATCTTTTGGTGCCTCAGCTGTCATTAGTATTTTCATGGATGGATTCTGCAGCTTCTCAACTTCCTGGCGGGCGTGCTGTACCTTGTCGAGTCCAACCTGGTTTGGATGCTCGTTATAAAGCTCTATTGTCTTGTTGAAACTTTCCATGGCAAGCAAAGGCAGTTTCGCCTTGAGATAGTCGTTCCCTGCTGAGACATATAAGCTCGCCTTGATGTTGAAATCCTGTGTTAGGTTCTCCGCTGTGCTTGAATAAGCGTTAGCTGCCAAAGTGTAGTAGTATTCAGTTTTCTCCTGGTTCCCTTCATCGTAAAAGCACTGAGCCGCATTCTCATAGGCCTCCCCAAGTCGGGCTGTATCCGAATAGCTCCCAGAGGAGTACTTAGCTTCAACATCTTTAATCTTCCCGTCACAAACTGCAAGCACTGGGGCGATAAGCAGAAGCGCCATTAAAATGGTCCAGTATCTCATGGTTTATTTTTGTAAAAGGTTTTATTTAATCAAATACGTGGAGTATTTATATATTCAAGCTGAGTAAGAAATTAAAGCCCAAATAGGTGATTGACGTGACTAAAAAGGAATTGCAGGAAATCGCAGAAATAATGGATTCCGTGCTGGAAGATTTTGGGGTTCCAAGAAACATAAAGAGGTCAGTAACTGAAGCCAAGAAGCTCATAACAAAAGAAGGGGCAAGCGAGGTTGAGTGCACATCAGCTGTGTACATCCTGGATGAATCTTTAAATGATATAAACATGCCGACTCACACCAGGACAGAGCTGATGGAGGCCATATCCAAGCTTGAAAAAATTAAGGAGCAGCTAAAGTGACTGAAGAAAAACTAAAGCTGGTTACAAGGAACACAGAGGAGATTGTGTCACTCGGAGAACTGCGCAAACTCCTCAAAAAACCCATGGTTAGAGCATATGCTGGATACGCAACCACCGGGCAGATGCACATAGGGCATTTGCTGCCAATAATTAAAGTAATTGATTTCCTTGACGCTGGCCTGCAATTCACCTTCCTCATAGCTGATTTACATTCTTTCCTTGATGATAAGAAAACACCATGGAAACTGCTTGACGCACGTTCGCATTACTATGAAACAGCGATAAAAGCCATGCTCCAATCTGCTGGAGCCGACACGAGCCGAGTTAGTTTTGTTAGGGGGATGGAATTCCAGTTTGACAAGGACTACGTGATGGACATACTCCACATGGCTGGAGAAATCACGATGAAAAGAGCCAAACGGGCAGCTTCCGAGGTGGTGCGCTTTAGCGAGACACCAAAACTGGGTGGTTTCATCTATCCGCTCATGCAAAGCAGGGACGTGGTTGCACTAAAGGCAGACATAGCCTTTGGTGGTATTGACCAAAGGGGCATTTACATGCTTGCAAGGGAGATGTTGCCAGTGATTGGTTACAGCAAGCCGGTGTGCATATTCACCCCGCTCTTACCAAGCCTATCAGGAGGCAAGATGGGTGGCAAGATGAGCGCGTCGGAAGAAAAAAGCAAGATAAGCATCACTGCTCCCGAGAAAGAAGTAGAAAAGAGGATAGTTAACTCCTACTGCCCGGCAAAGCAGGTTAAGGGTAACTGGGTCTTGATGTTCTTTAAACATGTGGTATTCCCTGTGATGGAGAGGAAGAAGCAGGAACTGGTGATTGAGCGACCGGAAAAATACGGCGGCAAGCTGGTTTATGACTCGTACATGGGATTGGAGAAAGACTTTGCCTCCGGCGCGCTTCACCCACTGGACGCCAAAAAAGCGCTGGCTAAGGAAGTCAATGAACTACTTGGCCCTGTAAGGGAGAAAGTCACCAGAGAGATGATTAAGAAGGCATACCCCTAGGCTCCCGTCATCCCCCAAAAGTTTATATTTCTCACATGGTTCTTGAAAGTGGTGGTTATTGTGAAAAGATTGCTAGTTGCATTCTTATTGATGTTCTCTCTAGCTGCTTTTCTGGTTCTGACGGGGTGTATAGAGCAAAATGCAGGAGAACAGTGCACCAAAAATAGTGATTGCCCGTTAGAGCAGACATGTGTGAACAACACATGCGTAAACGAGTCCCAAATTCCTCACACTGCTAATGGGTCTCTAAATGCTGTTCATGAGCTCCATGAGTGGGGAGTTATAGCTGGGTGTGTGGATAGCAATGAAACGTTTGTAACCAGCAGACCCAAACAGCTTGTGTATGTCAAACAACCGGTCATATATCTGCATGCTGACAACGGCACGAATGTTAAAGTTGAAGTTAAATTCAAGAATGGCCTAGTTTATGACACCTACCCAAACGCGAAAGTTCATGACAATATGATTATGTGGGATGTTCTAGCAAAAGACAAATGCAAGCAACGTGAGGTATCTAAGGCAATACCCATGGAGTTTGTTCCGCTTGAAGAAATAAAGGACCAGCTGAACGATGTGGATGCTAGTTGTGTTGTGCATGGCAATACTGAAAACAAGTTCTTGTTTTACGAAGGCGAGATGGATTTTGAAGATGGGGTGGAAATTAGCTTTTCAAATGAGACGGCAACGATTAAAAACAACAGAAAAAAGCCAATTTACGATGCTAGGATTATTATGGGTAAAGAGAATCCAGAAGGCATGTTCTCTGTCAAATTGATGCAATTAAACTTTGGGACAGTCAATCCTGGCGAGGAAAAAACAGCAAAACTGGAGAACCTGAGTATAAGTAAAGAGGAACTTTCAGAAGAGTTGGAGGCCCTTGGTTTTACAACTTCTGAGAGTAAAGCTTTTAGTGAAATATGGTATGACAGCTTCTTTGAGCCAAGCAACATGCCATTCATGCATTTGGTATACAGGCTTGACCAAGATGAATACGATGAAATGTTCCCACTGACCGTCCACCCAAAACCAGAAAAAACTGTTAGGGCAATGTACGTTCTAATTAAGATGGACTAATATTTCAAGTGGGCTCTTGTACCTCTCGGAAAACTCGCGGGCAATAAATTATTATAATCCTTCCCCCATAATCTCATCGTGCACCTGGTCGTGAGGAGCGCGGAGGTGCAGGAGGGGAACAATTGAAAGAGAAGCTGATTTCTTTCTTTAAAGAAAAAGAATTACTGGTGAGCCCTGAAGCTCTTGATGAAATCCTAAAGCAAAAAAACCCACTTGAGCTCGCGCAAAATCTGGCTGAGCAGACAGAGAACTTTTGCATAGAGCTAACAGATGTGCAAAAGGCCATAACGCCTGAGCAGCGGGATACTAAAGTGGTAGTTGAAGGGAAATCTACCAAAGCTGCCGCAAGCGAGATTGAATCAAGAGTTAAGGTATTTGAAGACTTTGATGTTACTGGAAAGTCATCATCCTCTGGACAGGTAGAAGACTTCGTTGGTTTGTTCAACGATAGGTTTGAGCGTCTTTCTAAAATTCTGAAAAACCGTGGGAAAGCTGTTAGAGATATCGACACCTTGAAGAAAAAGAGCAACGGCGGCGAAGAACGTGTCATTGGGATGGTTTCCAACATCAAGGTCACAAAAAACGGGCACAAACTCGTTACTTTTGAAGACACAACAGGCACACTAAATGTTCTTATCCCGGCAGGCGACCGAAGGCTTATGGAGGAATCACAGTCACTGGTTCCAGATGAGGTTCTGGCTATTGATGGTGTCCTGCGCAAGGACTTGTTTATAGCTAGAGCTCTGCACTTCCCTGACATACCTGCAAGGGAGCCAAGGCGCGCAGATGAGGAGGTTTACCTCGCTATGATATCTGATACCCACGTGGGCTCAAAGCTTTTCCTCAGGGAAAACTTCAAGAAATTCATAAACTGGATTAACGGCAAAGAAGGCAAGGCAAAACAAAGAGAGATTGCATCCAAGGTGAAATATCTGACCATAGCCGGAGACCTTGTAGATGGTGTTGGCATATACCCTGGCCAGGAAGATGAACTGGAAACCGAGGACATATTCCAACAATACGAAGAGCTTGGCGAGCTCCTGAGTCAGATACCTGAATACATAGAGATAGTGGCAATACCTGGAAACCACGATGCAACAAGGATTGCTGAACCTCAGCCAGCGATAGACCCGGCGCTGTTGGGAAAACTTGTTGACCTACCAAACTTTAGGTGTATCGGCTCACCTGGCTATGTTTCGCTTCATGGTGTGGAGGTGCTCCTTTACCATGGTGCTTCAATACACAATATGGTTCCGCACATAACAAGCGCGACATACGATAAGCCTGAGGAAACCATAAAGGCCTGGCTCAGAAAAAGACACCTACATCCGATATATGGTGAAAAACCGCCAATATGCCCTGAGAAGAAAGATTATCTTGTGATGGAGAGGGTCCCAGATGTGCTCCACGTGGGGGATGTCCACAAGAATGCTTACATAAACTATAGGGGGGTGCTGGGCGTGAATTCTGGAACTTGGCAGGCAATAACACCATACCAGATAAAACAAGGCCACACACCAACCCCATGCATACTACCTGTCTTGAACCTGCAAAGTGGAAAGCTAAACATACTCCACTTTGAGGGTGGTGCCACATGAGCAAGCTGAAGATGAGCAAGGACGTGGAAGAGTATTACTCAGACTTGCAGAAGAAAGCAGCAATTGAATACGAGCTTGCTAAGAGCGCCAGAGCTGTCGGGCTGGACCCAAAGACTTTTGTTGAAGTTCCATTCGCAACAACGCTTGGTGAGCGAGTTGAAGGGCTGGTCGGCCCCGAGGGATCAGGAAAAGTTATAGAAGCACTACTTAAGGAAAAGCCACGGGAGCTGGTAGGTCTCGAAATCATAAAGAAGATAGTCAATGGTGAATTTGGAGAGATGTCGGAAGAAGAAAAGGCAGAGCAAAGCATAAGGGCAGCCCTTGCTTTAATAACAGAAGGTGTTGTGGCTGCTCCCATAGAAGGTATCTCCTCAGTAAAAATAGAAAGCAACCCTGATGGCTCAAGGTACTTGACCGTGGAGTTCGCCGGGCCGATAAGAAGTGCTGGCGGAACAGCACAGGCACTTGCAGTCCTGTTCGCAGACTACACGAGGAAGCTGCTGGGGTTGCAGGAGTACAGGCCAACTGAAAGCGAGGTTGAGAGGTATGTTGAGGAGCTGAATATCTACCATAATGTTGTCTCACGCCTGCAGTACAAGCCAACTGATGACGAAGCAAGGATAATTGTGAAAAACTGCCCCGTGTGCATTTCTGGGACCCCCACAACAACTGTTGAAGTAAACATACACAAAAACCTCAGCAGGATTAAGAGCAACATGGTCCGTGGGGGTATGTGCCTGGTTGTGGGGGAGGGTATAGCACAGAAAGCAGGTAGGATTGTCAATTACGCCAAGGCATTCGACCTGAATTGGGACTGGCTACATTCTATAATAAAGGTTGAAAAAAACAAGCCAGGGAAGCAGGAAATAAAGCCAAAAGACAAATACCTAAAGGATATAGTAGCTGGAAGGCCAATCTTTTCATACCCATCCAGGCCTGGTGGCTTCCGTCTTAGATATGGGAGAGCAAGGAATACAGGGCTGATGAGCAAAGGCATAAACCCGGCAACTATGGTTATACTGGACAGCTTTCCAGCGATAGGGACACAACTTAAGGTTGAAAGGCCTGGCAAGGGAACTGCTATAGCCCCATGTAGCTCAATAGATGGTCCTGTTGTAAGGCTTAAAGGCGGGAGGGTGACGAAAGTCAAG
This sequence comes from Candidatus Iainarchaeum sp., assembly GCA_021161465.1. GTDB lineage: Archaea > B1Sed10-29 > B1Sed10-29 > WALL01 > JAGHAM01 > JAGHAM01. The sequence continues at coordinate 6,552 of JAGHAM010000021.1, read as the reverse complement.
ACCTTCAGAGATGCCGAAGAGGTAAAGGATGATGTCGAAGAAGTGTTGTTCCTTGGGGATATGCTTGTAAGCCTTGGGGATTTTATAAAAGACAATCATGTAGTCCTGCCCTCCCCATGGGTGGAGGAATGGTGGGAACAGGAACTCAAGTCCAAAGGTGGCGAATGCAAAGACGCGTTCAATATAAGTTTTGATGAAGCTGTGGAATACTCGCAAAAATATGACATACCTCTCCACCCTGAGTATGTATTCCCCTATCATGACCTTAGTATAGATGAGTTGAAGCAGCTTATATCATGGCTTGAGGTTGGTGAGCTTAAAGTTGGGCCTGAAAAACGATTATTGGAACTGCTGCTGGTACCGCACCATCTGGAGGGGGATAAAGTCGTCATTGAGCACCCTTACAAGGAGGCACTATTCACCACGCTTAGCATCGGGAACAGTAAAGAGGTTATAGACCGTGTTGGTGCTGGTAGCACAATGCAGCTGGTGAATGAACTGTCGCCGTTTGAGATACCAGAGAAGAGCCCAACATATATAGGCTCAAGGATGGGGAGACCAGAAAAAGCCAAGGAGCGGCTGATGAAGCCAGCACCTCACCTGCTGTTCCCTGTTGGGAACTATGGCGGACCAACCAGGTCACTTGTTAAAGCAAGTGAGAAAGGTATAATCTCAGTAGAGCTAACCAGACTGAGATGCCCAAAGTGTGGCAAAAGGCTCCTCTCATGGAAGTGCGATGACTGCAACGAGAGGGCTATCGTAGAATCTGTGTGCTCCAAATGTGGGAGACCCGCAGCAGGCGTGTGTGAGGTCTGTGGGGGGCAGGCAATAAAATACGAACAGCGCGCTGTAAACCTGAAAGAGGTGATGGAGAGCGCAATCCTGAAAGTAGGAAAACCAAAGGCTGAACTTAAGGGTGTGAAAGGAACCATAAGTGAAACAAAAGCCTTTGAGCCAATAGAGAAGGGCATCCTGCGCTGCAACAATGACCTGCACACGTTTAAGGACGGAACAATAAGATTTGATTCGACCAACCTTGTGCTAACGCATTTCACTCCAAAAGAAATTGGAACAAGCGTTGAGAAGCTGAAAGCGCTTGGGTACAAAAAGGATGTAAACGGAAAACCGCTTGAGAGCGAAGAACAGGTATTGGAGATATTTCCACAGGATGTAATCCCATCAGAAAACGCGGTGTCATTGTTCCTTAGAGTTACCAGGTTTTTGGATGAGGAATTGGAAAGGATTTACGGTTTGAAGCCTTATTTCAACTGCGAAACGAGAGAGGATTTGGTTGGCACCCTTATCGTTGGGCTTGCTCCACATACATCAGCTGGGGTGCTTGGCCGAGTCATCGGTTTCAGCAAGGCAAATGTATGTTATGCACACCCGTTCTTCCATGCAGCATGCAGAAGGGACTGTGATGGTGATGAAGACTCACTCATGATACTACTTGACACCTTAATCAACTTCTCAAAGGATTATCTGCCTGCCAGTAGGGGTGGGAAGATGGATGCATGTCTTGTGCTGACGACAACCATAAACCCAAAGCAGGTGGATGACCAGGTGCATCTTATGGAAACTGTGGACCATCTGCCACTAGAATTTTACAGAAGGTCAAAAGAGTTGCCAAAGCCAACAGAGTTTGAGGTGGAGCTTGTAAAGGATAGACTTGGGACAGAAAAGCAATATGATGGGTTCAAGTACACACACAAAACTGGGGCTATTGACGATGGCGTTACCAATTCTTCCTACAAAACACTTGGTGCCATGGAAGACAAAGCAAAAGCCCAGCTAGACCTTGGGAAGAAAGTGAGAGCCGTTGATGAGAAGGATGAAGCGAAACGCTTATTGAATTCTCATTTCCTGCCAGATATATACGGGAATCTCCGTGCATTTGGGGAGCAGAGGTTCAGGTGCGTGAAATGCAATGCTAAATACAGGAGGGTACCTTTGATTGGTAAGTGCATCTATTGTGGTGGCAAGGTAATACTAACTGTAGCTGGGGGCTCTGTCAGGAAATATCTGGAAGTAAGCCAGAGAATAGCCAGGGAATATGGTTTATCTGACTATATGAAACAAAGGCTTGAGTTGGTAGAAAGAAACATAGACTCCGTATTCGTGAACGATAAAGAAGCTCAACAGTCCTTGACTGATTTCATGTAGCCTTATTTCTTCGCAGCCACTAAGAGAAGCAATACTGCCGCTATAAGCACCAGTAAAGTGTAGCGCCCAGTTCTTGTTAAGAACAGCCATTTGAGAGCATTCCTGATTGTGGAACTCTCCTGGACACTGGTCATGGCCTTTTGTGTCATACCTGTCGTTACACCAAGTCCCCAATAAAAGGCCTTCTTTGAGTAGTCCACCCAACCCTTCGGTGTCTTAAGCTCTTCAAGCATATCACGCGTAACTTCCATAAACCCGCGCTCTCTCTCAGGAACTTCCTCTATATTCAGTGGAGAGCCACTCATTCCATCTAAGTCCAGCCTGCGGTATCCTGCCCTCAGAGTAATCCATATCTTGTAAATGGGGATATAAAACAAGGTTATGCCAGAAATTGTAACATTGCTCTTTGGTATGCCAAGCTGGCCTGCAATCTTTATAGGGGCAATCTTCTTTACTTCATCTTTCTGCACGCTTGGCGACTCAACGGTGAATGCAACATCGTGTGTTATCTCCTTTGACTTCTCAAGAGGTATCTCTTTCACAACCCTAGCTATCAAGGGTTCCATCTCACCAGTAGTGGCATTTAAACACATCTGTGAGGAAAAGCTCTCGGAATGGCCCTCTTCCTCACGGTAAACATCATAATTAAAGAACCAGTATGGTACGTAAACCAAACTCAGATTCGCTAGCTCAAAACCTCTCCAGTGCTTCTCCCTAAGGATACCCTCCAGAATGCCGAGGGCATCCTTAGCTTCTATTCTGAGCTGGAAAGCGGGAGCGTCCAGCAAAGGCATAAAGTCACTTTTTTACCTTTGCTACTTTAACTCCTTTTGGAGTTACCAGTAACTTGTATTCACTAAGCCTTGCTATATCGCCATCTATCTCAGTTGCGTGAGATTTTATCTTGGATATCGCTTGCTTCAGTTTTATAGTGTTCCTCTTGTATAAAGGCTCTACGTTTAAGATTACAATATTGCCTTTATCCAAGTCATTGTCTATTGCAGGTATATCCTCAAGATCCTCAATAACATAAGGCCTGACCCACATATTAGCCTCTTCGACCAAAAGGTCCTCGTTCTCCACCCCAAGAGTGTCCAAAAATTCGTCGATGTTTACCTCCTCTTCGGATTCGCCACTAAACTTTCCCTTGAACTTGTTAAGAAACCCCATCATATCATGCCCTCCTATTAACTCTGTTAGTTTATGAAAAAAGTGGAATAAATAGCTTTGCTGGTCTGAAGGCACCATAAAACCTAATTCATTAAATAGCTCTTCGCCTTTGTTTAATTTATGGACCTAATTTCTGCTGCAGGCTCACAGGTAGAAGACATAAGCAGCTATCCCACATCAAAGCCAGAGCTGCTTTTCATTGGGATTTTGCTAGTTTCTGTTATGTCCATCCTGTTGTTGCTTTTGCTGTTCTCATCTTCCAGGAAAAGCAGGAAAAGCGAGAGTGTAGAAAGGGAAGAGATAGCTGATAGGATTGAGAGGGTAGAGCCAACTATCAAGAAAAAACAGGAGAACCCTGAGGAGTTAAAAGCCCTGGAATGGATGAGAAGGAGAAGGAGATACATAGCGGGAATGCTGGCCAAACTTCAGATTAAAAAAATAAATGTTGGGCTGTCACCAGAAGAAGAAGTTAAAAGGAAATTCTACGAGCAGGAATTGTTTTTGCTGCAGCAGGAACTCCTAAGTAATGATGCATTTTTGTCGGAGCTAAGTGAGAAGGCTGACTGGGCACTTCAGCAGGCCATTGGGGGAACTCCAAGCAAGGAGATAAGAAAAAAGCTCATAGATGAAGGGTACACCAAGAAAGAGATTGCAATAATAAGGTTATTATTTGCCAGAAGAAAAGCTGAGCTTAAGGAGGAGTTGGGGAAAAATGCAAATCTTTAAAGCTTTCTGTGTGATAGTGCTCATCGCCCTTTTACCAACTGTCAGTGCCAGGTCACAGCCTATCCGTTGCATACCCGACCAAGATTATGTAAACCTAACAGTTGGGCCACATATAATTTCCTGCAGTGTAAAACTACCTGAAGATTGGAAAAAAGAGTGGGTGTATGACATCGAGGTAACATTCAAAGGTGTGCCAGGGCTGAAGCTAAACGACACACGAACAAAAATTATAGGTTATCTTGGAAAAACGACGCCGCCCATAGAACTTGACTGGTTCGTGAACGTAACACAGAATAAAACGTACTATCTAAAGGATGCATTCGAAACAACATGGGACAACAAAGTCTCACTTGAGTTGTTTAAGCCATCAAATAGCTCTATGAACACGAGTAAGAGGGCGATAAACCTCATACTCTCTGGGAGAACTGATGACCGCAGCTTCTGTGACAAGATGGTTGAAGAAAGCACGAGTCAAGATGAGGCAAATTTCTGGTCAAACTATAGAAATTGCAATGTGTGGATCCATCTTGAAGGGCCATTGATTGACTACGAAGGCAGTAAGAAACCGACAATCAACTATACCTCCCTAGCCAATGACTCCGGTTATTTTGACATTAACGTTACAACCATACTGGTGTCTGGTAGGAACGATTTCACTTTAACTGTAACCGACCCAAGTGGAAACACCAAATCGAAAGTATTCACTGTTTATTATACCCCCTCTCCACTTGAAGGAACCAGCGGTCTGATTGTGATTGCCATCGGTGTTATGTTGTTTATAATCATTATTGCTGTCATAGCATACCTATACTCAAAGAAAAGAGCAGCAGGAGAAGTTGAAAAGACCATGAGGGAAAAAGAGTTAGAGAAGGAAAGGGAGCACTTGGAAGAGCTTAAACAGAGAAAAATCGAGCTTAAGACAGGACTATCGAAGCTTTCTACAAAGAAGATAAACGTTGGGCTGACTGCAGAAGAGGAATCCAGAATGAGAGCATATGAAAACGAACTGGTGCGGCTGGAGGATGAATTATTAGGCAATGCCAAGTATCTTGAAGAGCTTAGGGAACGTGCAAAGACTGCAGTAGAGCAGGCGAAATCAGGCGTATCAAGCAGTGAGATAAGGAAGCAGCTAAGCAAAGAGGGTTACACAGAATCGGAGATGGACCTAATAAAGAAATATTTCAATGAACTTAAAGGTTAACGGGGGAAAGAAACTAAAGGTTTAAATAGTTGCTATGCAATAATGTTACTACTATTAGGTGGTGAGACTATATGAAAAAAACTATGATAATAGGTATCATGTGCCTACTTGCAATATCTGTGATAAGCGCACCACTGGTTGCAGCTAAATTTAGTTATAGCCCATGGTTCTTATCTTTCTTGAAAAGCAAGGGGATTGTAGTTAACAGCGGCAACAAGGCTCCCGTTGCTGCTATAAAAGCAACTCCAAGAAAAGGGGAAACGCCTTTGCTGGTTAGGTTTTATTCAACAGGGTCATATGACCCAGATGGTAGAATAGTGAAATACTATTGGGACTTTGGTGATGGAAAGCACAGCATACTAAGGAACCCATGGCACACCTACAGGAAAGATGGCATTTACAAAGTTAAGCTAACAGTGACTGATAACAAGGGCAAGAAAACAACCAGAGGCACGACTGTCATCTCCAACCTAGGGCCCTACCCTCCTGAACAACTGAAGTGCAACATACCATATGGAACCGGTGTTGGTGGAAAGGAATACACCTGCCAGTGCATAGCTGGAGATGACCCTTTCGGCAGCAAGGTGATGGTGGAGTTCGCTTGGGGAGATGGGACCAGTAGCTTCTCTGGTTGGGTCCAAGGAGGAACACTCGTCCAGATGAATCACACATGGCCAGTGAACAAACCTTGGGAACAAGTGGTTAATTACAACCTTGGTGTCAGGGATTGGGACAAAGCAAATGCTACCAGTATCTGGACAAACATGACTATCAGTATGCCAAAAGCTAAGGGAGTAACCCCAAAAAAGACAAACAGCAACCCCATAAAAAGAACAAACACTGGACTTACTTTCTTTGGCAGAAAGCTCCTACCATTTTAAACCGGGTGCCTTCGGGCACCTCCCTACATTTTTTTCTATCGACTGCCACAGAGGGACGGGCAAAAGATTAAATAACTGAATTGGCTTTTAATAACTGATGAAACGCTCAGCGCTTATTGCTGCCATACTCCTCTTCTCAACGATTTTTGTAACCTTTGCTTTCTTTGTTCCTGAAGCCCATGCAGGCACCAATCCAAACGTCACAACCTGCTGCCACAGTGGACAGTCGTGCGGATGCTCCTCACTTGGATGCTGCTCTGGGCTACACTGCTGTAATGGTGTTTGCAAGAGCTCATGCGCATATTGTGGGGACGGCAGCTGTAATGGTGGTGAAACCTGCCGAAGCTGCAAGACTGACTGTGGATGTTGTTCAAACGGTCACAGCTGCTCCTCTGGTAGTCAGTGTTGTTC
>JAGHAM010000008.1 GCA_021161465.1 Candidatus Iainarchaeum sp. | reverse complement strand
CCACATTGTTTTGTGATTGAGCTAGCTGGAGGAGGCACAAGCGGTGTTGAACAACCCCCAACTAACGATGAGACGAACTTCACAACTGGAACACCTTCAGATACTAATACGGCCAATAACACAGTTCCCCCCACCACTACTCAGGAGGAGGGGGAAAATGGAACTTCGGGAGAAGCCCAACAAGGTGAAACCGATGAGGGCGGATCATCGGGTAACCCAATCAAGAATACCAAACCAAGTACTCCAGCTGCTTTAAGCCCGTGTGACAATGTAACTATGCTAGCTGGTAACATAATTTTTTCATGGGGGCCCTCTTATGACAAGGATGGTGACCATGTGACATATTTCCTCATGTTCACGAAAGAAACGGAGAACCATAACTTTGTAAATTTGGACACATCCTTTGCTAAGGACATAGAGGGGTTGAGCTACACTCCAACAAATATATCTTTTGAGTCTGGACATTATGAATGGATTGTCTCAGCTTATGATGGTAAAAACTACTCAGATGGCTCAACTTGTGAGTTCAATGTTTTAAACCCATCTGCGAGTGCGCCCAGTGCTACCCAAAATACAACAGGAGTGACTTCTAATCAGCCCGTGGTGCCGTCGACTGGCAGCCCTGTCACCTACCCCAATAGAACTGACAACCTACCATCATATAACAGTGCACTTAATCTGGTTCAGAAGGTAATCCCAGTGGAGTGGGTGGTTGGGATAATCGTTGGTATCCTAGTGCTAATGGTAATCTTCCTTGTTCATACCCATTTCTATGCCAAGAAGGCAGGTGAGGAGACAGCTAAGAAGCTGCTTAAGCAGAAGGAAGCAGAGGACCGCAAGAAATTGATAAGCGACCTTAAGGCAAGGAAGAAGGAACTCAACAAAAAACTGTCTGAGCTTGCAAAGAAGGAGGTGGCAGGGTTGACAGCTGGCGAAATTTCAGCTAGGAAAGCCTACCAGCAGGAGTTAGTGCAAATACAGGAATCGCTGCTCAATACAGATGATTACTTAAAGGAATTGGACGCGCGTTCAGACAAAGCGATACAGGAAGCCAGGGCAGGGATACCCAGCAAGACCATAATGAAGGAACTCAAGGAGGAAGGCTACACCAAGAAGGAGATTGAAGTCATAAAGAGGCTGTTCCAGAAGAAGCTTGGCAAAGAATAGGTTACAGGCCTCCTGTGTTTTGCAAAGTTTAGCCTAATGTATTGTAGTTTTATTCTTCATACTTTAACTTGATTATTCTTCTGATTTCCTTTGCTTTCTTCTCACCGATTTTTGGAATTTGCTTTAGCTCTCGCTCTGTTGCATTGAGAACCCCTTCAACACTTTCAAATTTTTTAAGGAGCTCTCTAGCCAGAGTCGGCCCTACGCCCGGGAGGGACTCAACTATGAATATTTGTTCTTGCCTGTCGCTCAGTGTTTTTTTCTCACCGCGCAGACGTGCAACCCTCCCAAGGTCACCCTGCTCGCGCTTTGCCATTACGGCCAGGAGCGCAGCGGTGTCATCAATCCCCTGTGAGAAAATCACAGGTATGCCAAAGTCAAGCACTACTGCTGCAAGCGCGCCCCGTATTGCATTGGGGTGCACGTTACTGCTGTTGAACAGGTTGCTACCCTCTACGATTATCATCGGCTGTTCAAAGTTTCTTTTAAGCTCCTGTGCCTGCCTGAAAAGCCTGCCATCTATTATGGACTTAACAAAATCTTTGGTGGTCTTCCTCTCAACCACTGCCCTATCACTTAGGAGGAAGTCACCAACAGGGAGTTGTTCCCTTTTAACCAGCATCCCCAGCTCTTCAAGCTTTCCAATGACGCCTGAATGCCCCTCACGATTGTCGACAAATACAACAGTTTTTCCTGGCTTTGCGAACTCACTCAGTGTCTTTTGCTTTTCGCGTTTTCCAGAGCTCATATCGCTAACTATCTTTTTCATTTCCCTTTCCTTATGCCTCCCTGACCAGTAGTAAGCTTCGTCGCCGGTGCCTCTTGTTATCAATACTATGACTTTGCCAGCTGCTTTCCTGCCAGTGCGGCCAGCCCTTTGTATGTCTCTTATCGCTGACGGGACCGGTTCATAAAACACAACCAGGTCAACACTTGGTATGTCTAAACCTTCTTCGCCTATGGCTGTGGCAACCAGTATCTGGTAGTTACCCTTTCTGAATTGATTTATTATTTCAAGCTGCTCGGCCTGGCTAAACCCCTTCTCGCCCTCCCTTGAAGTCTGCCCTATGAACCTTTTGGCCCTTATGCCATTTTCGTTAAGCAGTTTCTCAACCTCGGAAGCTGATGAGCGGTAGTGCGTGAAAACTATACCCTGCTTGCCCTCTCTCTTAATTATCTCAACGAGCTTGGCCATCTTTGGATGCTCAATACCCTGCTCTACCATGGTGCTTATTACCTGTCTTAGTTTTATAATCTCTGGAGTTGCAACTATCCTCCTTGCAGCCCGGGTCTTTTCTTCCTCCAAACGGTTTAAGTAGTCTTTAAGCTGTTTTATGCCTTGGGTTTCCAGAAGCAGATAGGCATGCTGAAGTTTCATGAGCTCTGCCACATCTGACAAGCCCGAGAAGGCCAGTGGTGTTCTTTCTTTCATCTTGGATAGCCTTTTTTGAATATCAAGTAATTTCCTGCGGCTCAATCTCGACAGGGTTGAGTTTTCGATTAAGCCTTTTGACTTTAGTCTTTCAGCTATGTTTTTCATAGCTTTCTTCAAAAGTTCTCTTGCCTCTGTCATACTGGCAGGTAGGTCTACTCTCACCCACTCTATTTTTTTCTCGTGTACATATGGCTTCACATCAACGTCTTCCTCTGTCCTCATTTCTACATGCTCTATACCCAGGTTTCTGCAAACCTCATCTATCTTCTCCTTGCTTGAGCCTGGGGATGCTGTTAGCGCGAGAATGGCAGTTCCTGGAATAGACGCGCACCTTTTGCTGACAGGCACGTATGCATAGTCACCAACAGCCCTGTGCGCTTCATCAACCACTAGCAGGCTGACATCTCTCAGGTCTACGCAGCCCTGCTTCATGCAGCTCTTTATGGTCTGGGGCGTTGCAAACACAACTTTAGCGTTTTCCCACTTCCCCTTCCTTTCTTTTAGCTTGGTTTCCCCGGTCAGGAGAGTAAGCTCTTTCAGTTTAAGGATTCTCTCGAATGAGTGAAGATGCTGGTTCGCCAGGGGCTTGGTAGGCGCGAGGAACAAGACCTTCTTCTCCGGCACGCGCTCAAGAAAATGCACTGCAACAAGTGCAGCTATAATGGTTTTGCCCAGCGCGGTTGGCGCAACTATAAGGGTCCTGCCATTCTCTATGGCAATTTTAGCTAGGTTCTCTTGGTACTCCCTGTGCTCTATGGTACCCGCTTTAATGAGAGGGTGATTTACAAACATCTATAAGCATTATTGCTTCCTAATCTTTAAAGCTTACCTTTGGTGGCGCTGTGTAGCACACGCCACAAGAGCAATACACTTGCTGCTAAAAAGCCAGTCCAACATCTATCAGAACCATTGAAACTGCCAGTTCCTGTTCACGCACATCTACTATTTCTTAAATCCATGGAAAGCATTGAGCGACCAATATGTAACCACCAATAAGTTATTATTAAATCCTTTTTCCAATTTGTAATACATAGCAGCCTCTTTCTTGCTATCTGAGTTAGGAAAACACCTTTTTTGGCACAAACATTTATAAATAATGTGATTTCCTAATAAAATGGGGGTGTAACTATGGCTGAACTACCAAGGGCGGCTGTTGAAAGGCTTATAAGAAAGGCAGGAGCTACCAGGGTTTCTGATACTGCTGTGGATGAGCTCATCGACATCCTTGAGGACATATCCGAAGACATATCTACACAGGCAATCAAGCTTGCCCATCACGCTAAGAGAAAAACAGTAACTGGCGAAGATATAAAGATGGCTGCTAGAGGATAAGCACATCACCTTGTGAGAAGGACTAATCCCTTATAGTGGCCACCACACTCTTTTACCAAGTATTTATATAGCTCTTCCATACAGTCAACGATGTACTCTTTTTTGACTCCAGGCACACCAAGGCCAATTATAAGCACCTTTTTTGTTTTCTGGTCGATTTTCAATTTTTCGTTTACCTGGTTAGGAAAGGCACAGAGAATCCTTTTGCTGTCAACCGCTATTAACTCCCGCCCAGTCAGTGGTTTTCCATTTAGTTTTTCACCTTTTCTAGCGATTCTAAATGTAATGCTGTCTTTAAGCTTCTCAAGGTCTATGGCGATTATTGGTATAAGGTATTTTAAGGCTGCAAGGTTGCATATGCTTGAAACAATGTTATCCCCTGGAAGTTTCTCCCCATCATATACTCGCGTAGCCATATCATTTATGAATCCCTGTGAGGGGCTTCCTGTCTTCCAGCTGAAGGACTTAAGCGCCTTTAGCTCTTCCATATCTTCAAGCTCTTCCAGTGAGTAGGGAAGCACTATATGCGTGTCCATGGGGGGCTTGACCTTGATGCCCTCTATGGTTGCAACAGCAATTGAAAGCCCGGAGTGTCTTTGCCACACTTTTTCATCAATGTGCATTGAACAGATAACAAGGGCGTTCTTTAAATAATTTTGGTAGCCTTCTTCTGTATAGTCTATTAAACCTCTTTGAACATAATAAATCTGTGAAGTGTGAAATTTGTGGCGAGGAAGTAAAGCATCCCAGGGTCATATCTGTTGAGGGGTCAGTCCTTAGAGTGTGCGAGAAATGCGCTAAATATGGCGTGTTACTTCGAGTTGGCTCACCAAGACATACCAGGAAGTACAAAGCCCGAGAGCAGGAGACTCTTGAAGTGGTTGATGATTATTCAAAGCTGGTTCACGACAAGAGAGAGGCTCTTGGTCTGACTCAGGAGGAGCTTGGAAGGAGGATAAACGAGCCTGAGAGCGTCATAAGCAGGCTTGAAACGGGAAAAATGGTCCCATCAGAAGGCATATCCAGGAAGCTGGAGAAGGCCTTGGGATTATCACTGCTCACAAAACCATCTGGCGGGGACGTAAAGTTGCCAGTCAGACCGAAGGAAGAGCCAACGCTTGGTGATTTAGCCCTACTCAAGAAGAGAAAGAAACACTAGTGCTTTAGAGTTACTGTGGTAGTTTTAGTGCCATAGAAGGTAAGCTCACCCGAAAGCCCGCCCCCAAATGTGCAGTTATATGATTCTCCAGCCGATAATGCAGGTATAGAGCAGCTCCTAGACGTGTTTTGTGCTATTGAGATGGTCATGGCTGGCATATCGCGTGAATCTACGTTCCTTATTAAGAATTCTCCTGTAGTCCAGTTTAACTTGTTAACTTCTATCTTGTATTTCTCATTTGGTTGGCCGACCTGATTAGTGCTTTGCCCAATAACCCAAAAATAAATTATCATACCAGATACTACAGCAATTGAAATCAGGATTACCGTTGAGACCACTGGTGAGATGCCTTTCACTTAAATCCACCTTTTGTAAGGTTGAAGTAAAGCAGAGTTTGTGACTCTATTGAGAACGTCAGCATCAACATTAGGGTGCCTGCCCAGATGACCTCCCCCAAGACGCCTCCCTCCCCAAGTAAGGATAGTGCTGCTACCAGTATGACAGCAATTGCAATGGTCATTGTAGCAAGGAGTGCGTACATGGAGACAACCATAAAGAAGTTCTTCTTTACGAATGAGAAACCCTGCCTTGTCCCTTTAACCAAGCTACCTTCTGAGCGAATTGCCTGGGGGGTAAAGCTAGCGAGAAAAAAGTACAAAGCTACCAGAACAGCTAAACCAAACAAGAAACCTATGAAGAGACCCAGTGATGTGGTGTTCTCGAGGATTTTAATACCCAGCAGTGATATACCAATTGATAGGGCCATTGGGGCTACAACCCAAAGCAATAATACACCCGAGAATATTTTACCAATGTTGTTTGTGGACTCCCTGAAAGCCTGGCTGATGTTGCTTGACTTCTTTGCAGAGTTTATCGATACATTATAAGCTAAAGCAAGGAATGCAATCGAAGCGATTATTGAGATGCCATAAATAGAATAAATCACGTACTCATTTTGTCCCTGATCTACGAATAAGGGGATAGCTTGTGATAATAAGGATAGAGAAAGGAATATGAATATAGGTATGACAAGGTTGGCCTTGTATTTTTTTACTGTTTCTTTGATGGTTTTGGCTATCAGTGATTTCTTTGAACCAGCTACGAGTGCGAATGCTATTCCACCAACTGTAGACACTACAGTTAGAATAACCGAGAATACCCCAAGATATAAGATATATCCACTGATGTCATCCACACTTTGGATTATAGTTGCAAGCGCGCTTTCATTGGTGAACAAGGTGGTACCAACTAGGAATGTTGCCACTAGAATCCCAGATATGACAGACGCGGATATTGCAGTTCCCCATGTTTCCTTTTCATTTTTCGCTGAGATGTATCCTGCAAGGAAACCTCCTGCAAGAAGGCCAAATATCGTTAGTATTTCAGAGAACCCACTTTGTGCACTGGCAGCGCTTGAGCTCATGGTTTGCATATTGGATTGAATTGCCATAATTACGAAAACACAGCCCAGTATCCCACCAACAATTCCGCCAAGAATGACCTTCCTGGGGTTTATGTCCCTGCTCATAACTAGTTTCATGAACGCAATTAATAAAAAGGTTGCGGAATTAAACACTACGCCATGTTGGAAGTTAGTTTTCTGGACTTGATTATCTTTGCAATTGCTCAGCTGATACTGTTCTGGGTAATCTTTGGCGCGTTCTTGAGGGATTCCAAGAATTTGAAGATTTGGGGGCCAGCTGTCCTCTGGAAGTTCAGCAAAGGTTTGAATGTGCTCGATAAGATTGCTAATGCAGCTCCAGGTCTCTGGAAGCTTTATGCAGACCTTGGGGTTGTCCTGGCCTTTGGCTTTGCCGGCGCGCTTTTTGTGTTCAGGAAACGGTCACTGGGTGTGAGGATTTCCTTATCTATCCTTGCTCCGGCTATACTCTTCTCGCCCTTTGTTTTTTCATTGACAGCCTCCCCATTGATACCACCTTTCCTTTACAATATTATCCCTATTATGCTGTTCTTCTTTGGATTTGCAGTTTTGCTACCGCTCTTACTACTATTCACTGCTGGTTCAATAATCGTAAACGGGTTGCTTCTCCATCAGCCAGTTATGGCTGGGGCTGCTCCTGCAATTCCCGGAGTTTACGTCAGGGGCTCTTTCATGCTCATACCATGGTATGGGTGGTTTGTTTTTCCGATACTGATATTCGTCCATGAGATGTCACATGGGATACTCTCAAGAATTGGTAAGATAAGAGTTAAGGAAGCTGGCTTGATGCTCCTTGGTTTTATACCTATGGGGGCATTCGTTGAGCCGGATGATGAGCAGTTAGCTTCGGCTCCGCTTATACCAAAGCTTAGGGTTCTGGCAGCAGGCTCTATGGCTAACTATGCTCTTGCTCTTGTCCTTATGCTGGCTTTAATACCAGTTCCAACCATTCTTCAGACAACTGGCATCAACTTTGAGGATTACTATGACCATCCTGTAATCATGGATTTAAGCAATGGCACAAGCGCGTGCAATGAGATGGGTAAGTTCCTTGACCATGGGATAACACTCATCGGAATTAATGGGAATGAGACCAGGAGCATGGATGATGTAATCAATATGAAAAAGTCCTTCAAGCCAAATGAGTCCATACTCCTGCAAACAGATAAGGGGAATTTCACGGTTAACACAACGAATTCCTCAGCCATAGGCATAAGGATGATGGAACAGAGGTACAAGCCAATGCCTCTGTATGTTAGCTTAATCTGGTATCTGATAAAATTCACAGGGTTGGTTATATTCTTCAATATGGCAATTGGTATAATGAACCTCCTTCCGTTGTATCCGCTTGATGGTGGGTTGATGGTGGAGGCTTTCCTTGAGAAGAAGTTTGGCAAGCACGGAAAGACAGTTACCAAGATTCTAGCTTATTTCCTGCTGGCTGTATTGCTGATAAACATCGCACCTCTGTTTTTTGTTTCCGGTGGTGGAGGCTGTGCGTAGAATCAAGAATTCTAACCTTTAAGAGTGTTAAGGTTTGAAAAAATAAGAAGGGGGTCCTCTAGATTCCTAGAGGACGGTGTCTATGCCCAAGTCGGTCTTCATCTTTTCTCTTTCGGTTGTTGCTCCTGCTACACTTCCGCGAATGTGTGGGCTTCTAACTCCGGTGAAGATACCTATGACTTCTATCTTTCCCTCGTACTCAGGGATTATTCTGGCCCCCCAGATAACCTGGGCAGATGGGTCGATAGCGTCTGTAAGTCTCTCGCCAATCTCGTTAGCTTCTCCTAAGGTCAGGTCTGGTCCACCGGTTATGTGTATCAAAGCTCCTCTTGCTCCTGTGTAGTCAACGTCCAGCAAAGAGTTCTTCAAGGTGTCATCGACAACTTCATCCACTCTCTTGTGGCCCTTAGACTCTCCAACGCTGATGAGAGAGACGCCCCCCGAACTCATTATCGACCTAACATCAGCATAGTCTAGGTTTACGAGAGATGGAACGGTTATAGTTTCGGTGATTCCCTTAACTGCTCTTGCAATAACTTCATCGGCAACACTGAATGCTTGCTCTATGGGTAAGTTCGGTACCAGCTCTACAAGCCTGTTGTTGTCTATGATGATGACGGTGTCAGTTACCTTTTGAAGCTTTGCAATTCCTTCTTCAGCTTTCTGCAACCTTGCCCTTTCAAGCATGAATGGGAAGGTCACCATTGCAACCACTATAGCTCCCTGTTCCTTGGCTATTTCAGCGACTATTGGGGATGAACCTGTTCCTGTTCCTCCACCCATACCTGCAGTTAAAAATACCAAGTCACTGTCCTCAAGAACCTGAGCAATACTGGCTCTGCTGACTTCAGCAGATTTTGCTCCCACTTCTGGGTATCCCCCTGCCCCGAGACCCTTGGTAACACTTTGCCCAATTAAGAGCTTCTTAACAGAGTCATGTATGAGTGTCAAATGCTGTTTATCTGTATTTAATGCCACCAATTCTGCTCCGGAGATACCTATTCGCGCTAATCGGTTAACGGAGTTATTTCCTGCCCCTCCACAACCGATTACAATTATTTTAGGACCTTCAACCTCATTTGAGTGGGTTGGAAGGTTTTTTTCATAAGAAACGGCGTCTCTCACAAGGTTTTCCAAGCTAATCACCGCATTAATTTACCGCATTTTCATATATATACTTATGTAAAAAAGCGCTTAGTTTGCTTTTCTAACCGTTTCGAGCAATCTCTTTAGCGATTTTAACCATGCGCGCTCTTTTAGGCACTATTTTTTATTGAAATTCTATCCTATTGCCTTTGATAGCACTACATCAGATTTAAAAACAAAGCAGACAAAATAATTAGTGGTGGACTAGCTGGGAGGTTGGCGGTCTCCTGTAACCTCAAATCCGCCTTATGGGGGAGTGAAGCTGGGAGAGGTTGTTGTCTGGAGGATGGCTCCCTATTGCTCTGCTGACATCCTGTCCTGATTGGTCTTGAGCATCCGTGAATCGGGTCAGGCCTTGACGGGAGCAGCCCTATCGAATGCTTGGGGCGCTTTCAGGGGTTCAGGATCGAGGGGCATTAGGGGCTAAGCTGTTTTCCCGGCAACTTCCCATCCCAGCATGTCCACTACTTCTAGTCAATATTCCTTGAACACCACCAGCTTGCCCTCTTCGTCAAATAGGTACAGCCGGTCGTAGTTGTTGTTCCATACAGGCGTTGAGCGGTTCCAATAGATATCTGTTGTGTTTGCCAGACCCCTGCCTGTTCTGACTGTAATCGCGCCTCCAGGAAAGAGCATTTCTGCTGGGAAGGTGAACGAGTTCGTTGATTCGTCCTTCAAGAGCCAGTGAGTCATGTTTACTGCTCTGTCACATTGGCTCTCAAATACCACATATTCATCGTTTAGGTTCTTTTCATCTTTTCCTTTTGCATCGCAGTGGATGTAAGCCCTGAGGCAGCTGATATTTGACTTCGACCAAATACCCCTACCTGCTTTCCTGGAGATATCCTCAGCTTCCAGGAGTTCTCCTAAATGTTTCTTGTTGTTCGTACGATAGACTGGAGCAAGCCCTTTCCTCACAAGCAACGCGTTCACCAGGCCGTTGTGATATACATACCTGAGCAGCCGCCCGTATCTATCCTTGTCAGCCACATCTCGTTCTAGGAATACTCTCTCACCAGTAAGGAATCCAAGCTCTTGCTTAGCAGCTGAGTAACCCGGCTGGCCTTTCTCGGGTGTATTGATGCCAATGAGCCTGACAGTCTGATTGTCCTCCAGAACAAGCGTGTCCCCATCTATAACGCGCGAAACTCTTGCACTCTCCAGCTTAGGCTGGGCTTCAAGGCAACCGAAAACTAACAACAAAAACAAAATCAAAAGAGTTTTTCGCATATCTACCTTTTGTTCAAGTTGCCTTAAATCTCTAACGTGTTTACTTATTTTTTTGTGTAAAATCTCATTTGATGCTGGAGTGCTACCAGTAAGAAAGGAATCCAATCATCTGATTCTTTGTTTAAATCATCTATCCTCATCACTGGGGGATTAGCGAACAAGAACACCCCTTTGGATGCCCCATTTTCGCCAACGATGTTGTATTTGTAAATCCCTTTTATTGAGTAGTTTACTGATAATACCATCTTGTTTGGTGCTTTCACTATGCCTTTCATATTTTTTTCTTTGTCAAATATGTAGTAAGAGCAATAGTAACCCAATGGGTATACAGGTCTTATGCGATTAATGGACTTTAGGTGCTTGTATGCAATACTTAATGGGCGTATAAGCAGGTGTTTCTTCGCTGCTTCTTCGAATTCTTTTTTGTTCCACCCATAGTAGCCTATTAATTCCCCATCTTGGTTCAACACTTCATTTAACTTAAAGTCCCCATGGTCTACTATCCTACCTATGGTGTATGCCCTCCCAAATATGTCTAAAGTGTAATTGGAAGGCACACCGAGCAACTTAAAGCCTTTTTTCACTTTGAATTCACCAGCTTTCTTTCCTCTATAATAAATAGTAATCTTGCTGAGTGGAACATAGTACATTTTTATCTTGGTTCCCGGGATTGTTGCGCGGACGTCAAATCTAAAATGATTTCTTGCTGTTTCATCGAGTAAGAGTTTGTCTTCAGGTTTTGGTTTT
Organism: Candidatus Iainarchaeum sp.; assembly: GCA_021161465.1. Classification (GTDB taxonomy): domain Archaea; phylum B1Sed10-29; class B1Sed10-29; order WALL01; family JAGHAM01; genus JAGHAM01. The sequence goes on along the minus strand of JAGHAM010000008.1, from coordinate 13,655 downwards.
CTCCTTACCGCTAAGAAGTTTAAAACTGCGATGACGATTCCAAATGGAACTAAGATAACAGAACCCAGAATACTAATCAAGCCTAGAAAGAATAATATCTCACCAAGGGAAGTTGCTCCTTTTGATATTGTTAGAAAGTCCATATGCGGATTTTGGTGGGCTTCCGTGAATATCATACTTACTGGCGCTACGATACTTGCGATAATTAAAACTACTCCTACCAAGAGAGGCACAAAGGTTAATATTGATATAATCCAGGGTATCTTAGTTCCCCAAAATTTCATGAAAACTGATATACCTCTTTTCTATAAAAATATATCCTTCCAGGTTTATGGATACTAATAAATATGCGTTTCCCTCTATTGGTTAGTATGACGGATGCACAGTCAGATTGGGTTGATGCGCTGTTCGCGCCTGTTAAGGAGGAGAAAGTTGCAGACTGGATGAAAACTAATTTTGTTACAGTACATCCCGGCACAAAAATAGGCGAGATAGTATCCTTATTCGTTGAGAGAAAACTTAACATATTGCCTGTTACTGATAAGAAAGGGCGCCTCCTGGGGAAGATAAGGGAGAGCGATGTGATGAAGCTCTTCTTCCATACCAGAGATATAAAGCACGATGACGTGTTTGGAACTGGCTTCGATTTTGGATACTTCGCTAAGAGTGCAGAGGAGTTGATGAGGCGCTATCATGTTACTCTGAGTCCTGACGAGACAGTTGGGGATGCTGCGAGAAAGATTGTTGAGCATGAGCTGACCAGTGTTCCCGTGGTTGATAAGGACAACAAGCTTATTGGCATATTCAGCGCGAAGGACTTGCTTTTTGGTGTCACGAGGAGAAAGAGGCTTGGCGTTGTCATTGGCAGCGAGCTTTTGGGTGATGTTTACCATAGCAAATAGCAATCATCTTATTAGTTCGCCAAGTTTCTTGAAATCTTCAAGAAGGACTTCCTTGTAGTTTGGGTTGTGGGTTGCAAAGGCGGGATGATACAGCGCGAGAATCTTTATCTCCCCATTTAAGGTTTGTATTTTGAAATCTTTTCCATGCACTTGGCTTATCTTTGCTTCCGGCAGGCCATATTTTTTGAAGATGTACTCCATGGCGAACCTGCCAAGAGTCACGATTACGCGCGGCTTGATTGCCTCAATCTGCTTTTCCAGGAAGGGCTTGCAGGCTTTGATTTCTTCCGGGAGCGGGTCCCTGTTTCCTGGCGGCCTGCACTTGACAACGTTGGTTATAAACACATCTCCCCTGTTTAAGCCGATGCTTCCAAGCAATTCATCCAGAATCCTACCTGCAGCTCCGACGAACGGTTCACCTTTCTGGTCTTCCCAGTACCCAGGGGCTTCGCCTATGAAAACTACGCGCGAGTTTAAACTACCAGCGCCAGGCACAGGATTAGTTCGTGTCTCATGAAGCTTGCAGCGCGTACACTGTTTGATTTTTTCAGCAATTCCTTCCAATCCTTTGACCTCATCCATCAAGTTAATTTTTATCATACTAGTTTTTAGTGGTTTGGGAAAATGAACGACAAGATTCTCCATAAGATTTTACAAGCTGGGGCCACATAGCTTGATTCACCTACATATTTTTTAACGAGTTCCCCTTAATTTATTCTGTGATCTAAATGGTTGTGGTTAAGGTTGCAGTGGCTCTCTTCCTGTTGAGCTCCTTGTTGCTGGTTGGTTGTGCTACTAATCCAGCTGATGAAGCCAACAAAACAACAGGAAACCAAGTTGGAACAGAGCCAATTAAAGAGCAAGAAGAGACACCTGTTGGAGAAATGACAGTCGCGGAAGATGTCCTAACTTATTGCTTCAATGAAGCTAAGCCCGATGGGACTTGCACTACGGTCCGAGATTATGAACTTGGACCAGAGGAAGTGATAATTAGAAAAGACGTGGTGGCCTCTAAGTTGGGTATACCCCTTAGCCAGCTTTGTATAAGACTAGATGTGCCTCCTCATGCTAAAGACTTATTTGAGGGAGCCGATGTTTCTTCCAAAGAGATAAAACACACAAGCCATAACAAAGGATTTATGAAGGATCTGTCTGTGAGGGTACTTGATATTGGTGATCCTACTTGTTGTCAGGGGTCTGACTGTTACACAATCATCCTAAGAATGAAAGATTATGAGGTAGTTCCCAGCGTGAAAGAGCTTTGGACTCTTAACTCTTCTGAGTACTGTGGTAAAAAAAGGGTGGAGGTATTTGGATCTAAGGGAAACAAGCTCTTTGCGACTTTATGCGACAAGACTAGGATTGTTTCTTTGGACATGAACACCGGTGATGTGGAATGGGAGTTTAACAGAACAACCAAAAATGCCCATCTTGGTGGGGATTATATCCTAGCTACGAGCTCCACCAAATCAGGAAAACACAGCTCAGGGTCTTTTGTCGTTCATGTCCTAGACCCTGAGACAGGAGAAACAATTTTTGAAAAGAACGTAGAAGATTATTGTGATGGTGACTTCTGTGATATTTCTAAGGTAAGCCATGGCATCGCTGATGAACTATTACTTATATTAGACGATTACACGAGCTCAGAAGTACACAAAAAGGATCACTTAGTAATAGGCGTTAACTTAAGCACAGGAAAAGAACTATGGAGATTTGAACAAAGGACTCATGAAAAATTGCCTCCCATTGTTTATGATGATGAAGCATCCTTCATAGTGTTTGATGACACCTTAAAAGCAGTTGATAGGAAGAGTGGTGAAGTGAAATGGGAGAGAACACTTGAAGGAATCAACATGGACCATTTCTTTTATGTAGCACCCAAAGTTATCCAGATGGGGGAAAATGTTTTCGCTTCTTTTAAAACAGGAGCCCTAGAAGATGATTTATACGCTTTCTCAAAGGATGATGGCAGCGTTGTCTGGCGCAACGAAAATGCTTCAGGTGATTTAATATGTAAAACCAACGACTCGCTATTCTTAGGCTCCCTCTTTCTTGATTGGTGGTATATAACTAAAGTTGATCCAAAGACAGGTGCATCCGTCTCTTGGAGAAGTTACATGTCTAGCCATAATAGGAAATGTGTATCCTTGGAGAACTCACTGTTATTGTTGGAGAGCACTGAGCTGATGGCTTTTGATACAGACACCCTGAACCAAACCTGGAAATATGAGATAAGCTTACCCTACTCTAAGGAAAACAGGTGGTTCATCTCTGAAGCAGGCAAAAACAAGTGGTACCTCTTTTACTACGACGATGAGGGCATATATGCAAAAGAGTTATACTTGGTGTAGACCCTTTCCCGGAAATTAGTACCACTACTTTTTTTCCTTCCTTACATACTTCATACTCTTCTTCATACTGGCAGTAGCTTTCTTCTCTATGTGCCCTCTTAGGAAATCTCTCCTCTTGGCAAGTTTGTTGTGATATGCCAGCAGGAAGTCTATCGCCTTATTTATGCCTTCTTCGCTTGCCCCTCTGAACTTCCTGGCCCTCGTAAGTGCCTCGTCAAGCTCTATATGTATGCCTGTGATTTTATTATGTTCGTCTCTAACGAATTTTACATGCTTTAGGTCTTTTGGCAATTTCCCTTTTGACAGTTCAAGCCTGTTTGCTTCAAGCCTTGAGGCAATTTCTTTAGCTTTTTTCATTTCTTTTTCATGCTTTCTTATGAGCCGCCTAATCCCCATGTCCGTGCGGGGCATCTCAATCTCCTTTATGTCTACATCAATATTACCTTCTTCTCCCATGTGTTACCACCATTAAGTAATTTTGCACTAAGGGTATAAAAGAGTTTCTTAGTCATCCAGAATAACAAATAAAAACAAGACTCTCCATAAGATTCCACAAGCTGGGGTCGCATAGCTCGGTATTGCGCCGGCCTGCTATAACCGCAAAATCGGTTAACGCTTTGTGCGTTTCGCTTCGCTCAAGCGCACGGTTCAAGAGTGCACGGTTATGAGCGTCGGTTATGGATAGCCGGTGAGCGTTAGCTCACGCGAGTTCAAAATAAGGAGGAGGGACACGTTCCCTCCTCCCTTATAAGCCCTTCTCCTTTGAGGGATGGAGAATCTCGCCCCCAGCGCTCATATTCTTTTTTCTCGGAAAGATACAGCGAAAGCCTTAAATATGATGTAAGATATATCTTACTTCATGTCTAATATTAGCGTCACCAGAATGAGTTCAAAGGGTCAGATTGTTATCCCTAGCGATATGCGTAAGGGTTTCAAGAAAGGAGAAGACTTTATAGTTATTAGGAGTGGCAATAAGTTCATCCTAAGGAGTGTCAAAGGCTTCGGGGAGAATATAGCTGAGGACATTCGTTTCGCTGAGCGAACTGAAGAAGTGCTTAAACGCTATGAGAAAGGTAAGTTTAAGAAGATGAGTAAAAAAGAGTTTTTGGAAGAGCTTGGAACATGGTAAAAGTTGCTTTTGACACGGTTTTCAAGAGACGGGTCAAGAAAATAAAAGACAAAGCATTGAAAGAAAGAGTCAAGAAACAGATCGCTAAAATACTTGCCAATCCTGGCATAGGAAAACCGATGCGGTTTTCACGGAAAGGAACCAGAGAAGTTTACGTAGCTCCTTTCCGTTTGTCCTATTTGTATGTCCCAAGCAAAGACACTGTTGTTTTTCTTGATTTATACCACAAGGACAAACAATAACCTTTGACGCTATTAGGTTGTGTCTTGCAACACCCCCAGCTTAGTAAAATTCTTCCCTTGGTTTTTCTGTTTGCCTGATAATGTGTTGAATTACAAAAAGAGTGACTGTTTTGTGGTGCGGAACCCATGTAGTCAAGATTTTATTTCTTGATACTTTTTTCTTGTAGGTAGTGTGTTTGCTGGACCTGACTCTTTTGAAGCCGTTGTCTTTTAAGATTTTCTCTACTTTATGCCTTGGTAGTTGTCGAAGACCTGCGATTATGAACGACCTCCGGTAGAGAAATTGGGATATTAGTTAATGATACTGATACTGACATCATCTTTTTCAAAGTGGGTTTTGGAGTGTCCTTGTCCTTCATGTAATCATTGATAAGGTCTTCCATGTTTTCTTTTACTTCTTTCTCTGATTTGCCTTGTGTGGCTATATCCAATACTGGGCAGGATGCCACAAACCATTTACCCTCTCTAGTAATTACTATTGGTAATGGTATAGTTTGTTCCGTAAAATCACCTTCAAGTACCTTATCAGTAATAGCATATTTAAAATTACCCTTAAATTAAGGCTTAATGATTTGGAGCTCCTAGACAGTGTCTTGCAACACCCCCAGCTTGGGGTCTAGGAAAATAATAAACAAAAGTATTAAATAAAACTTGTTACAGTAATATTAAAAAAACGTTAATTTTGGTGTATCAAATGGAGGGTATTTCAAGTAAAGAAATAGGACTTGTTTCTTTTCTTGAACTGAAAGAAAAATACTTTTTCACACGAAACGACGCGAAAAAATTTTTCAAGAACGAGAACGAGATGAATGTATACCTGCACAGACTCAAGAAAAAAAAGCGAATAGTGAAACTTAACAAAACCAAGTACTTCCTCATTCCTGTAAAAGCTTCAGGGGGATTCTGGGCAGAACACCCTTTCGTAATCGCAGACGAGATTTTCAACGGGAAAAACTACTTTATCAAGGGATTATCCGCAGCCCATTACTGGGGTCTAGTTGACCAGATACCCACACAGATAGAAGTCGCTTGCACAAACAAGCAAGGGAAAAGAAAGATTTTTGGTTTCACCCTTGTTTTCAAGAGAATAAGACCAGAAAGCATGAAAGGAGTTGTGGAGAAAAAAATTGGGGGACATTCTTTCAGGATACTGTCAAAAGAGAAGGTTGAAAAATGGCTAAAATCACGTTGATTAGCAAGTCGGAGCTAAAACACCTTGCAGGCAAGACAGGGTTCAATCTAATCTACTTGGAGAAAGACTACTTCCTCACAATACTACTCTACCTGCTTAAGGACGTTGACGGAATTTGCTTCAAGGGAGGTACCGCCCTGAACAAAATATTCCTTAATCACACGCGTCTCAGCGAAGACCTAGATTTCACTTGCACCGGAAATTTAGAGAAGACAAAGGGAGAAATAGTCAAAATCTTAAATGAGAACAAAAGTATCTTTCCTGGTTACGTATTCGAAAACCAGACAAAAAACTTTTTCTGCCTGAAAATCTTTTATAAAAGCAGTTTCTCGAAGAATCATATTATTCTTGATGTGAACAGGAAAGCGTCAGTCCACAGAAAACCAGAAGTAAAGACAATACCTCACTTTTATGATTCAATCCCTGGTTTTAAGATTAGGACAATCTCCCCCGAAGAACTAATAGCAGAAAAAATGAGAGCCATGCTAATGAGAAACCAACCCAGAGACTACTACGATGTCTATAATCTATTGGAAAAAGGATGCCATGTCGACAGAGGATTACTTGATAAAAAAATGACCGAAGCAGGCGAGAGTTTTGATGTCGAAAGGATCTTCAAAAACGCTAGAAAGATCTACTCGAGATGGGATGAAGATATCAATCATTTAACGAACAAACCTGTATCTTATACTACGGTCATTAAGAAAATCCAAGAAGAGTTTGCTTATAAAAGTAAATGACCTCACTGGCGCTTCTAGGTTCTTCCTCGCAGCACCCCCAGCGCTTTACCATAAGTCAAAATCTCCGACAGTGTAAGTTATACATTTTGTAAGTTTTTGTGCCAATCCTTCCTGAAAAAACTTTAAATACCTCTTTTTCTTAATGTTGGTTTATGGAAAACTCCTGGTTTGTTGTTTTAGTAATGTTGGCCCTTCTGATTGGGTGCATTGGAGAGGACGTGCAGCATAAGGATACCAAACAGAATATCTCTAAACAATCTAGTGCTAATCAATCTACCCCACAGTCTTCTAGAAATCTGATAGGACGCAGTATACTCATAATCACCAATGAAAAAGAAGAGCAATCTGCCGAGCGAATCAAGGCAGTTGTGGAAAGCATTAACTATCTAACGATAGATGGTGCTGAGATAGAGACGGATATTCAAAAGATAGAGAACATGTCTCTAGTTGCCTATACGTACCCTTCGGTAATCCTCTGTGGAGATGATACTGCCCTTACTTCTAAAATTCGTGATAAATTAGCGGAGTATCTAAAGAATGGTGGAGACTTGATACTTATCAGAGGTGCTGGGCTGAAGCATCTGGAACCTGACGGGAAAACTATAGACTCGCACTCTTTTGGTTGGAATGTTGGCGAAATGAAAGACGTATTAAAATTCGCGCCAGATTGCCAAGGTGATTGCGATACAGGTAAAGTGATGGTCCCAAGAAAAGAATTTTTTTACAGAGAGACGAAAAAAGAGGGAGATAAATATGAGTTCAAATACTTCCTTGGATTTGGACTAAAACCAATCAAGAGGGAACACCCGATACTGAAACGCCTTTGGATTAAAGGTTCTTGGGGCGGGTATGGCCCTTGGGGACTCAATCAATCTGTGGTTGTGAATACTTCAAAATACCCAGAGTTCAAAGGAGCCATGCGTGTCACTGAATCTGAGAGAAATTCTTTCATAGATTTTGAGTGGTTTGATGAAGAGAGAAATGAGCATACTGCTCCTGCATTGATAATCTATGAAGTTGATGGTAACTACACGGGGAAGCTCATCTACTTTGCTTACAATCCATTAGAGGTGGGACAAGATAAGTTGTTCAAGAACGCAGTGAAGTACGCTTTTGGGCGGTTGTGAGCCCTATTGCTTAAGCCTTACAACAACAATCTTCAGTAGTTTTGTTTCCCAAGAGCTTATGTGGTTTTTTCTAACTTGAATATCGCTAGCTGCTGTTTTGGGAACTCTTCCAGGTGTTCTCTGCTAAATGATGCTCATAAATTAGTTAGGTTATATAATCTACGCATGCAGTCAATCAACTCTGCCTGCTACGGCGCGCCCATTGCAAGGGAACTTGGAAAGAAACATATGGAAACAGACATAGCCTTATACAGCCATTCAAGCCATGAAGGCATATTCTCCTTCGTTGAGCCAGTGACTTATCCCGATAAGATACAAAGCTTGTTCTTCCCTGCGATGATGTCAGATGTCTGTATCCTTAAGGTGACTCCTGATTGGATGGATTACAAACTTGGCGAGACTATACTCACCTTAAACGTGTTGAATGCAGACAAAGGCATCCTTGTGGTTGATGAACTGGTTGACCGGAGCCTGCTTTCACGTGTTGTGAAGGGTACTGTTGTGGAAAACTATAAGGAAGTTCCTGAGAATGCAACAGAGATAAAATCCACGCTTTCGGAATTTGATATTGGGGCAAAGGATGGCAGCCCAAGAGTGCTTATCGACCATTCATTCGAGGTTAAGAGTGTTGGTACTGTTGTGCTTGGGGTTGTTCTGCAGGGTGAGATAAAGCCTTACGACAAGCTTGTAGCGCAGCCTTCCGGGAATGAGTGTATGGTTAAATCAATCCAGATGCAGGATAAAAATCAGGATATGGCAGGTCCAAAAGCAAGGGTTGGTCTTGCTTTGAAGGGTGTCAAGCCGGAGGATGTTCCAAGGGGGACAATTCTTTGCATGGAGGGCGACATAACCCCCAAGAGCGAGTTCCCTGTTAGCTTCACGAGGAGCCCCTTTTTCAAGGACAAGCTCACAGACAACTTCATGCGCGTATGCACCGCGTTGCAGTGGAAACAGGTTGAAGTGGAAATTGATGGAACTGCAATAGTTAAGTCTGAGAAGCCACTCGTCGCTGAGCCCGGTCAGAAAGCCATATTCGCGCGCGTTGCCAAACCGGGAGAGCAAAGGATAATTGGATGGGGAGAAATAAAGTAAAGCACCAAGAGCGGAAGCGCGCCTTTGGATTAAAACACTACCCTCACTTCTATGCTTCTATTTGTGCCCCCTACCACTTTAGTAAGGTTGTGTTCTTTTCTAGTAGTGATGTTAAGTATCTTTTATACAATTTTCAAGAGGACTGATGATGAAAACTTTTGGCTTTTGAAAACTGTACTCTAGTTCTCTCTCGTGAATTACCTTGGTACACTTTAATCTATGATGTTTTATTCAGTGTGTAGGAGATTGTAGGAGGTTTTTGAGCAATAGTGATTGAATGGGATACCATAACAGGCTATATCCCCATAGTTTTTTTCATTTCCTGCTTTTATCCCAATACAATCGCAGTCACACTCCGGAAATTTTGTAGCCATTACCACACGTCCTTCTCTCCACTCTCCACAATATTTCGGCCAGAAGAAAACAGCGAGTGCTACTATGACCATGATAACAACCAACACCAATTTGATCTTTTTCATTTCTTTCCCCAATACCACCAAGGATCTTGCCTTTATAAACATTTGGGTTCTCACGTATACCAACACTATTTTATAATCAGTCACCTCTAACCCTCTCGGTGCTTTTGATGATTGAAAATATTCCGCCTGAAATTATCGAGTCGATTTTTGATAGCCTCCCTATTGAGATTTCCTTCATTGATGCTGAGGATACTGTGAGGTATTACAATAGAGAGGGGAACAGGATTTTCCCAAGGACTCCTGCTGTCATAGGGATGAAGGTACAGAACTGCCATCCTAAAAAGAGCCTTGACAAAGTAGAGGAAATCCTAAATGGCTTCAGGGCAGGGACCCTTGACAAAGCTGAGTTCTGGATTGACCTGCATGGCAAGAAAGTACTAATACGTTATTTCCCGGTTAGGGATGAAAATGGGAAATACCTCGGGTGTATCGAGGCAACGCAAGACATAACACAAATACAAAAACTTACAGGTGAGAAAAGGCTGCTTTAACTTTCTCGGAAATGCGTAGAACCCCTCCTTTTATTTATGCTTGCTGTCAGAATATCCTAGGTGTTAATTATGAACAACACAATTGAAAATCTAACGAAAGCCTTTATTGGTGAAAGCCAGGCAAGGAACAGATATACATTTTATGCTAAAATCGCTAAGAAGGAAGGTTACGAACAAATTGCTGAGATATTCATGCTTACTGCGGACAACGAAACAGAGCACGCGAAATGGCTCTTCAGGTTGATAAACGAGTTGGAGAAGAAAAGTGGAGAAGAATTGAGTGAGATTAAGGTTGAGGCTGTTGCGCCTACGACTCTTGGTGACACTGTTGAGAATCTAAAGGCGGCTATCGCTGGTGAGAACTATGAGAACACTGAGATGTATCCTGAGTTTGCCGATGTTGCTGAGAAGGAGGGATTTCCAGAAATCGCAGCTAGGTTAAGGGCCATAGCAGTAGCAGAAAAGCATCATGAAGAGAGATACAAGAAACTGCTTAAGGAACTGGAGGGCAATACAGTGTTCAAGAAAGAGAAGAAAGTTTACTGGGTTTGCAGGAAATGCGGTTACATCCATGAAGGCACCGAGCCGCCAGAGGCATGCCCATCATGTGGCCACCCAAAGAGTTATTTTGAGCTCCAGTCCGAAGAGTATTGAATAACTGCTGTATTTAGGCAGGCGCATTTGTAAGATAACCTAGAGAGGAATCTAGAGACGGGTGTGCCTGTTGGCACACCTTTTTAGAGGCCACCTGATGATTAGTTTTACCTGCATTGCGGTGCTGGTAACTAACTTCAAGAACAAGTGGCTTTGCGTATTGTAACGTGTAGTATCAATATTTATTAAATAAAGTTAACATATCCTCAATTAGAGGGGGTGTAAAAAAATGGTAAGTGAAGAATTAAAAGAACTTTTAAACAAAGCAATCGCCCGTGAAATCCAGGTCTCAATACAGTATATGTGGCAACACATATTGTGGAGAGGTGTGGATGGATTTGCTGTTAAGGACGAATTTAAGAAAATAGCAATAGCCGAGATGAAACATGCTGAAATGATAGCAGAAAGACTAGCTTATCTCGGTGGTGAACCAACAACTAAACCAGACCCAATCTTCGTTGGGAAGAATCTGAAAGAGATGTTAGAGAATGATAAGAAGGCAGAGGAAGGAGCTATACAGCTTTATCACAAAGTGATAGAGTTGGCCCAGAAGGAAGGAGATACAACTACTGCGAGGCTCTTCAGGAAGATACTTGAGGATGAGGAAGAGCATCACGACGTTTTCACTGGACTTCTAGAGGGGAACTAGAAGGTGGAAATATGGAAGGATTGATGCCCCTGCTTGGCGATAAATTCCCTGAGATGGAAGTCCAGACAACCCATGGCAAGATACAGCTACCAAAAGCGTACAAGGGTAAGTGGTTTATCTTGTTTAGCCACCCAGCAGACTTTACACCAGTATGCACTACAGAATTCGTGGCGTTCCAGAAAAGGTATACAAAATTCAAGAAACTAAATTGTGAGTTGATGGGACTTAGCATTGACCAGGTTTTCTCGCACATAAAGTGGACAGAGTGGATAAAAGAGAACTTGAAGATTGATATCAAGTTCCCCATCATAGCTGATGATACAGGTAAGGTAGCACACACACTTGGTTTGATACATCCAGGTAAGGGTACAAACACCGTTAGAGCTATCTTCGTGGTGGACCCAAAAAGTGTTATCCGAACGATTCTGTATTATCCACAAGAGCTTGGCAGGAATATGGATGAGATACTCAGGATAGTTAAAGGCCTACAGGTTGCTGATAAGAACAGGGTTGCAATGCCAGCTAACTGGCCGAAGAATGAGATAGTTGGAGACCATGTAATAGTGCCTCCAGCCAGTGATGAAAAAACCAAGAAGGCAAGACTACAGTCTGCGAGGAAGGGAAAGATAAGCTGCTTTGATTGGTGGCTGTGCCATAAGAAGGTAAAGAGGGCGTAAGCATGACGGAGAAATTGCGAGTCTACAAGTGTGAGATTTGTGGAAACATAGTTGAGGTTATGCACTCTGGTGCCGGAGAGCTAGTATGCTGCGGTCAGCCGATGAAATTGCTGGATGAGAAAACCGGAGAGGAAGGCTTGGAAAAGCACGTTCCAGTGATAGAGAAAACAGAAACAGGAGTGAAAGTTAAGGTTGGTTCTATTCCTCATCCAATGGAGGAGAACCACTATATAGAGTGGATAGAGATAATAGCAGATGGAAAGGCCTACAGAAAATTCCTGAAACCAGGCGAAGTCCCAGAAGCAGAGTTCTGCATTAGGGCCGATAAGATTGAAGCTAGGGAGTACTGCAGTATCCACGGACTTTGGGGGGCATGAGCCCTCCTTCTTTATCTCTTGCGGGACCTTCTGGTGTGTACAGAAAAGAGAGCTTGAGGTATTGAATGGAGGATTTATTGAAGTCTATTGCAAAGCTAAAGAAAAACAACGTAGGGAAAACCATAGACAAGCGAGTCAAGGAGTTCAAAAGTCTGGGAAAACAATCAAGTAGCGAGTTGTTCAAGGAACTGTGTTTTTGTATCCTGACAGCCAACTTTAGCGCTGAGAGAAGCATGAAAATCCAGGAGCAACTTGGTAGCGATTTTCTAGCTCTCTCCAGAAAGCAACTAGCAGGCGAGCTTAAAAGACTTGGACATAGGTTTCCAAACACGAGAGCGAATTACATAGTAAATGTAAGAAAGTATGCACCTTCTCTCAAGAGCACCATATCCTCATTCGATGATGAAAGGAATGCTAGGGGATGGCTGGTTGAAAACATTAAAGGGCTTGGTTACAAGGAGGCCAGTCACTTCCTTAGAAACATAGGGTACGAGAATCTTGCCATAATTGATTTTCACATAGTTGATTTGCTTTGCAGGTATAATCTAATCGAGAGACCAAAAACACTCACTAGGGGAAAATACCTGGAGATTGAGAACTTGTTGAGGTCGATTGCAGTTGATGCAGGGCTTACTTTGGCTGAACTTGACCTGTACTTGTGGTATTTAGAGACAGGTAAAGTCCTGAAGTGATGTTCAGAAGTTTGCCCATACCAAAAACTTTTTATTCCACTGCCCCTTCTTATAAATTGTGAGTGAGAGGCAAGTTAAACTCAAAGAGGAAAAAGATGGTCACGGGAAGATATATATAATGGAGTATGAACCACGCCAGAAACCCAGTTTTGGAGATAGAGCAGCTGATGTTGTAGCAAGATTTGGGGGAAGTTGGGGTTTCATAATCTTTGCTTTAGCCTTTCTGGTAGGGTGGGTAGTTATCAATTTGTACCTACTTTCAAAACCCTTCGATGCTTATCCATTCATTCTCTTAAATCTGACCCTTTCGTGCCTGGCAGCGCTGCAGGCACCTATCATCATGATGAGCCAGAACAGAGCAGAGCAGAGAGAATATGCCAAGGCCCATCATGACCATGTAATAAACAAGAAGGCAGAGCGTGAGATAGAGGATATGCAACGCGATTTGGATGAGATAAAGGCTATGATACGTCGTCTTGAGAAGAAAGTTTCTGGCTACAAGAAGCCTAAGTGACTTTAACTAATACTGTATGGTTGTTTGTTGATACTGTAGCTAAATCTTTCCCGATGATATACCATACAACATGGCTACACTTTTTAATAAGGTCAACCCTAATTATCGTAAGCCTCGGTAGCTTAGAGGTAGAGCGCTCGCCTCGTAGAACCGCGAAATTGGTTCACGCTTTAGGTGTTGCGCTACGCGCAAGCACCATGTGAACAACAGGCGCTGGACTTTGTCCAAGTACCAGTGATTTCTTACGCTACGCGTAAGGGCACCAGGTACAGCCGCAAAATCGGCTGGCGCTTTAGAGGTTGCGCTTCGCGCAAGCCTCAGGTTCGAGAGAGCGAGAGGTCGAGGGT
>JAGHAM010000035.1 GCA_021161465.1 Candidatus Iainarchaeum sp. | reverse complement strand
GCATTAAGGAGTGTTGCATATTCGCGCGCATCTCTTAGGGGTGTCTTAGGTTGCTCTTTAAGAAGCTCATAAACCTCTCCCACAAGATTTCTCAAGAGGAATTCTGGAATAAAATTCTTCTTCCCAATCACATACAAAGCAGATATCAGCCGTTTTCTCTGTTCCGGGAGCAAATCTGCGTAGTAGAGAAGATTCCCACTTTTATCTTTAACTGGTATATCTAGGTTTGCCAAGAACTCACTACATGCTTCCTCATTTCCAGTTAGACTTGGGAACACAGGGTTGGAAGAATAAGCTATAAATTGCACTAGAGGCCTTGAATGCCTCCCAAAAAGCCGTATGTCTTTTTCTGCCTTGATGAGACCTGCCTCCACAGCATCTGCCAGTATGTTCCTATTCATGCCTTCCAGCCTTCCGCTGGAATCCTGCATATCCCCAAGCGCGCCGATAATAGCTATAGGTGACAAATCCACATTTTTATGGTCAACTATCTTGGATACCAGATAGGTGCATCCTGCACCAGATATCTCCGTGGCGCCATTAAGTCCAACTAAGTGGGCGTTGAAATGGGGGTGTTTCGTCTCACCAAGGGTCTCATGATGGTCAACTATTGCGAATGATTCGAAGTTCTCCTCTATTATGGGTATCTGGCCAGAGCCTAGGTCAACGAATATATAATTCTCTCCAAGACCCTTCAGGGCTTTAATCCTCTGTTCATCTATTTGCCTTGTCGGCCTGATTGTGTATTTTTTGCCTAGTCTTTCAAGAGTAAGGGCAGCTATCGCACCAGCTGTAAGCCCATCAGCATCATAATGCGACACTACAACAAAATTGTCATTATCCTTAATGAACCTAGCAACCTCACCAGCTCTGGATTCTAACACACCACTCATCTGGAGTATTTAACAAACGGAGATATAAAAAACAAAGGGTGTGGGGATTTCCGCTAAAATTGACCATCATTTATAAATTCCAGAGAAGTAAATAAGTTTGGATGGAATCTTTGATAGCTTTAGCCTCATTTGTCCTTGGTATCGGGATAGGAGTGATAATTGCACTGATACTCAGAAGGCCAAAAGAGGAATTTAAGGTTCCAGAGGAGAAGGACGCATGGAAGAAACTGAAGGAAGTAGCTGAAGAACGGGCAAAAGTAAAAGCGAAGCAAAAAGCACTCCACAGGGCACTTGCAAAGCACTCATTAGATGAAGCAACATTTGTGTCAAAGGATGCCGAGTACACCCACCTAATAGAGAGATACGATAAGGAGATAGAACTTTTACTGTCACGGATTTCATATTCATCGCTCCCTGAGGAACTTAAAAAATCCAGGAATGTCATTAGGGAGGCGAGTGATATAAGCACGCTTGCAAGCGCGCTTAAGGAAGCAAAAGCCAAAATAAATGAGCTTAACAGGAAAATAGAGGCACTGCACATACAGATGAGAGAACTTGAAGAGGATAAGAAAAGAGTCCTGCTAAAGAAGAATAACTTCGAAAATAAAGTCGAGAGCCTCGAAGGGGAGATTGAATTGAAAAACAAAAAAATTGAAAAACTTAAGCTAGAAAAACAAAAGTTGGAGGATAGAATGGCTGAATTGGTTTCGGAAACGCCAGAGGAGGCTATAGAGAACCTAAAACGAGAAAACCGGCTCTTAAGAGAAAGCCTTGATGAAAAGAACAAAAAAGTTAACAGGCTCTCAAAAAGCCTTGGTGTCCTGAGGGCTGTCCTTGAGAAGTACGCCAAGCTTATAGAAGGCAAGGAAGCAAAAACCGCAGAAGAATTAAAGAAACTTGTCCAGCCAGACAACCCAAAAGTGAAGGAGATTGTGAAAGTTTACAATACCCCAAAGAAAGTTTTTGAGTTTGTTAGGGATAACATAGTAGAGGTTTCATCAAGTATCTCTGCAACCTACTGGCTCACTGTTGATGAGATGCTGAAGCTAAGGGCAGCAGATACCGAAGATGAATCTATCCTGCTATGCTCGTTGCTACGAGCACTCGACGAAGATGCAAAAGTTGTAGTTGTCGAGCTTAATGGTGGCCTTGCCAAGACGCTGGTAGCGATGGACGGTAGGATACTTGACCCAAGCACAAAAAGCAACTTTGATGATTATACCGGCATATCAACGGAGGACGCGCTTAAGAAATATGTTTTTGATGGTAGGTTCGTCAACAGGACGCTCTACGAGTTTAACGACAAAATCTACAACTCATATGAGGAGGAAGAAGAATGACTGTGGAGATAAATCGTGGTTTATGCTGTTATTGCGGAGGGTGCACCTCAGTGTGCCCTGTTGCAGCACTTACTCTAAAAGAAACGCGCATAGAATGGGATAAAGACAAATGCATACATTGTGGCGCCTGTGAGCTAGTTTGCCCGGTTGGAGCCATAAAGGTGAAGAGGTGATTTTTATGATGTATGATTCTTCGTGGGATGTAATTGTAGTTGGGGCTGGGCCTGGAGGGAGCAAATGCGCCCAGGAGTTCGCGGAGAGAGGAATGAAAACATTGGTTATCGACAGAAAACAAGAATTGGGCGCGCCAAAGAGGTGTGGTGAAGGCTTATCCATGCGCTGGATTAAGATAACCAACCAGAAGCCAAATCCTAAATGGGCACTGCAGGAGATACATGGTGCTATCTTAATTTCTCCATCTGGCAAACGTGTTGAGATAGACACACGCAAAACAGGTCAGACAGGGTACATAATAGAGAGGAAGATGTGGGAGAAGGAACTAGCAGCAGAAGCCATACGGGCTGGAGCAAAATACATGCTGAAAGCACTAGTGTATGATGTCATAAAAGAGGGAGAGCAAGTAACTGGTGTGAAGGTAAAACATGAGGGAAAAGAGTTAGAACTCCACTCAAAGTTAGTTATAGCGGCTGACGGTGTGGACTCTATGGTAGCTAGATATGCTGGTATAAAAACTTCAATGCCACTCACCGAGTGTGACGATGGCTACCAATATGAAATGGCTGGGGTTAAACTGATGGACCCTCACAAGATGGAACTATATTTTGGAACTGATGTGGCTCCTAGAGGCTATGTCTGGGTATTCCCAAAGGGCAATGACACGGCCAACGTTGGTGTTGGGATACGCGGTGACTTGAAGAAAACCGCTAAAGAGTACCTCGATGAATGGATTGAAAACAACAAGGAAAAATTTGAGAATGCATCAATCATCGAAGTAAACGCTGGTGTTATACCAGTTACAGCCGCTGTTGAGAAGAAAGTAACTGGTGGTCTGATGGTCATAGGGGATGCAGCAAGGATGGTTAACCCCATACACGGTGGTGGAATCGGCTCTGCTATGGAAGCAGGGATGATGGCAGCAGAAATTGGAACCAAAGCTATAAAAGAAGGAGACGTCTCTGAGGAGAGGCTAAAGGAGTATGAGGAGGTTTGGGAAGAAACCAGAGGGAAGGAGTTCAAGAAAATACTTAAAGTGAGGCAGTTCTTTGAAAAACTCAACGATGAGCAGATGGAACTAATAGCTGATGCTGTTGACCCGGAAACGATATTAGAGCTCGGGCATGGCAAGGGTTTGAAAACTGTGCTAAAAATCATGGTCAAGAAGAGCCCAGCCGCCGCTAAGCTTGCCATGAGCTTTTTGAAGAACATATAGCCCAAAGGCTACTCTTAAATAGTTTACGCACTTAAGCCTTAATGATGAAAGCTCGTGCTACACTAACGATAACTATATCGCTGATAGTTGCTTATTTTCTCATGTCAAAAGGCCAGCTGTATGTATATCCCATAAGCCAGATGTACCTCTTTGGCGTCAGTAGAAATAACTTAATAGGGGCCCTCACCTACTCCTTCATGCACATCGGGATAAAGCACTTACTTGCCAACCTGCTGGTTCTCGTACCTGTCGGGTTAATCGCCGAAAACAGGTTTGGGTGGAAAGATACCCTCGGTGTGTTTTTGTTCTCAGGTACTGTCGCTGGGTTTTGTTATGCCCTATTGAGTCCAGGAACATGGGTCATAGGCTCATCAGCAGGGATAGCTGGTCTACTCGTTGCTGGTTATATGGCAGACATAAAGAAGACTGTGATAGTTATCATTGCATGTGTCGTTTTCGCATCGTTCATTGCAATCCCTGCAACACAAGCTGTCATTAGTTATATAGAAACCGCCCACGAAAAAGTGATAAATGAAAAAGTTAGTGAAATACAACAATTGAACACAAGCTTGCGCGAACTGCAGGAAAAGATAAATGAAAAGAAAGCTAAGGGAGAAAACATAACTCCTGAGATAGTCATCGTCCAGAACCTCACACAAAAGTTAAATGAGACTGTAAAGGTAAAAGAAGTAAAAGAACAGCAGAAGCAGACAATAGAGAGAGGTAGTAAAGAGGAGGCTGCAACTCCCCCATCTATGCTGATACACCTGTTTGGCGCACTGGCAGGACTGCTGTATGTATACGAATTTAGGGTAGAGGCATTTGAATGGCTGATTGACGACCTGAAGGGTATGTGGGGAAGAATACGGGGTAAAAACCATGTCCGTCACAAACATTGAGGTTAGCTGGCTAGTAAAGGAATTTAAAGAGCTTGAAGGCTGTTATTTCGAAAAAATGCAAGATATCGATGGGGGATTTAAGATAAAACTTACCTCTCACGAGTTGATTTTCATGCCTGGAGAATCTGTCTTCATGACCAGGTACTCACGTGAATCTAAACCACCCTCTAACATATCTATGTTTGCACGAAAACACCTAAGGGGCTCTAAAGCCATCGAGGTCAGCCAAGCTGGCTTTGACCGGGTGGTTAGGATAAAATTCGACAATGGGTACACCATAGTGATGGAGATATTCTCAAAGGGGAATCTAATCATAGAAAAGGACGGTAAAACCCTACATTGCCTCAGACATGAGAGATGGAAGGATAGGGTAATCAAACCCGGGAAGCTGTATACCCTCCCAAAGCCACAGGGCCTCGACCCGAGGGAGGTTTCCATCGAGGAATTCAAAAAAATCTTCGACCAAAAAGACATAATCCGCTCTATGGTAAAGCACTTAAACATGAGTGGAAAATACCTCGAAGAAGTCTGCTTCAGAGCAGGCATAAACAAAAACAAGGAAGAACCAACTGATGAAGAGATTTTAAGATTATTCTCTGAGCTAAAGAAAATTTTGGATGAGTATAAACCAGGGATACAGGGTGAACCTGTTATTGTGGAGTTAAAATCCAGGGAAGATAAATTCGAGCCAAGGAAGACCTTTAATGAAGCAGTCGATGACTATTACTCAAGCAGCATAGAAACCGAACCAAAGGAAGACAAAAAACAGATGAAGCTGGAGAAAAGACTCAAGGAGCAAGAGAAAGCAATTGGAGAGTTGGAGGAGAAGATAAAGAAGGGCAAAGCCAATGGTGATATGATTTACGCTCATTTATACGAGCTACAGGGACTTTTCGCCAGGATAAACCAGATGAAGAAAGATGGCAAGAGCTGGGAAGAGATATCCAACGAGCTTGGCGTTGAGATAAATCCAAAAACCAGAAAGCTAAAGATAAAACTTGATTAGTCAGCTCAGGTTATTCGCGCTTTCTGCGCAAGAATGCATACGAGATAAGGGGTACCAGCAACAGCACTATCAACATGGAGGCTCCAGGGTATTCGGGTGCAACAAAGCTGGTGCCCTCTGGTTTCTTCACATAAGTAGTTTTTAAATCAGCATATACAACGCCGCCAGTTTCGTTAAGCACCTGTATCTGGATTGTATATTTCCCGGGTTTATCCGGTGTCCACTTAAAGGAGTTCTTCCTCTTCCTGTCACCAGGCAAGCCTGACACCCTTACGTTCTTTCCCTGGTATATTGTATTGTTATTCTCATCAAGAACGCTATAAGAAATATTGTAGTTTTGGCTCTTTGACATACCTGTGTTTTTCACGGTTGGGGTTATCTCAGTGGGTATACCTACAATCGATGGCCCAGTCACGTATGTCGTCTCTATGGTAAGATTTGGTTTTGTTGGGTTTGATTGGAGGTAAGTGTTATAGACACCCTTTAAGTTACTGGGATTAGTAACTGATAAAGAAACTGAGTAGCTCCCAACAGGAGGGCATGTGAATGAGGGTTTAACCCCGTTAAAAGTATCAGACCATACACTGTTCAGCCCAGTTAGGGACCATGTATAATTTAAACTAGAACAGGAACCGCCACCAGCTGGACAGTATGAAGCATCTGTTGTGTTGCTTCCATCAAGCACCACTGTCTCTCCAGTGGTACAGATATATGGTCCGCCTGCATCCGTGGCGGGAGGTACAGCATTAATCCAGGATACGTTCCAATATCTCAGTTCTGGTGAGCTTGTCCTGTCAGTGGAATATAGGCTTGCATTTAGTGTTATGTTAGTTCTTGACGTGACAATATTGCTTATATCAAAGCAATGCATACCATTATCGGCTAGGCTGTTGATGGGGATTGTACAATAAGAGCACAATAAATGATTCCCATACTCATCAAATAGTTCTATTGTTATATCCTTGTTCGAATCTATGTTTCCAGCATCGTAGCACAGTTCATGCCAGCCTCCAAATGGAGTGCCCGCCCTGATTACCTTGCTTGCAAGCCCACCAGAGCCAGCCATTCCGCTTAAGTCTAAATTGCTGAAGTGCAAAGTTCCCCCTGATTCTGACTTGATGCCAATGCCTATCACGCAGTTATTTCCATTAACACTACAATGTGAGCAGTTACAGGTTTTGTACAATGCCAGCAAGCTCGACAACTGAGTAGTCAAATTAACTACATTGCTTTTTACCTCGCCTAGTAAATACAACTGAGTGGAGCTCTCGTTTGTTCCCCCAACATTGATAGTGACATTTGCAGGATAAGACCTGCTAGTCTTGACTGCTATAGCTTTATAGATGTCCCTTAGATTTTCAGCAGAGGGAGCATAGTAATAGTCCCCATTAGCGCTATCTGCCATATCTTGCAAAAGTGCATCATCAGCATCGCTTCCAAATCCAATGGTGTAAAGTACAATACCTTTCTCATTAGCCACCTTAGCTAGTTTTCTAGACATGCTTTTTGCAGAACCAGAGGAAGAACCAGTAACCTCATTTAGGACTGCAATCCCATCACAGGTTCCACTGGATGTTGTCTTGTTGACAGTATTTGCCTCACCATCAGTCACTAACAAAATTACTTTATTCTCTTTTGGGCTTGCCTCAAGCAAGCTTATTGCAATTTCCATTCCGCATGCTATGCAAGTCATGCCACCACTACTATAACTATTTATTGTATCTATCAAAGCCCCTTTATTATCAGTCAAGCAGCTGTCCAAATACGCGTCAGAAGAGTAACTAACAAGACCTACCTGTGTCTGACCCGTGTCATCTGGTAGCACCGTATTAACAAAAATTCTATCGGCCTCTTTTGCTGCACGCATCTTTGTGGTACCCATACTCCCAGAAACATCAGTTACCAGAACAACATCTAGAGGTTTTTTCGAACTTGTTTCCACTACCTCTCCCGTTAGATTCAATGAAAGTTTGTTAGTGAGGAAACCCATTGGAACACTCACAGATGCTGTGTAATTCCAAATATTGGGTTCTGTAACAATTTCAACTGACTGCCCTCTGGTGAAGCTAGCAGTGCTTAAATGAGCCAAATGAGCAGAACCACTTGAAATCTCAATATTTGAAGAAGTTGCTACGTGAGAACTATTATCAAAAGTATCCCCCCAAGACGCCAGCCCAACCTGACCACTAGCAAAGCAAAGTAGGAATATGATTGCAGTCGGCACAAGAGGTATTGCTCTCATTCTCGTGTCACCTTCAGGATTGGTTCAGCATCACTTGAGCCTAAGTAGGTCACAGTGTACCCCTCCATATCAACCTTATCCCCCACATCTAGCGTCTTTATGCTCTTTCCATCATCTGTCTTAAGTGTCACGCTTAGGGAGGACATATTTACGTCTGCAACTATCTTCAGGGGTGTATTCCTAATCTTAATTATCTCTCCGTTCGCCACGGTGAAAGGTAGGCTCAAATCTTTAGTTTGGTAGTCCACCTTTAGAGCAATCCCATCCTGAACTGCTTTCTCAAGTGTCAGTTCAAAACCATTGAAAACGGTGCCCTTCCAGTATCCAACAGGTTCGGCCAAGCCTTGCGATAAGGTAGTTGTGTACGACCTTGTGGGTGTGGTTACTTCTATTCTCTTTGCCGTAGGATCCAGTAGCTTTATCTTCAACCAGTCTATGGTCACAGTTTCATTGCTACAAAGATAAAACTTCTCTCCAAGTTTTGGTGCTGTTGTATGCGGAGAAAAACACGCACACTCCGCTGCACTGAGGTCCTGTGGGCAGTTTTGACAGGTCTCGCCCTCATCAGCTATGCCATTGCCGCATTTGGCGCTTCCATTCCATGATGGCGGAGGCAAATCAGACCCATTGGTAGGAGGAACTTGAGAGCCAGGGAGATTTAATAGCAGAACAGTAAACACAATGACCACAAGAATCAAAACAGCCAACAGGGCAACATCGATGAACCCAAACGCTTTACTTCTCATAATCCCCACAAATAAAAGAAGGCTATCTTGTTTAAAAAGGTTATCCCAAGCTAAACATACAATTCTGGAATGCTTAAATACTAGTTTCTTTTTCAATTAGTTGAAGAAGATGGTCGATGAACATATAAAAAAGTATGTTAAAGAAAGATTAAAGAGCGGTGTGCCTCGCTCACACATAGAGGAAATCCTCTCTATCATGGGACTGAGCAAAGAAGAGATTGTAGATGCCTTCCAAGGGAGCACGACTATCGCTAGTAAAGGCATAGAGGATAGCTTTGTAACAAGCCTGGAAGCTGGCTCTGAGTCTAAATCGAATCTTATGGAAAGTAAGCCAAAACCGTTTGGGTCATCGGAAACTACAGTACCCAAAGCTGAAGAGAAACCATTGGTAGAACCAGAGGAACCATTGGTAGAACCAACAAAGCCAGAACAGAAACCTAAAAATATTATTCAACCTGTAGAGATGCCAAAGCCCATTGTTGAAAAATCAGCAGGGGTAACCCCCCCAGTGGTGGAACAACCAAAAATGGCATCACCAGAACCACAGCCGATAAGTGAGCCGCTTGAAAAACCAACCATAGAGCCGCTTGCAGAAACTGTTGCCAGAAAAGCCCGTGAATCCATGAGAGAAGAGTCTGCTGGGAAAACGCTCAAAGAGCAAACTTTTATTCAAGAGCCCAAATTAGAGGGAACTCCAACACTACAACCAGAGACTGTACCTAAAGTAGAAGAAACTCTCAGCCCTGTGAGCCAACCAGTTGTCCAGAGCACCAAGGAAGAAACTTCAGAAACCAGTAGGCCGATATCGCCTTTTGCAAAGGGTATAGTGGAATACATAAACAAAGATGAGAAAACGCCTGTTAAAGTTTCACCCGTGACACCAACGAAACAATTCGCTGGCTACAAGCCGGTGGAGGTCACAAAACCCGCCCCTGAAACAACACCACAGGTACGAGAACAGACTCCACCAACACAGACAGCTACTCCAACTGAACCTAAAACTCTAGTAACTACGCAACAAGCAAAGCCCATTGTGCAAACTCCCTGGCCAAAGCAAGAACCTAAGCAGCCAGAAGCACCAAAGAGCGAACCCAAGAAAAAGTTTCCAACCAAACTACTACTTATGGCAATAGTATTGGCAATAGTGATAATTGGTGGTGGGGTGGGCGCCTTTATCCTATTTGGACAACCAACTAAAGACAATACACCCCCAGTACAGAAACCAACCATTGGCTTAAAGGGCATATCTGTCAATTGCGACGCTGTTGATGGAAAACTCATTATCAAAAACCAGGGGGACCTGCCCATAGAACCACAGGCAGATGGGCTCACAATAATGGTAGCTGGAAATACCTATGAGGACACATCAAACACGCCTATACCACCAGGTGGAACCAGCGAGTACACTAGGAGTAAAGTCGCTGACTTGAGCCCTGGTATAGAAGGTGTAGTCTTTGGGAAGAACATACCTGTAACGAATTTTAATTGCTGAGTTTTATGAACGCTATGAGTTACAAGGTAAAGGACACTGTTTATGCATTTCCTGGAAGGCAATTCGATTGTTATAGTTACCTACTCCTTGAGGACATCAAAATCCTCATTGACCCTGGAACTGGCTTTTTCTTCGCAGAACTTGCTGATGCATTAGATAACATTGGCATTCCAATCAACAGCATCGATGCAATTGTTAACACCCACTGTCATTTTGACCACATTGGGGCAAACCACTTATTTGATTGTCCAGTATATGCGCGCTCCCCCGACCTGCAGGCAATAAGCTCCAAGGGCTCAAAAATGGTACTTGCAGATATGTTCAACTCAGAATACATTCCTGTAGCAGCAAAGGAGATTCCACACAACTTCCATAGCTGGGAGGTGCTCAACACACCGGGCCACACACCTGGCTCTATAAGCCTTTACAGCAAAAAGAAACAAATCCTAATAAGTGGCGACACGTTGTTTCCTTATGGCACTGGCAGGACAGACCTCCCAGGTGGTGATAAGAATGCCCTAAAGCAGTCACTGCAGCTGCTTGGGTCCCTCAACTATAAGATACTACTGTCTGGACATGGCATGAGACTCCCAGGAGAATAAAACCAAATTCTTTTTAAGGGCATGTTCGTTTAGTTAGGTTAGGGTGGTAAGATGAAAACTTTCAAAAATTATATTGATGGGAAATGGGTGTCCTCTTCCTCTCACAGGACTTTTGAAAGCATAAACCCAGCCACGGAAAGTGTGCTTGGGAAATTTCAGTTGAGTAATGCAAAGGATACCAAGGCAGCAATCAAGGCTGCATGGAGGGCTTACAAAAGATGGCGGCTCGTACCAGCGCCAAAGCGTGGTGAGCTTCTGCTTGAGGTCTCGAGGCTGCTTAAGAAGAACAAGAAAAGGCTTGGTCGACTGGTCACACAGGAGATGGGCAAGGTACTGGCTGAGGGTCTTGGTGATGTGCAAGAAGCCATAGATATGTTTGAACTTATGGCTGGCGAAGGAAGGCGACTTTATGGAGTAACAACTCCATCAGAGCTTCCAGAGAAATTCTGCATGACTGTAAGGGAACCAATAGGTGTGCTAGGGCTAATTTCACCATGGAATTTCCCTTTCGCAATTCCTGCATGGAAGATTGCTCCAGCATTGATAGCTGGTAACACTGTAGTATTCAAACCAGCATCTTACACCCCTCTCTGTGCAACAAGGCTTTTTGAGCTATTTGATGAAGCAGGTATCCCCGCTGGTGTAGCCAACCTGGTGACTGGCTCTGGCCGTGAAGTAGGGGAAACGATAGTTACATCCAACGTCCGGGGCATATCATTCACGGGCTCACGTGAGGTTGGGCTTTCAATAAAACAAAAAGCAGGCTTAAAACGTATTTCACTTGAGCTAGGAGGAAAGAACCCAATAATAGTTATGGACGATGCCGACCTTGACCTGGCTCTGGATGGATGCATATGGGGGGCCTTTGGGACTACAGGTCAGAGGTGCACAGCAACTTCCAGGATAATAGTTCACGAAAAAATATATGAAGAATTCCTTGATATGTTGGTTAAGAGAACACGTAAGCTTAGGCTTGGAGATGGTCTCAAACCAAGAACAGATGTTGGCCCGATTGTCAGCAAGAAACAGCTTGAAAGCATAAAAAAGGATGTGGAATTAGCCAAAAAGGAAGCTAAGCTGGTGATTGGTGGAAAGCCAACTAAAATCAACGGCAAAGGATTCTTCTTCAAACCCACGATATTCACCGGCGTTACACCGAAGATGTATATAGCCCAGAAAGAGGTCTTTGGACCAGTAGTTGCTATCATGCGCGTAAAGAGCTTGAAGCAAGCTGTCGACTGGGCTAACTCCACAGGTTATGGCTTATCCTCAGCGATATACACCAACAGTGTGAACAACGCCTTCACAGCTGTGAGAGCCATTGAGGCAGGGCTGACATATGTGAACTCCTCAACTATTGGAAGTGAAGTACACCTGCCATTTGGAGGGGTCAAGGACACTGGTAGCACAAGAGAAGGAGGCATCGGTGCCATAGAAGAATTCACAGAAACCAAAACAGTGTATTTCGACTATTCAGGTAAGCTGCAAAAGGCACAGATAGACATTGATTAGATGTGATAGGTATGAGTATGAAATCAAACCCACCCGGCCCTAAAGCAAGGAAAGTCATCGCCAGAGACAGCAAGGTTGTGTCCCCATCTTTAACCAGGGCCTATGAACTTGTGGTTGACCACGCGAAAGGCTGCTATGTCTGGGATATTGATGGGAACAAGTACTTAGATATGGCTGCTTTTGTCGCTGTGGCCTCAATAGGAAACAGTAATCCTGTTGTGCAACGCGCTGTGGAGAAGCAGGTCAAAAAGCTTACCCATCCAGCCTTCTCAGATTTCTACTCCGAGCTACCAGTCAGATTTAGCGAGGAACTCTTAGCCCTTATGCCACCAAAACTGCGCAATGGCAGAGTATTCCTGTCAAATTCTGGAACAGAGTCTGTGGAAGCTGCATATAAGCTGGTTAAATGGAATAAGCGCAGGAAATGGGTTGCAGCATTCAATGGGAGCTTCCATGGCCGCACCATGGGCTCGCTTTCGTTGACACACTCTAAAAAAGTCCATCGTGATGGATTCGGACCGTTCTTACCTGCAATCCACCTGCCATATGCCTACTGTTACCGTTGTCCGCTCGGCCTCAAATACCCTGACTGCGGGATGGCATGCATCGATGTGATTGAAAAAAAATTGAAAGAAAAACCAATCAGTGGACTATTCGTAGAGCCTATACAGGGGGAAGGGGGCTATATAGTCCCACCAAAGGAATTCCATAAAGAGCTCAGGCGCATATGTGATGAACAGGATATAATTATGGTAGACGATGAAGTCCAAGCTGGCTACTATCGAACTGGAACATTCCTTGCAATGCAGGGTTTTGGTGTAACGCCGGATATCGTTTCCATGAGTAAACCGCTTGGTGGGGGCTTCCCAATGGGGGCAACCATCGCCCCAAAAGAGCTTATGGACTGGCCGCCAGGCGCGCATGCTAATACTATGGGTGGAAACCTCATTGCTTGTGCTGCAGGGATTGCCAGCATCAAATACGCGAGAACCCACAAACTTGGCCAAAACGCAAAGAAGCAGGGAGCTTATCTGCTAAAACTCCTCAAAAACCTGCAGGAACGGCACGAACTTATTGGGGATGTGCGTGGGAAGGGACTTATGGCTAGCATTGAGCTTGTCAAAAAAGCAAAAAAGCCAGCCAAGGAAGAGAGGGACAAGGTGCTCAAAGAATGCCTTAGAGAAGGTCTTATACTCCTGCCATGTGGAGAAAGCTCCATCAGGTTTTCGCCCCCGTTAACAATTACTAGAAAAGAGCTAGATATTGCAATACCCATACTGGACAGTGCACTCTCAAAACTAACAGACAAAAAATAAGCTACATATACTTAGCTTTTACCTTGTTGGACTTATTTGGTTTGTGTCTTACCCTGCTGACTGCCATAGCTTTCTTCTTTGCAACGAAATGAATTGTACCAAGTTTTTTCTCAAGAGCCTCAACGTTCCTCTTCAGCTCCATCAGGTCAACATCAGTAACCTGCTCATTCTTCTCCAATAGTTCCTCTATCTCAACCAGCTTGACTGAAACCATAAGCAACTCATTCCAGAAGTATTTGTAGGCATCCTTGGTCACCCCAAACTCCTGGTTTTTCTTTATGTGCAGATCATCTATGTTCTTCTTTATTGCCTTTATCCTCCCCTGTATCCTTCTTTTCTCTCTGAGAAGCCTCTCAACTTCCTTCTTAACGTCCTTAACCTGTTTGGTAATTTCCCCATAATCACCTTTTATGTCCTCAATGTTCTTCCAGTTGCTTTTTATCCTCTCGCATTCCTGGGCTATCTTCTTGAACTCCTCCTCGACTTCCTGCAGTCTCTTTTTATTCCACTCCTCCAGCTTTTCTTTCTCTTCCTTTGACATTCCCCTTACTGGGTGGGAGAGTGTCTTTTTAGTAAGTTCAAGTGACTTCTCTGCATAATCACTTAAAGTAGAAAGCTCTTTTGCTGGCTCCTTGGGTGGTTCCAAAGGCTCAGGAAGTTGCAGTGCCTTAGGTGTAATATGTTTCTCTGCTTGTGGAGCCTTAGGTGCAACATGCTTTTCCTTTTGCTGGTGTTCAGGTTTCTGCTCGACTGGTTTTGGTGGGGCTGGCTCGGTGGGCTTGATTGTTTCTTTCTTAACAGGTTTAACCAGAGACTTTGGTTCCTCTGGAAGATTGAACTCATCGTCACTTGGCACTGGCTCCTCTTTCTTCTCCTTTATTGCTTCAGGAGCCTTCTCCATCTCCTTTTTAGGTGGAAGTTCTATCGGCGGCTTTGCCTCATGAGAATCATGAATTTTACGCTCAATCTCAAACGCGTCTTCAAGTATCTGCATTGCCCTTTTATGGTTTCTAGTAAGAACTGCCTTCACCAGCTCTGGTCGCACCTTTTTAAGCTCTTCAACTTTTTCCTGCAACGCAGGGTTGTCTCCTGCATCTTTCTTCATTATCTCAAGAGCCTTATCGAAGTCGTCTATAACTTCCATCAATTTTTAGTAGGTAAGGGATATTTAAATGGTTTGTGAGGGAAAACTATTTAAGCTCCGTCAACTTATTTTTGTAACGGTGATTTTATGGAAAGGGTTCCTACAGGCGTCTATGGTTTAGATGAACTTATTGAAGGGGGATTCCCGCGTGGCAGAACCGTCCTACTTAGCGGTGGCTGTGGTACTGGAAAAACCATATTCTCAATGCAGTATTTGTATAAGGGTATTGTTGACTATGGAGAACCTGGAGTGTACGTAACTATAGACGAAAGGCCTGAACTTACAAGGCAAGATATGCTTAGATTTGGCTGGGACCTAAGGAGCCTTGAGGACCAGGGCAAGTTTAGAATCGTTGATTTATTGCGCTCTAGGATAGGTTTGCCGTCTGAAGAAAGGTACCAACTCACCACAGAGATAACTGATATAGACAGGGTCATACTCGGTATAATGCAGATGGCAAGAGAGATAGGAGCCAAGCGCCTTGTAGTTGACTCTTTGCCAGCGCTAGGCGTGCACGTTAGCGACCCAAGCAAGGTTAGAGACCTCGTGCTTAAGCTGTCTTACATGTTAAGGAAAGACAAGCTCACCTCAATTTTTGTGTCTGAGGTTCCAGAACAGCAATTTGGTGTTGGCCCAATGCAATTCTCGAAATTTGGTGTTGAAGAATATGTTGCAGATGCTGTTATATTGTTGCACTATCTCGGCACAAGCGAAACAGAGGGTGGGACGAAAAGGACGCTATACATCCGAAAGATGCGCGCTACCAAGCACTCAGAGGATATAATACCACTGTACATAACAGACAATGGCATACGCGTCGAGAACCCGGAAGAAGCATTCAAAGCTTAAGCTTATAGTTTCCTTTCGATAACATAGTCGATTAGGGCACGAATAGCTTCCTTCGCATCATTTTCTGGCATATCCTTAAGCTCATTGTCAAATATGTTTTTTGCTTTTTGGGCATGAGCAAGAGCTTCACTCTTTGCATAATCAATGCTCCCGTATCTCCTCATGAGCTCCAGAATTTCCAAAACCTCGCTCTCGGATTTCTCTCCCCTTGATTTGTTCATTATCTCAACTATTCTCTTCTTCTCCTTAGGGGTGCAATGATCAAATAAATGTATTAGCATTAAGGTTCTTTTTCCCTCCCAGATATCCCCTGCGGTCTCCTTTCCGTATTCCTTTTCATCTGCCACTAGATTCAACACATCATCCTGTATTTGAAAAGCTTTCCCAAGGGAGACACCAAAATCAGCCATACTCTCCAAATGTTCCTCTGGTGCATCTGCTATTATTCCGCCAACCCTCATTGGAGTTATACACGTATACCAAGCAGTTTTTTTCTTTATCATAGTGTAATAGTCATCCTCTGAAACGTCCCACTTCTTGTTTTTAACCCATGAAAGTTCAAGTGTCTGGCCCTCTGTAGTTTCAGTAATCATCTTCACGAACGCATCCATTACATGAAGTGTTTTTTTCTCGCCAAGTTTCTCTCTGTTGCCAAGGAGAACTTCCCACATTTTTATATGGAGGGCATCCCCCGCGTTTATCGCCAGGGGGATTCCATAGATTCTGTGTAGGCAGGGTTTACCCCTACGCTCATCTGAATAATCCTCTATGTCATCGTGAATCAAAACCCAATTATGGAACATTTCAAGGGCTGCGGCTGAAAGCAATGCGTCCTCATCAGACCCGCCATAGGCTTCGCATGTCAAAATGCACAAACCAGGCCTGAGACCTTTTCCACCACGGGAAGGGTAATCTTGTATCATCTTATAATGCAAAATCGGCTCTTTGTTTGGTAGGTACTTCATGACCTCCCTGTCAACTAAAGCTTTCTTCTCAGCTAATATTTTCTTTACATCCATTGGCTTCAATCCCCTCAAAAGATATGAGCTATAAGACATTTAAAGGTTATCTGTTAATCCTATGTGTTTGCAATAACTTTATTAACCTTCACCTTTACTAAGATATTATGGAAAAGTTAGAATCAAGAGCCCAGAAGGAGCAAGAATTCCTGAAAAGGTATGGAAAAGTCCTCAAGGAAAACCCTGGGATTAAGACTACCGTCAACAGATTCTCATTTGAGTACAGGAACCGCAGGGATTCTTTGTTAGGCGTCCTCAGCAAGCTTGTGGAGGAGAAAGAAGGCACAGAGCCTGACTACTTTCAAACAAAACCAAATGGGCACCTGAAGGAAAAGGTTCTTTCTATCTGCAACGGCCGGGCCTCGTGGGTTGACTGGGAAAAGCTCAATCATCTAGCTGAGAAACACGGCGGGAAACTGCCATTAAATGCCATTCTAAGGTACGTAAGCTCTAACATCCCAAAGGATAAGATTGATATACTTCTGAAAGAGAAGAAACTGGAATCAGGCCCTTATAATTTTGGGAAAATTGGGATGAAGACAAGAGAGGAGCTCAAAAAGCTGCTTTCATCCAAAAACCCTGGCGAGAAACTTAAGGAAATAAGGGGTTCTCGCTTGTGGGGCATTCTAAAAAACGCTGGTGTTGAAAAGCCAGAGGAAAGTGTAGAAGGGATAAGAAGGTCCCTAGAATCTTCATTAAACCTCCCTCCAGGGCTTGAACTCTCCATAAAGCCGATTGTTCACACGATGAAAAACCAGCTTGTAAGGTATAATGGGGGCGAAATTGGTGTTGAACTGAATGGTATTTATCTAGGTTCCGCAACTGTAACTGATATTCATCACATAAACGGCAAGAGACTCCTGACAATTGAAGAGCTTCAGGAGCATGCTCCTATTGGGTTTGCTGGTATTGGATATGACAAATGGGGTTCGTTGCTTCTGGACCATTTAAAGGAAAGGGCAAGAGAGATGGGTTTGGATGGAGTCCTATATAAAATCCCGCAAGGTGCGGATAAACTGCTAAGCGCCGGGAATACCAGATTTAAACAATTCTATGATAAACTACCAAAAAAGAATGGTTTTGACGGACCGAAAGACATCAGCGCAGTCATTCCTGAGAGTGCCGGCAAGCAAACAACGCAACCACCATACCGTCTGAAAGGGTTTATCTACTTATTTGATTG